>JBJXGB010000041.1:0-15404 GCA_046152935.1 Cytophagales bacterium
ATCTTTGCACATTTACATTGCCTGTAATGGTAGCGCTTGACGGAATCTCGCCAACACGAGCCGTACTTGTAAAAGTAGAGACGATGGTGAGGTTTCCATTGGCGTTTAATGTTGAAGTTGTGCCCAAACTAAGGGTATTTGACACGCGTTGTGCACTGTTTAAAGTCACTGTTGAGCCGTTGCCTATATTGAGATTGTAAAAATCGGTAGCAGCCGTACCGCTGATGGTTTGGTTTGTGCCAGTGAGCGAAACGGTGCCATTATTGTTTTGAAATATTCCAGTCGAAAGATTGTTGGTGAAGTTACCCGCTACGGCATTAGTTCCTGAATTAGCTGTTATGGTACCCGCGCCTGAAAGAATCAGATTTTGATAATTTACTTGATTTGTGATTGGTTGTGCTGACCCAATGTATTCCACTGTAGAACCTGACACCAAATTAAAATCAGTTGCTGAATATCCTATAAATGAAGCATTGGCAGAAGCGTCACTAAATCCTAAAGCATTAGCTGTTTTTATAGTACCAGCCACAGAAACCACCCCGCTTCCTGATTTGGTAATGCTATTTGAAGCTGGCATTGTCAATATGCTACTACCAGATACACTTACGATACCTGAACTATTAATATTTGCATCTAGGGTAACACCTGACGTAACATTGGTATTTGAAATAATGATATTGCCAGGTGTATTCAGCGTAAGTCCAGTAAAACCTGTACTTTGGGCAGATGTACCGCTAAATATATAATTGGCACCAGATGTGTATGTTGCAGACGAAAATGTACCGACAGAACTAGCAACTCCATTGATATTACCAGTAACTAGGGTTGCTCCAGCATTCAAGGTGAATGTGGTTGAAGGACTGCTTGTAATCAATCCTGTGGCATTTAGGTTTATGGTGCCACTAATTTGGAGTGGTTGAGTTACTGTTAATGTTACGCCATCACTAATAATTAAGATTCCACCGGCATTGACAATTAGTGTGTTCAATGTCTGATTTGAATTTATGATTAATGTGCCACCAGCGTTGACAATTATACTGTTTGTGCTGGGTAATGTCCCTCCTCCAGTTCTACTTAAGATTAATGTTCCTCCATTTATGGTAGTTGTACCTTGATAGGTGTTGGTGCCGGACAATTGAACTGTACCAGTCCCAACTTTTGTCACAGTAGGCGTACCAGAACCATTGAGAAAATTTCCAGAAATTGATACCGTGCCTCCTAAAGCAGAGGTAAGCGTAACATTATCGTTTAAAGTAATATCGCCACTATAAGTGGCTGTACCACTGGTTATATCGCTGCCCATGACACTAGGCGCTGAGGTACTTACCACCACATTGCCACCAAAACTTAAGTCATCTATTCGCCAGTTTGCTGTCCCCATTCCAGGATTTCCAGAACCATTATAGCCGTAAATTCTGAAAGTGATAGCGGTAGCGATGCTACTTGTAACAGTAGTAATTAAGGAGGGTATTGTTAAAACCCAGGTTGAATTATTAGCTAAAGCACCAGTAGCAATATCTGAAGCATAGCCATCTGAACTGGAACGTAGAGAATATGCTTGAGGACCAGTATTAGTAGATCTAGAACCAAACTGTAATGATGTTAAGTTAACTGTACCAACAGAAGGTGTCAGTGTAAATTCAAAATACGCGCTTCCATTTCCGGCAATAGTTAAAACACCAGCTCTAGCAGCAGCACCTGCATTATTTCCACCTGTTGCTCCAGCGTATCCTGAGGAAGCAGAAGTATTATTAGTTAAAGGTGTGGTTCCAAAGTTATTGCCTTGCGATATAGCAGATACTGAATAGCCTGAGCCAGTGACAGTGCTGGCAGAAGCAGTAGCGAAATCGTAATTAACTGCGTATGCTGAACTAGAAACAGCCGAATTTACTGTGATCGCATTGGCAATATTTGTACTGGACCCTACAAGTAAATTTCCATTGGAAATAGATACAGCAGATGTTCCAAAAGCACTGCTAGAGGCTGCATAGAGCGTGCCTGCCGAAATGATTGTAGAACCTGAGTTGGTATTAGTACCAGCTAAACTCAAAGTGCCGGTACCAGCTTTCGTCATACCATTGGAAACATTAAGAGTAGAACTAATTAATGCCGTTACACTTGGGTCGGTGGTGATTGTGTTTAATAATGCAGCTGCACCACCTAAATTGATGCCTGTGCCGTTTGAGATAGTGTAACCAGTTGTTGAAAATTTAAGACCATTATTTGCACTTACCGTGCCCGATACTTGAACTGCACCAGCAGTGCTACCAAATGAAAGAAGCCCTGTAGTCTGTATATACCCGCTTGATGAACAGGAAGCATCTACTGAAAATGTGGTACTTGAGGTTGACCAAGTGCCATTTCCTCCACAAGCTGCTGAAGTGCTTCCGTCTCCATCCCAAAAAGTACCTCCATCAAACAAGGTACTGCCTGTTGCAGTAAGTACATCAATTGTATTATAGCAAACTCCACTAGCAGAATAAGTATAAACTGCAAAATAATATGGAGTGGCAGACTGGAGTCCCGTTACGTTTACACTTGAACCTGCACCTGTAAAAACTACAAAATTGCCATTGGTTAAGTTTGCACCACTGCCATAAACTGCATTTTGTGTATATGCAGTACCACTGCTTGGAGCTACAAAACCAGCAACAGAACTGGCTACAACTATTACTCCATCTGCCCCACTTGGTGGGTTAGTCCAGCTAACATTCATGTTAGTGGCGGAAGGTGTAAGGCTCAACCCTGTGGCAGAAACTGTGGGTGGGGTGCAGGGCACTGAAGTTGTCCAAGAAATTGTTACGTCATCTATTGCCAAACCGTGGTCACTACCTGCATGATCTGGATCCTCCCATTTAAGCATGATGTAATCATTATTTGCTAACGATAAACTTGGAATCGAAATATTTGAAACGGTAACTTTATTTGAAGCGTTATTTCCGTCTAAAGCTGAAGCAGAGGCAGTGTTTATAGGGCTTGACAAATTTAAAGCTGAAACAGAAGTCCAAGTTGTATTGACATTTGGATTTAAAGCCGTAATATTCAAAGAACTGGTTTTATAATAGAAAGAAACAACGTTTGGTGTTGTATTGCCTCCATTGCGCCATTGCTCTAATGTATAGCTTATGGTAATTGAAGTTATCACATTACCTGATGTATTTCTTAGTAACACACCATGTGCGAAACTACCAGCTGCGGCATTACCAGAGCCAATAGTACCTAAAGCTCGTTCCACATTTGTTCCTGTACCATAACTATAAAGTCCACCACTGTTTCCTGATCCCGCATCTGCTGCGTAGGTTGTACCTGAGCCCGTTCTTTGAGAATACCAATTTGAAATTGTTGAATTATCACTAAAAGTAGCACTACTGGAATTTATTAGCCCATTAAAATTTTGAGTTATTGAACTACTTGATGACATACTTACCTGCCCCCAGCTCTTCTCTACCAACAACAAACTCAGCAATAATAAAATAATGGCTGCAAAGCGGCCTCGATTTTTGCAAATGTTGAAAAAAGGAAGCGACCTTGTTTGTTTGGCACTAATTGTCTGCATAGTTTTTGAAAAAAATGGCTCTTTTTTTACAGGTTGAGCATACGTAGCTATTGAGTGGGCGTAATTAAATGACATAGGTTGCAAATTAGGTCGGGTAACTTACAAAACTCCCACTTTACTATTATTGCACTATTAAGCCCATGTTAATTTTTGGTTACCTTTTAGTTACAAATATTGTCACCGCTTTTGACTGCATTTCCTGAGGAAATGCACTTTAAATTACTACTTACAAGTCGAAAAAGAACTAAAAATGAAGCGGTTTCTCGTGGTGTCGGGAGTTTCCTCCCGACACTTTCAGCCACAAAAAATCTAAATAATGCGTAACCTCAACTAAATTTTGAACACCTTTTTTATAAAATGTAGCACTACTATATAAATATGCCTTTAGACTTACAGCTAAGTTCCAACGACTTTGGATTGGATTTGTATGAATCGTGTCGGGAGGAAACTCCCGACACCACGGCAACATACTGTTCAAAGTTGATGGTGTCAATCCAAAGCATATTCTCATCAATAAATAGCTTTAATAATTCTGCTTCTTTTCTCGTGGTGTCGGGAGTTTCCTCCCGACACTTTCAGCCACACAAAATCTAAATAATGCGTAACATCAACTAAATTTTGAACACCTTTTTTATAAAATGTAGCACTACTACATAAATATGCCTTTAGACTTACAGCTAAGTTCCAACGACTTTGGATTGGATTTGTATGAATCGTGTCGGGAGGGAACTCCCGACACCACGGCATTATCACAAGCGATATTGATCTGTTGGTACTTCACCCTTTTCAGCATATTGCTATGGTTACAGCCAAAGATTTTTTGGATTTGTTTTAAGTTTTAGAAACGCAGATAGGTTTTTGAACGCTGTGTTGCAATCCTATTATATGCGATCGCTTTCAATCACAAATACGCCTTCATTGCCACTCAAAGCCCGCTCTATCATGCCATTGGCTACTTTCGCAGCGTGGATTGGTCGGTATTTTTTTGCGTTACCAAATAGCAATGGCGATACCAGTGCCGCCACAGCTACGCCAATTTTCTCGCCAGTTCTGGTTTCGTCTCTGTTGCCCATTAAAAAAGATGGTCTGAATATAAAAATGCCTTTGTAATCGAGTTTTGAAATGGCAGTTTCAATCTCGCCTTTTACCTTGCTGTAAAAAATAGACGAATTGGCATCGGCTCCTATGGCAGAAATCAATAAAAAGTTTGGCGTGCTTTTCTTTGCAAAATAAGCGGCCAAATTCAACACAAAAGTAAAATCGACTTCATAAAATGCGGCTTTCGTACCCGCTTTTTTCATCGTTGTGCCAAGACAGCAATACACATCTGTCACCTCCCAAATAATATCGAGCACAGCAAAATTTTGATAGTCAAATACGATTTGCTTCAGCTTCAAATGCTTGATTTCTAACGGTTTGCGAACCAAAGCATATACGCTATCGTAGTTTGGGTTTTCTAAAAGTTTGTATAAACATTGCTTGCCAACCAGGCCAGTAGCGCCTGCAATCAGGGCTGTTTTCATAGAGATGGAAATTTAATATCTAAAAATAATTGTCGCAATTTATAGCGAAGTTTGAGCAATTATGGAAAATATAAAAGATGAAAAGTACATTCGTTCATCCGAATTTCTAAACTTACTATCGCAAGAGCTAAACCGAGAGCTCAAAAACCATGCCTTGGCTGTGTGCTTTTCGCAAAACAAAGATGAATTGGTGCTTGGCTTTGCAAACCAAGCTAGCGACTTTTATATTGTAGCCGATCTGCAGGCGGAGACTGGCTTTCTGCATTTCCCAAATGAATTTCACCGTGCTAGAAAAAACTCGGCAGATATTTTTCCAGATATTATCGATAAGAAAATTGTAGATGTCTGCACCCATTGGGGCGATAGAAGCTTTCATTTTGAGTTAGAAGGCGATTTTCAGCTTGTATTCAAAATGCACGGCAGAAATGCCAATGTGATTTTATTACAGAACAATTTAGTAATATCGGTATTCAAAAACAGCCTTGAAAATGACTTTGAGTTTCAAATTCCAAAGTCTAAAAACGAAGTTGAGGCTAATTCATATTCTCAAACAGATGAGGCAAACCAATTTTATGCACATTTCTCAAAAACGTACTATCTCCAAAGGGAAAAAGAGCAAATCAGAAAATATCTGACCGAGCGAATAAAAAAAACTGCCAACTACATTGCCAAAAGCAAAAAAGAGCTTGATTTATTTTTAGAAAGCAGCGATTACGAGCAAACAGCCAATATCATCATGGCCAACTTGCATTTGAAAATTGAAAATGAAAAGGCATTTACCTTTTTTGATTTCTATGCAAATCAAGATATTTCGATCAAACTGAAGCCTGAGATTTCGCTCCAAAAAAATGCAGAAAATTATTATCGAAAATCGAAAAACAGAAAGATAGAACTGAATAAACTGCAAGAAAATTTGCATCAAAAACAATTAATTTTGTCAACCTTAGAAGTGCAATTAGCTGATTTACAAGCTATTGTTGATATCAAAGCCATTAGGCAATTTGCAAAAATAAATAAGATCAACATCGAGGCTTCATTGCAAAGCCAGCCTGCATTTCCTTTTCGTACTTTTGAGTGCCAAGGTTTTCATATTTGGGTTGGCAAAAGCGCAGAAAATAACGATCTATTGACTTTAAAGCACGCTTTTAAAGAAGATTTGTGGCTTCATGCCAAAGATGTGAGTGGTTCGCATGTAGTGATAAAATACCAATCGGGTAAGCATTTCCCCAAAAATGTGATCGAAAAAGCAGCTGAACTGGCGGCATTTTACTCTAAGCGAAAATCAGATTCTTTGGTGCCTGTTACCGTTACGCCCAAGAAATATGTGCGAAAACCGAAAGGCTTCGCTGCCGGCAAGGTAATAGTGGAAAAAGAGGAAGTGGTATTGGTGCAACCCAAAGATCACAAAAATTAGCCTTTATTTTGAAGCTGGAAAAACTGCAAATCAACGGCTTTGAGCTGCTTTTACGAAAATATCAAATCAAAATTCAATTCTGGCAATATTTATATTTGAATATTGCAATCAAATTACCACATTAGAGGTTAATAAATAAATCGAACAATAATCAGCTTAAAAAAAACAATTATGTGGAAATTCCTTGGCAGAATATTAGCAACCTTTTTAGGAATGATGCTATTCTTTATTGTGATAATATTTGTGTTTGTTGGCATTGGGGCTGCATTTTCGTCCGGCAAAGAGGTAGTAATGTTGAAAGATAATTCGATTTTGACTCTCAATCTCGATAAAAAAATACTTGAAAAAGAGATCGAAAATCCGTTTGAGGGGCTAGATATTCCATTTGCCCCCGACAACGGTGGCCTTGGGTTGATAGAAATGAGATCGGCCATTGCCAATGCCAAATCTGATGATAAGATCAAAGGTATCTACCTCACTGTGAGTGCATTTCAAGGAGGAATGGCATCGATAGAAGAATTGAGAAACGCATTGCTGGATTTTAAAAATTCGGGGAAATTTATCTATGCTTATTCAGAAACGTATTCTGAGGCAGCCTACTATTTAGCTTCAGTTTCAGATAAAATATTTCTAAATCCTGCTGGTTTGATAGAATTGAATGGTTTTGGAGCCAGGTATTTGTTTTTGAAAGGCACTTTTGAAAAATTAGATATTAAACCAGAAATATTCAAAGTAGGTGATTACAAAAGTGCTATCGAACCATTTGTGCTTGACAAAATGAGCGATTACAGTAAAGAACAAACCATTTCTTATTTGGGCTCGATGAATAATTTTATGCTCAAAAATATTGCCCAATCGAGGGGAATTGAGTACAAAAAAGTAAAGCTGATATCAGATTCTATGCTGATTCACAATCCAAAAGATGCTTTGAAACTTAAAATAGTGACCGATTTGGGCTATTATGATGAGTTTTTAAGTGCGTTGAAAACGCAAGTTGGCATTGCAGAAAGTGAAAAAATAAACTTTGTTTCTTACACCAAATACAAATCTACGATTAAGGAAAAAGAAGATAAATCAACCAATAAAGTGGCCGTAATCGTGGCACAAGGCGACATTAATTCTGGAAAAAGTGGCGATGATGCCATTGGCAGCGATGATGTTTCAGAAGAAATTCGCAAAGCGAGATTGGATACCAATATCAAAGCTGTGGTTTTGAGAATCAACTCGCCTGGTGGCAGTGCCATGGCATCGGATGTAATGTGGCGTGAAATTGTGCTCACAGCCAAGAAAAAGCCAATCATTGCCTCTATGTCGGATGTGGCGGCTTCAGGTGGCTATTACATGGCAATGGGATGCACCAAAATTGTGGCGCAGCCCAATTCTATTACGGGTTCTATTGGTGTTTTTGGATTGCTTTTCAACATCAAAGATTTTTTGAAAAATAAGTTGGGAATCACTACTGATGGTGTAAAAACAGGTCTTTTTTCTGATATTGGCACACCTACCAGAGATATTACACCTTACGAAAGAAAAGCCATTCAAGAAGAAGTGAATCAGATTTACGAAGAATTTACTACCAAAGCAGCCGAAGCACGGAAAATGAGTGTAGCAGATTTGAAAAAAATAGCTTCAGGCAGAGTTTGGAGCGGCATTGAAGGCAAGCAAAATGGATTGGTAGATGAATTGGGCGGCTTAGACAAAGCGCTGCAAATAGCTGTGGCAGAGGCCAAATTGGACAGTAGCTACAAGGTAATTTACTTGCCAGAAAGCAAAAATTTCCTAGAAAAAATTATGGATGATTTCCAAAAAGATGCAGCCGTAAAAGAGCTAAAAGCTGAACTTGGACCTTTTTACAATACTTACAAAACAGTATCAAATTTGAATAAATGGCAAGGAATTCAAGCAAGATTGCCTTATGGAATTGTGTATGAATAAGGTCATTATAATCCATTATAAGCTTTTGAACCTTATGATGGGTTAATGAAACTACCAGAAGGCGCTGAATATTAATTAATTGACGGTGAAATAACAAGCAATTCAAATCTTTATCGCTAGTTTGAAAAAGTAGAATATATGGTACTCACAAAAGAAAAAGCCTCCGTTGAAGACTACATGAATCTGCCAGAGGGCGGCAAATATCAACTAATAGACGGTGAAATAATAGAAATGGCAAGTCCAATAGAAAAACACCAAGATTTGTCTGGAGAAATTTTTGCAAAACTTTTTCTTCATACCAAAAAAAATATTCTGGGCAAAGTTTTTAGTGCCCCTTTTGACGTGCATTTTGACGAAGAAAACATTTTCCAACCAGATATTTTATTTGTATCTAATGAAAGAATTGAAATTATCAAAAAATGGATATATGGAGCTCCAGATGTAGTGATTGAGATACTTTCGCCTACAACTGCCTACTTCGATAGCCACAGAAAATTTCATACCTATGAAAAATATGGCGTAAAAGAATATTTTTTAGTAAACCCTGAAGATATGGAAGTTGTAGGTTACAAACCAGATGCCAATGGAAAATACAAAGAATATTTCAGAGAATACAATTTGCTAAAATCAGAAGCTATGGATTGTGAAATTTCATTAAATGATTAAAAAGCTGATTTTAATAGTAGAATGTCTAAAATTGTTAATCCGAAAGATGTTTTTTACCAATATTTTCCAGCTTCTGCTGTGGAATATTGCTTCCAATTGTGGCAACAATACCAGTTTTATTTTAAAATCAACAAGAAAAGACAAACCCGTTTGGGCGATTATCGCTTTCATACCATTACCAAATTGCATACCATTACGGTAAATGCCGATCTGAATCCACTTTCTTTTTTAGTAACTTATTTACATGAAGTGGCTCATCTAATCAACCAAGTAAAAAATGGCTCTAAAGTAGAGCCACATGGCAAAGAATGGAAAAATGAATTTATTGCCATTGCAAAGCCAATGTTAAACACCGAAGTATTCCCAAGTTTTGTTTTGGATGTTTTGGCCAAATATTTTAAAAATCCCAAAGCATCGTCTTGCTCAGATCACGAACTTCAAAAGGCACTGCAATGGTTTGATGAAGGTGGCGATCATTTGTATCTGTCTGATATTCAAATAGGTAAATTGTTTGAATTCAATAAAAGACAATTTCAAAAAGAAGAGATAAGAAGAACCCGAATACTCTGCAAAGAAATTGCCACGGGCAAAAAATATTTAATTTCAAAAATGGCAAAAGTATCTGCTTTGGGTTGAAAAATTTTGCTTCCAAATTTGCCTTACAAGTTTTATCCTCTTGAATATAGATTAGTTTTGTGGTATGAATCACTGTCAAAAAACACTTTCAACATTTTTAATGTCTAGTTTGCTTTTTTGCTGTCATCCAGTCGATAATAGAGATACATCTCAATTCAAACTCGAAATGGAAGATCGCAAGCTGCAACGCATCACCGAAGGTCAATTGGTGGCTTTCGCCTCAAAAATGGGCAAAATACTACTAGATTCTGTTCAAAAACGACAAAATGATCCTTTTTTATTCAAAGTAGATTCTTCGTATGGAATAAAAATTTATGCTTTAGAAATTGATAAAATTGATAAGGGCGGCAAACTCTTTGAAATTGCCGAGGCTTATATTTACAACCAACAAAATAATATTGTGAGTGAAGACAATTTGCAGAAAGAGGGCGATAGCATTTTATTTTATACCCGACCTTTGATCTCAAATAGTTCATTGTCAGGTATTTACATTGCAAAAATTGATAAAAAGAAATTCATAAAAAAATATTCAGACAAAAAAATCCAATTTGAATTTTAATCCTAAATCATGAATTTTTCTATTTTAATTAAAGCAATCTGGATTGGCTTTTTCGCTATGATACTCTTCATTGGCGGATACATTTGTGCCGTAAACTATAATTTTTTTGGTCTTTTTGGATCGATGCCTAGCCTAGAAATACTAGAAAATCCTAAAAGCGAGGTTGCTTCGGAGTTAATTTCATCCGATGGCGTAATGATAGGCAAGTATTTTATAGAAAACCGCTCGCCCGTTGAATACGAGCAGATATCGCCCAATTTAATTAAGGCACTTTTGGCTACCGAAGATATTAGGTTTGAAGAACATTCTGGTATTGACATGAAAGGAATTTTTGCAATCGCATTTTACCTCATAAAAGGCGACAACAGAGGCTCAAGCACACTTTCACAACAATTGGCTAAAAATCTTTTTAGCACTCGCTCCGAAAAATACGAGGGAATTCTTTCTGCAAATGGTCTGATGAGAAAAGTAATAATTAAAACAAAAGAATGGATCACAGCAATTAAAATTGAACGCGCCTATACCAAGAAAGAAATTATTACGATGTACCTCAATACGGTCGATTTTGGTAGCAACGCCTTTGGCATAAAAGTAGCCGCACAAACTTTCTTTGGCACCACTACTGATAGTTTATCTATTACGCAATCTGCTGTATTGGTTGGCGTACTAAAAGCACCGTCACTGTACAGTCCAATCTACAATCCAGTTCGTTCGCTTTTGAGAAGAAATACCGTGCTCGAACAGATGGAAAAGTATAAGTACATCACCAACGAAGAAAAAAATACTTTGAGAGAGTCGCCACTTAACTTAAAATACAATGTAGAAAACCACAACCAAGGCATCGCTACATACTTTAGAACCGTAGTGAACAATTATCTACTCAATTGGTGCAAAGAGCATCACTATAGTCTGTATTCTGATGGTTTGAAAATTTACACTACACTTGATTCTCGCCTTCAAATGTATGCTGAAAAAGCAGTGGAAAACCACATGAAATACATACAATCTCAATTTTACTTGCACTGGGCCGGCAAAAACCCTTGGGTAGATGAGACGGCCAAAGAAATACCCAATTTTATTGAAAATGCCACGAAACGGACAGATACTTACAGGTATTTAAAAGAAAAATTCAACGCAAATATCGATTCTGTCAACTATTATATGAATCTAAAAAAGAAAATGAAAGTTTTCGCCTGGAGTGGAGAACGAGACACAATATTCAGTTCGGTCGATTCTATCACGTACTACAAGAAATTTTTGAATACTGGTTTGCTATCTGTGGAGCCAGAAACAGGACACATAAAAGCTTGGGTAGGTGGTATCAACCATAAATTTTTCAAATTCGATCATGTAAAACAAAGCAAACGCCAGCCAGGCTCTACTTTCAAACCGTTCATTTATGCTGCTGCGATGGACAATGGCTACTCGCCTTGCTACAAAGTGAAAGACGAACCCGTATCTTTTTATGACGAATTTTCCAAAACTTCTTATACACCTCAAAATGCTGATGGTCCTTCTACTGGCGAAATTCTTACCTTACGTCAAGCCCTTTCTCGCTCGGTAAATACTGTTGCAGCCTATTTGATTAAAAAATTATCGCCCCAGACAATCGTAGACTACACCAAAAGATTGGGCATAAAAGGTGATTTGCAGCCCACACCTTCCCTCACCTATGGTGTAGCCGATGTCTCTATCTACGAATTGGTTGGTGCTTTTAGCACATTTGCCAACAGAGGCACATACACAGAACCAATTTTTATTACCCGTATAGAAGATAAAAATGGTAATATCATTCAAGAAATTGCACCTAAACGTGAAGAAGTATTAAATGAGGAAACGGCTTACACGATGCTATATATGTTGCGTGGAGCCACCGAATTGAAGGGTGGAACAGGGATGGGTTTGAGAAGATACCAAAATTTGTGGAGCGAAGGCAATGAAATTGGTGGCAAAACTGGCACCACGCAAAACTCATCAGATGGATGGTTTGTGGGTGTAAATCAAAATTTAGTTTCCGCAGTTTGGGTAGGTGGTGATGACAGAAGTATCCATTTTAGAGATTTACAATTCGGACAAGGCTCGAAATTGGCATTGCCCATTTTTGGATTATACATGGATGCAGTGTATGCCGACCCCAACAAAATACTGAAAAAATCGCCTTTTAAAAAGCCAGCAAGATATGCAGTACAGCTCGATTGTAGCAAATACACCAATTCTGAACCAGTGGAAGTCGATTCGCTCGAAAAAAGCCCTCATATTTACAAATCTGACAACAACCTAGATGGAATCTGATACATCGATGGTGCAGGCGATCAAAGCGACAATTCAAACACTGCCTGTCAATCCGGGTATTTATAAGTATTTCAACAAGGAAAGCGAACTAATTTACGTAGGAAAAGCCAAAAATATCAAGAAGCGCGTAAGCAGCTATTTCAGTAAAATTCATACTGATAATAAGACGCGTTCACTCGTAAGACAAATACATAAGATAGAATTTATTGTCGTAAATTCAGAAGCTGACGCTCTTTTATTAGAAAATAACCTAATAAAAACCTATCAACCTAAGTACAATATCTTACTGCGTGATGATAAAACATATCCTTACATTATACTAACAAAAGACCGATTTCCTAAAATATTTGCCACAAGAAAACTTGAGAAGGAAAAAGGCGAGCATTTTGGCCCTTTTGCAAATGTAGCGGCCATGTACACGGTGCTGAATCTTATCAAAAAACTATTTACAATCAGAAACTGCGACTTAAATCTATCTGAAAATAATATCAAGAAGCAGAAATTTAAGAAATGCCTCGAATATCACCTTGGCAATTGCAAAGCCCCTTGCGAAGCATTGCAAACTGAAAGCGATTATATTGCTGATATCGAGCAAGTTAAACTGATCTTAAATGGAGATTTATCTATTGTAAAAAAATATTTTACTGCCCAAATGAAGCAGTTTTCTGTATCATTGGATTTTGAGAAAGCGCAAAAATCGAAATGGAAACTCGATATTTTGGAAAAGTACCAGAGCAGCTCGATGGTGTTCAATACCAACCTCAAAAATCAATATGTGATTACATTTCATAATTACGACAGAGATTGCTACATAAACATCATTAAAATTGCTTTTGGGAGAATAGTACAATCAAAAACAATCGAATTTCAACAATTGGCCGATGAAACATCAGAGGAAATTTTCACAACCGCTGTTGTGCAATTAATTGATGAATTAGATCTTAAAAAGCAAAATATTATTTCTAACATAAAATTGGAGTTAGAAGAATTGGGCATAATGATGTCTGTGCCCAAGATTGGCGATAAAAAAATGCTCATCGATTTGTCGCTCAAAAATATTGAATTTTATAGAAACAATAATTTAGCAGCAAAAGCCAAGGAAGAGCCAGACAATAGATTGCTACTTCAAGTACAAAAAGATTTGAACCTTACCGAATTGCCATCGCATATCGAGTGCTTCGACAACTCCAATATACAAGGTACTACGCCTGTGGCAGCAATGGTCTGTTTTAAAAATGGCAAACCTTCTAAGAAAGATTGGAGGCATTTCAATATCAAAACCGTGACGGGCCCAAACGATTTTGCAAGTATGGAAGAAATTATTTTTAGGCGTTATGCTAGGTTAGTGGCTGAAAATCAACCACTTCCCAATCTCATTATTATTGATGGTGGCAAAGGGCAATTGGCTTCCGCTATCAAATCTTTGCAAAAGCTAGACCTGTATGGCAAGATCGCCATCATATCTGTAGCCAAAAGATTGGAAGAAATATTTACGCCAAATGATGAATTGCCACTACTTTTAAGTAAAAAATCTGAAACATTGCGTTTTTTACAAATTATAAGAGATGAGGTTCATCGTTTTGGAATCACTTTCCACAGAAGCAAAAGAGATAAAGTACCAAAAGTAAAGAACGGAACGAAATAGGTGTCTTTTTGTATACTTTTAATGCTCAAATTGCTTCTTTTTTGAATTTTGATTGATAATCGTTAGCTTTGGATGATGAAATACATGCTTTTCACCTTCCTATTTTCACTATTTGCCATGCTTTCTTTTGCTGAAAGCAAAGAAATTCCTTATACTTTAGAAGATAGAGAACGATTAATAAAGCTAGAAGTACGCGTAGATGAAGGGTTTAAGGCCATTGAAGCTCGGTTTGTAGCTATGGATGAAAAATTTGATGGTAGATTTGATAGTATGCAAAAGCAGTTTGACGCTGTGCAAAAGCAAATCGATTTTACCAACAATCTCATTCTCACCATGATAGCTTCGCTCATTGGCACTGTGATGTATATGTGGTGGGACAGAAGCCGTGCCAACGAACCCATCAAAAACGATATAACCGAAGAAAAAAGAAAGACGCAGACGATGTTGAATATGCTCAAAGAGTATTCCACCAACAACCCAGAATTTAAGGCTATCTTCGATCGAGCTGCCATGCTTTAGGGTTGATAATTTTATATTCTAATGACAAGAACTAGCTTTAAACTATGAAAAAGATTTATCTAACGCTATTATCTTCACTTTTTGCCATGATTTCTTTTGCGGAAAGCAAAGAAATTGCATATACTGTAGAAGATAGAGATCGTTTAATAAAACTTGAAGTGCGGGTAGATGAAGGGTTTAAGGCCATTGAAGCAAGATTTGATGCCATGGACGATAAATTTGATGGCAAATTTGAAACGCTACAAAAGCAAATCGATTTTACCAACAATCTCATTCTCACCATGATAGCTTCACTCATTGGCACTGTAATGTATATGTGGTGGGACAGAAGCCGTGCCAACGAGCCCATCAAAAACGATATAACCGAAGAAAAAAGAAAAACGCAGACGATGTTGAATATGCTCAAAGAGTATTCCACCAACAACCCAGAATTTAAGGCTATCTTCGATCGAGCTGCCGTGTTGTAGCTTTTACATTTCGACCCCAATCGTTCTTTGATTAAACTGTATTTTGAAGCACCTTACACCCACGGTAGCCTCAAAAAACCACAAAAAAGTGTAAATTTGTTTAATGATTTTAGATGAAAATGCAATGAAATCGAAATACGTTAATTTATTTACCGACTTTGGGTTTAAAAAAATATTTGGCGAAGAAGCCAG
>JBJXGB010000076.1:0-15326 GCA_046152935.1 Cytophagales bacterium
CACAAGTTGGACATGTTTTTTTTAATCATTGGACTATATTGAAAACGGTTTCAATAAAACTACTGAAACCGTTTGATATTCAGATACTTATGAGCTATTTACCAACTATTTTTCAGTATTATGCCAAAATGAAAGAATAATCCAATTTGTAAGTTCGCAAGACAATGCAATTTTAGGTGGTGGATTGATACTCAATACATTTGCATTCAACGATGAAAAGCCTTTTTTGAGGTATTTTGAAAGCTACTTTAGCGATTGCAATTTGATAACTAACAAATTGAAACAAAATTATTACGATGCTCAAAATTTGAAAGAAATATTTACTGATTACAACAATTGCAAGTAGCGATTATTCTTCATTACAAGTTATACTCCTATTTTGGTAAAATTGCCGCTTCAGGCATTTTGAGCGAAATACATCGGTATCAATCCTTTTATTTTCTCTAATGTTTCTGCCATTGTCAATTCACTTTTTCCACCAGAGGCGTTGGCGTGTCCTCCACCATCAAAATGTTCTGTTGCCAATATATTTACAGGGTTTTCTTTGCCTTTTGAGCGAAAAGATATTTTGATAATACCTACTTTTTCAACAAACAATACGGCTGCCTTCATGCCTTTGATCGACAAAACTACATTGGGTAAGCCATCTGTATCTCCTTTTTGGCAGTCAAATTGTTTCATATCGGCCTCGGTAAGGGCAATTATTCCAATTTTGTAATCAGGTAGTATTTCCAATCTAGTATTGATAGCAAAGCCTTGCAATTGCAAACGGCTCAATGTGTTGCTATCGTTCAAATTTTCGTGAATCAAATGATGTTTTACGCCATTTGATAGCAAATTTGCCAATATTGAATGGGTGCGCGGCTGAACTGAAGGAAATCTAAAGCTGCCAGTATCGGTAAGAATTCCTAAGTAAAGTGGAGCTCCTATTTTTTCATCAAGCAAGTCTATATTGCCTGATTGGTCTATTAATTCGTAAATAAGCTGCGAAGTAGAGCAAACAGAGGTGTCTGATACTGTCAACAAAGCAAAATCTTGAGGATTGAGGTGATGGTCGATCATTATTTTCTTTGCTTTTGATGTTTCAAGAAGCAATTGCATTTCATCGCCAACTCTATCGGTGGCGTTGTAGTCTAGACAAAAAATAAGGTCTGCTTTTGCAAAAACGCTTTCAACTTCGTTTTTATTTTTTGTGATAGTTGCTATTTTGTCTACATCTTCCACCCACAACAAATAATCGGGTGCAGGATCTGGATGGCAGATTTTTGCTGTCTTTCCCAATTTGGAAACGAAATGATAAAGGCCCAACGAACTTCCTATCGAATCGCCATCGGGCGATTTGTGAGAAGTAATGATAATATGATCGGCAGCTAGTATTTCTAATTCTATTTTTTTATAGATATTCATGCTTGATTTTTTAGCGAAGATACAATGGTCGTGAATTCGAATTTCAATTATTTACCAAATCTGCACTATTTCAAATTAGAAATCTTTTATTTTTGGCTTCCAGTTTTAGGATTGCGGCAAAATAAATCTAGCCAACTCTTTACCTGGTTTCAAAGACAATTCCATGATAATTCTGGCATTGCAACCATTAGATAGGTTCATTTCAATGTACAAACGAAGGACAAAGGTGGTTCGATTAAAAAGTAAAAATTTCTTTGCCGAAAACATACTTTCCAACTTATATTAGCAAAATGAAAGAATAAATTAGTAGCATTTTAAATGTTTTCAAATTCATTCTAAATATCGTAAATCCTATTATTTCACCTTGATAATCTAATCGAATTAAAAATGAAGTTTTTCATAGATACTGCAAATTTAGCAGAAATTAAAGAGGCTTATGCCTTGGGAGTACTAGATGGTGTTACCACCAATCCTTCGTTGATGGCAAAAGAAGGCATCAGCGGCAAAGACAAAATACTTATGCATTATAAAGAGATTTGCGATATCGTAGATGCCAACGTAAGTGCTGAGGTTATTGCTACAGATTATGAAGGAATGATAAAAGAAGGTGAAGAGTTAGCGAAAATTGACTCAAAAATTGTGGTGAAAATTCCGATGATAAAGGAAGGCTTAAAAGCCATCAAGTACTTCTCTAGCAAAGGAATACGCACAAATTGTACGTTGATATTTTCTGCAGGACAAGCTTTGTTGGCAGCCAAAGCTGGTGCAAGCTATGTGTCGCCATTTATTGGGCGGTTGGATGATATTGGTACTGACGGGCTCGATTTAATAGCACAAATACGGTTGATATTCAACAATTATGGATATGAAACAGAAATACTTGCAGCTTCTATTCGTGGTCCTTTGCATATTATTAAATGTGCTGAAATTGGAGCTGATGTAGCTACTTGCCCTTTAAGTGCAATTGTTGGCTTGTTAAATCATCCGCTTACAACCAGCGGGTTAGAGAAATTCTTGTCAGATCATAAGAAAGTGAATGGGTAAGTTTTAAGCCATTTTTTCAAGTATTTATTGCCGCAAACAACAGTGCACCACTAGTGCTAGTCTATATTATGGACTAGCACTTTTTTTTGATCTTATCCCCAAAACTGTCACTAAAAATTTTTGATAAAAGTGTAAGTGAGGATAGAATCTTTAAAAATAATCAGCCCATGCTCGCTTAGCTACAAAACTTCTCGAATTTTAGATCTAAATATTTACAGCTACGTGTGTATTATTTCGTTCAATGAAATTTACCTTCAATTACGCCAATTCTGGTCAATATTTCAGCTTCAGCAGCCAACATCTCGCTCCACCTTGTTTCCACCACATTTTCTGGCATATATTCTTTTGCTAAATCGAGGTAGTTGCGGTAATGGCCAGCCTCGGTAATCATTAAATCGTGGTAAAACTGTTTGAGGCTTACATCTGAAATATGTGTAGACAGCAGCTTGAATTTTTCGGCACTTCGCGCTTCAATCAGGGCGTTAATCAGCAGTCTGTCAAGCAATTGGGTGTTGATATGCCCCCCTTTTCTTTCTAATTTCATCAATTCGGTTACATACACATCTATGCGATTTGGGGTCAATTTTATGCTGCGTTTTTCCATTTCTCGCAAAACCATCCTAAAATGCGACCATTCTTCTGCTACCAATACCGTAAGATTATCAACCAACTTTTCATGGTCGAAAAACTTAATTATCAATGAGATGCCTGTAGAGGCAGCTTTTTGCTCGCACCACGCATGGTCGATCAATATTTCCGATATACTCATCTTAGCAACATCTACCCAACGTGGGTCGGTCGGCAAATTCAAACCCAAAGTAGTTTTTTCAATCGTAGGTGGCACTTTTTTATTTTTTAAGAGCTGTAAAATTAAATATTATGCTGAATTTTGAACTAATTATTTAGCCAACTGAATAGAAAATGTGTTTCTCAATCTTGCCATGAAAGTAGCCGATAAAGTTGTTTTTTCTCTAGGTCGTGAAAAAGGTGTCATTGTCGCGATCAAGCACAATGGTTTGATTGAAGTGGAAATGGAAATAGGTATGAAAGTACTTGTAAATAGAGATGAAATTGCTGTCGATTATTCTACGCCAGAGTTGCATCAAAAGCCAATCAAAACCAATCGTTTTTATATTGATAAAACAACGCCAACAACTATCAAAAAACCTTCAAAATCTGTCGATTTGCATATTTATTCAACTCAAGTGCTAAGTTTGAAGCAAGGGAAATTGCTGAGCACGCAGCTAAACTTACTGTCTGTAGCATTCAATAATGCAACTTTAAGCGGAATCAAAGAGCTGATAATAATACACGGAGTCGGGGACGGAATATTGAAAAAAGCAGTACATGAATTTCTTATTGCTAATAAACTTGTGAAGGCAATTTCGGAAGCCGACAACAAAAAATATGGAAAAGGGGCTACAAAAGTAATATTATAGCGCTTTCCAAGAATTTACATTGTTTTCAACACAAAAGATTGTACTACTTTTTGAATCAATTTGGCTACTTTACACTCAAATAGCAATGCCAAAGAAGAGTATAGGTAGAAAATTTGGTATTGAACAAAAGAGTGCTTCTCCTTCTTTTGAAAAATGGCTCCAATTTTGCTAAGGCCTAAACTTGTTGTTCTGTAATTGACAAAAAGAACCTTGAGATCCAGAATATTTGCCATTTGAATCGATTTTCATTGATAAAAAATTTTATCAGTAGCAAAGGGTGCCTCAAGTCGGAATATTTCATTACATCTACTAAAGGCATGGTTCTCTCGTTTTATTTCCCAACTTTATTTTGACAAACCTCGTATTATCAAAATAATATTTTATGTTTCCATATTTATTACTATTTTTATATCTATTATCTTTTTCGAAACATGAATAAAATCACCGTTTTCGTATTTCAATTGTTTGTTGTATTCAGTCTTGATTCATTTGCCTTGTCTGGAAACGAATTGGCAGTGAATCGTGACCCATCTATTCATAGTCGTTTTTATCATAAAGTTTCAAATTTTGGTATTTCTTATGAATCATTTATGTATGGTTTTGCTGGTTACAAGCGAATATGCGACAGTTTAGGTATATGTTACAGGTATCTTTGCATTGCCGATTTTGAGAAACCATCATCTGAAAAACGCCTGTATGTGATTGATATGCAGGATTCTAGCTTATTTCATATCGACTACGTATCGCATGGCAGAAACTCTGGCGAGTTGTATGCCGAAAATTTTTCTAATGACATTCATTCTTACCAAAGTAGCCTTGGTTTTTATTTAATTTCAGAAACTTACGATGGCAAACATGGCTTGTCGATTAGGCTCGATGGGCTTGACAAAGGCTTTAACGATAGGGCTAGACAGCGTGCCATCGTGATGCATTCGGCCGATTATGCACAGCCTTCGTTTATTGACGCAACAGGACGTTTGGGTCGCAGCCTCGGCTGTCCGGCCTTGCCATCAGAAGGCTTTTCAAAGCTTGCACCAGTTATTAAGGACAATAGCGTTCTTTTTATTTATTTTCCACAAAAAGAATATTTGACTCAGTCTGTATGGCTTCGTGATCAGTTGATTGATAAGGAAAAATTAGAAATTATTCAGGTTGAAAATTATTAACTTTGGTCTATAATCAAGTTTAAATATTACCTATCTGCCTTTGTAAAGTGCGATGAATTTATGGATTTTCTAGCGATTATAGCTTTTTTAGCATTCGTTTGTGATAATCGGTTATTTTTGCACAAATGACAACTCCATCTGAAATTCTTCAAAAATATTGGGGATACTCTACTTTCAGAGAGCCGCAACTTGACATTATCAATTCAATACTTAATAAAAAAGACACTTTGGCTCTGATGCCAACAGGTGGTGGAAAATCAATTTGTTTTCAAATACCGGGGTTACTGCTTGGTGGCCTCACCCTGGTAATTACGCCATTGGTGGCGTTGATGAAAGATCAAGTTGGGCAACTAAAAAAGAGAGAGATTAGAGCTGCGTATATTGATGCGGGCATGAAAAGGAACGAAGTAGAGGTCATTCTTGAAAATACGGCACTAAATTGCTACGATTTTTTGTATATATCGCCAGAGAGGTTGCAGAGCGATCGTTTTTTTCAAAGATTAGCATCATTTAATGTTAAATTATTGGCGGTAGACGAAGCACATTGCATTTCACAATGGGGATACGATTTTAGGCCATCTTACTTAAAAATAGCAAAAATAAGGGATATTTATCCGGAAATTCCTATTGTAGCTGTGACAGCAACTGCTACGCCAGATGTAGCTCAAGATATTGTAGTTAGGTTGCAAATGCTTGATGCACAAGTATTTAGGAAAAGTTTTGCAAGAGCCAATTTGTCATATTCTGTTTTTGAGGTCGAGGATAAAAATAAGAAAGCGCTTGAAATATTGAAGAATGTACCTGGAAGTTCGGTGGTATATGTCAGAAGCAGAAAGAAGACGAAGATTATTGCCGATGGCTTGCTGAAGGCAGGAATGTCGGCAAGTTACTACCATGCAGGTTTATCTTACGAAGAGCGAAGTTTGAAACAAGAACAGTGGATAAAGGGCAAAACCAGAATAATGGTAGCCACCATCGCTTTTGGTATGGGAATAGATAAGCCAGATGTAAGAACTGTGATTCATATCGACATACCAGATTCGCTCGAAGCTTACTATCAAGAGGCTGGTAGGGCAGGACGTGATGAAAAAAAAGCGTATGCTGTGGCGCTATTTTCGACCAAAGATATTGATCTTCAAAACGAGCAAATAAAGCAGCAATACCCTGATATTGAGTATATTAAGAAGGTTTATCAAGCGTTGGCAAATTATTTGCAGGTAGCCACTGGTGGCAGCGATCAGAGCTTTGATTTCGATCTGGTCGATTTCCAAACGGTATTTAAGCTCGATATTAAAAGCACTTTTTTTGCATTAAAACACCTCGAGCAGCAAGGTTTGATAGTTTTCAACGAAAGTTTTTACCAGCCCTCAGCACTATTTGTGCCTGACCACGAATTGCTGTACCAATTTCAAGTGGCAAATGCAAAATACGATGGTTTTGTACGAACAATTTTGAGGATTTATGGAGGTGAAATATACACGGATTTCGTAGTAATAAGTGAGAAGGTGTTGGCGGAGAAATTAAAAGTGGATGTTAGTATAATTGTGATGTTTTTGCAAACAATTGACAAGGCAGGCATTCTGATCTATAAACAGCAAAAGGATGCACCGCAAATCAGTTTTGTAGGCGAACGGTATGCGTTAGCAAATTTGCCTTTCGATAGTAAATATTACCATTTTAGAAAAGGTAGGGCTGCCAAGAACCTGCTTAGCGTGCATGAATACCTATCTAAGAAAGTGCAATGCCGTACACTTTCAATCCAACATTACTTTGGTGAAGCAACTGAAAAGGCATGTGGTGTATGCGATTACTGCCTCAGCGAAAAGAAAATACTGCTAAAAGATTCAATTTTGATAGATTCGATAGCAGAAATCCGGCTTTTGCTTGCGGATACTGCTTTATTGCCCGAAAATCTGTTGAGCAGATTGCAACCCAAATCTCGTGCTTTTTTTAGAGAAGCCATTACCCATTTGCTAGAATCGAAATTGGTGGTGTATGGAGAATTGGGTGTGCTAAAATTGGCGTGACTTTTGTATTTTTACCAATCCAAATTTTTATCTTAATACCGCTTTGCGAATCCATCCTGTTTTAAGAATAGCATTTTTTTTGTTAGCAAGTGCTGCATTGCTCGTTGCCACTATTTTTTACGACAAAGAAAGCCGTGTTTCTAAGAAAGATAATGACCAGATTTTAGCTGAATTGGATCTTACTTTGCTAGATTTTGAAAAGCAGTCGCAGTTAGATTATGAGAGATTTAAGACTTATTTGGACGCAAATCAAGAAATTAGTTTTGTTTCTTTAAATGAGGAGTTCAAAATACCTGTTACCATTTTTGAAGGTGAAAAGCCAAAGTTTTGGTCGGCCAGTTCGGTAGTTTTTGATCCAAATATTGCTACTAAGGCTTCAAATTTTAAAGTAGTAAGCATCAAGTCGAGTAAGATAGCCATCATTAGGAATGAATTTCAATACAACAACAAAAAGTATGTGCTTATTCATCAGTTGTGGCTAAAGAAAAAATATGCTACTAACAATGCGTTCTTAAAGTCGGGGCTAAATAGGGCTATTTTTCCAGAAAAAGTCGGCAATATTTACTTCAAAAAGGGCGAAAATAATGTTTACTACAACGAAAATTTTGTCTTTTCTATAAGTTTTGAAGAAAATATAGAGCAATCAAATGCAAAGGAAACTATCATTTTATTGACTTTGGTTTTGCTTTCTTTTGCGGGTTTGCTGGCTGGCATTTTTTTTCTTTTACATTACTTGGTAGTATTAAAAAAAGGTATTTGGGCTTGGGGTGTTCTTTTGTTTTGTAATACTGTTGCTATTATTTGTCTTTATTGTTTTCGATCAAATATTTTTCAGCCGTTTGTTTTTCAGTGGATTGATTTCGATTTGTTGTTTGGCCTGGCCATTGCTGTAGCATTTTTTACTATTTTGTTTATGCCTTTTCGCTACGATTTAAGGCTTCACGGTAGGATATCGAAGTTGAATTTTGGCGAAAAATACTTTTTTATTATTGATTTTTTTCTTACTATTTTAAATGCTTTTGCGCTCTACGCTTTGTTTGAGATTTCAAAGTATTGGTACCAACATCCTTATTATTCCTTTAATATTTTTAACATAGGGATTTACACTTCCGAAAAATTGATTACGCTCATTATTCTGCTTTTGGCAGGGCTAGGTTATTTTATGTTTTCTCATATCGTAGCCCAATATTTGCATCGCAGAAGTGTAAAAAAAGGTAAAAAAGCCATTCTATCACTGGTGTTGCTAACCGGATTTAGTGCCACAATCGCAGCTTGGTATCTCAATTTTTATGCCGAAATTATATCATTTTCCACTTTGTATCTTAGTATATCGGTGTGGCAGAATTGGCCAAGTACACTTCATAGACCTCGATACATCACTTATTTGTATCTTTTTTTCTGCATTATTATTGTGTCCTTGGCAATATCAACAGCTGGCTATTATGGCGAAAAGCAGTTGCACAGAGATAAGTCGAAAAAATGGGCTGAGAAAATTGATAAGGAGGCAGGTGTAATAGATATTTATAAATTGAAGATGCTGGCTGATAGTTTAAAGTCCGATACGCTTATCAAAGAAGCCTTGGCAGGGCAATCTCAAGATCTGGAAAATGTAGAGCAAACTGTGGTTAAAAATTATATTTCAAAATCTTTTGAAGAATATGAAAGCAATGTTTATCTGTTTAACAATAAGGGTGTTTGCCTGAATAAAAGTGTTAAAAATTACTTTTTTTACTATTCCAATTACAGCAAACCTAAATTCAGAACCCAATTCAAAGGCATATTTAAGGTGGTTGGGACGAGTACAAATTATTATAGTTTTGTGCCTTTTTATTCAAATTCTGTCCCAAAAGGCTACCTGATTCTAGAGTTCAAATTAAGGCGTTTGATACCAAACAGTATAATGCCAGCCCTTTTTAAAGAGAAGGTTTCTACTTTGGAGTATAATGATTCAAAGCCAAATTTTGCTATTTTTAAAAATGAAGTATTGGTTTCGGAAAGTGGCAATCTCAATATGCAGAAATTGATGCCTCGAGTGTTTAACAAAAAAAACCAATCTATCAGGGAGGGCGAATTTGATCTGTATAATTACTATCAACACTTTGATTTTGATGCAGGTAAGTCAGTCTTGATTGCTTACCAAGTGTCGATTATTAAAATTTTGGGCTCAAATTTTTCGTTTCTGTTTGCCATATTTTCGGGGGTGTTGGCTGTGTTTATTTTTAGCAATACTTTTTATTTTAAGATGAAGCAAGTAAGTACCACGTTCACCACCAAAATTCAATTGTTTATCAATATTGCCTTTTTTCTGCCTTTGGTGGCTGTTTCAATTACTTCATTTACCATTATGAATACCGTTTTTAAAGCCGATTTGGAGAAAAGCTACAATGAAAAAGTGAATTTTGTGAGCCAAAATATTTCTAGTACATTCTCTAGGTTTACCCAAAACAAAATTTCGATTGATGAAATGACTGACGAACTCGAAGGTGCATCCAAATATGTGCAGTCTGATGTAGTATTGTATGACGCAAATGGCAAAATGATCTTAAATACACAGCCTTCTTTGTTTGAATGGTCGGTATTATCGCCTTATGTAAGTCCTTTTGCTTTTGCCAATATTTCGGAGAGAAAAGAAGCGGCTACCATAATTGATGAATCGCTAGGTAAATTTCAATTTAAAACGGTGTATTCGCCCATGAAATCGTACGATTCAGGTATTATTTTAGGTTTCGTAGCGATTCCTTTTTTTGAATCAGATTTTGTATTTAAAGAAAAGGTAATGGATTCGATCACGGCCATTCTTAATATTTTTACCTTGATTTTTATATTGTTTTTGGCTATTACCTATTTGTTTTCTAGGCAGTTAACACTCCCTTTGGTAATGCTTACTCAAAAAATGAAATATACATCTTTAGAGAAAAACAACGAGCCATTAATCTATGCTGCTTCCGATGAAATTGGTATTTTGGTTAAGGAATACAACAGAATGTTGAAAAAATTGGAAGAAAATAAGAAAGTTTTGGCAAATACGGAAAAGGAAATTGCTTGGCGAGAAATGGCGAAGCAAGTTGCTCATGAAATAAAAAATCCTCTTACACCTATGAAATTGGCTTTGCAAAATATGCAAAGAATGCTATCGACTGATCGTGACGATAAACACGAGATAGCGCTACGTTCGGCTGCTGTTTTATTAGAGCAAATAGAGAATTTGAATGAAATAGCTGGATCTTTTGCCACTTTTGCCCAAATGCCTTTGCCCAAAAAGCTACCATTTGAGTTGGTGAAGTTGATACAAAATGTGGTTTTTTTGTTTCAATCAGAAAATGAAGTGAATATAAATTTTAGTACAAATTTGCAACAATGCACTGCGAATGGCGATGAAAATATGATGAATCGGATAATGATAAATTTGGTTCGCAATGCGATCGAATCTGTGCCCGCAGATCGCATTACTGAAATTGAAATTACGCTAGAAGTATTTAATGAAAACGCTGAAATCAAAGTGAAAGACAATGGAACTGGCATAGATGAAACGCTAGGCTCGAAGATATTTCAACCAAACTTTAGCACCAAGACTTCAGGTTCGGGCATCGGCTTGGCGTTGGCTAAACGTGGTTTGGAGCAAATGGGAGGCAAAATTAGATTTAGTTCACAGGTCGGAAGTGGTAGCGAATTTGTGATTAAAATGCCTTTAGTTTAGTGCCTCAAGCACATACCTAAATTATTGACTATCAATGTTTTGTGTTTGGTATTTTCTTTAATCTTGAAATTACCTTCATGGCAGGAAAATCGAAGAAAAAAGGCATACTCCCATCAAAAAATGAGGATATGCCTTTTGTGAATTAAATGAAATACGAACCTAAGTTCTCGATGGATACTTAAGTGCGATCACTTCTTTATCGGTAAGAAAACGCCATTCGCCTCGAGGCAAATCTTTTTTAGTAAGACCTGCATACAATACGCGATCGAGTCGCACTACTTCAAAGCCTTTGGCTTCAAATATTCTGCGCACAATTCTGTTCCAGCCAATATGAATTTCGATTCCTACTACTTTTTTGCTCTCATCAAGCACCGCCATACTATCTACAATGGCCTTACCTTCTTCAAAATAAAGGCCATCTAAAATTGCCTGAGCTTCTTCTGGCGAAATCGGACGATCTAATTCTACTTGGTATATTTTCTTTACTTCATGCGATGGATGCGTAAGTTTTTCGGCCAATTCGCCATCATTGGTAAATAAAAGTAGCCCTGTGGTGTTTCTATCTAATCTGCCGACAGGGTAAATGCGTTCCTTGCAGGCGTTCGACACCAAGTTCATTACTGTTTTGCGCTCTTGTGGGTCGTTTGTCGTGGTGATAAAGTCTTTTGGTTTGTTTAAAAGCAAGTACACATTTCGCTCAGGATTCAATGTTCTGCCATCGTATTTTACCACATCATTGCGTTTTACAATCACACCAAGCTCGGTCACTGCTTCGCCATTTACCGACACCAAACCTTGAGAGATGAGTACATCTGCTTCTCTTCTGGAACAAATTCCTGAATTGGCAATGTATTTATTCAAGCGAATTCCTTCTCTTGAATCTGATACAGATTCGGTAAATTCTAGCTTTGAAGGGCGTTTTTTATCTGATTTTGGTTTGTCATCAGTAAATTTATCTGCATATTTTGCCGCTTTTTCAAAATCGCTGGCAATGAAATCGTCATCCGATTTTTTCACTTTATCAAAAGTAAAATCTTTAAAACCAGTTTCTGATTTTGATTTCCGTTTCGAACCAAAATTTTCTTTATCGTCTATACCTAAACCACTCTTAATTTTTTCGTCAAATGATTTTTTGGATGCCAAACGTGGTTTTTGGTCATCGCTATCGCTTTTCTTTGCACTTGCGTCTGCATATCTGCGTTCAAATGGACGTTTTTCTACATCTTCATCATTAATTTTGCTGCCAAATTTTTTTCTTTCATCCCCGCTATCATTGCTACTTTCTCCGAACGGTTTTCTGCCAAACGAACGTCTTTCGCCACTGTCTTCATTATTTCTGCCGCCAAAACTTCTTTTGGGTTTGTCTCCGAAGCTTGGTTTGTCGCCAAATTTTTTCTTTTCCCCAAAGGTTCTTTTGTCGTCAAAACGTGGTTTTGAATCGCCTTCACCAAATGGTTTTCTGCCAAAAGATCGTTTTTCTGCCCCTCCGTCTTTATCGCCAGTTCCAAAACTTCTTTTTGGCTTATCTCCGTAAGTTTTATCGCCAAATGGTTTGCTAGTGCCATAAGGTTTTCTGCCATAAGCAGGTTTATCACCAAACGATTTCTTTTCACCAAATGGCTTTTTATCGCCAAATCTTGGCCTTGAACTGCCTTCACTGTCTTTTTTGAAGCCGCCTTCTCGTTTTGGACCAGATGAAAAACCACCTTCCGACCTACCGGAAGCCTCTCTTTTGGGTTTGTATTCGCCCGCTGGTTTGTCGCTATAGGTTTTTTTTCCAAAAGGTCGGTCGCCCGATGGTTTGTCGCCAAACGATTTTCCAGTAAATGATTTTTTGAAATCACCCGTGCCTCTATACGATTTTGGTTTGTCTGATGAATCTGAACTGAAAGTTCGTTTTGGTCTTGAACTTGAATCGCCTTCTTTTTTGAATTTACTTGACGAATTTCTCGACCCTGAGCTGCTTCTGCCTGAAGCTGATGCTGGTTTGCCCCCGAAAGACTTATCACCGAATGATTTTCTTCCAGATGGCCTTTTTTCTTCTCTTGCCATTGTGTAATTGCAGTATCACTACTGTAGTTTTTTGATGAATACGAGGCACAAAATCAAAGATTCACATTAAATTAACCTTTCGTTGCCTGAAATAGTCTGCAAAATTAGTCTTTTTCCTGCAATCCTATTTCGTTTTCTGTATTTTGGGCAAAATCTTTGGGGGTTGGTAAGTCAGAAAGTGCATTGATACCGAAATATTCCATAAACTTTAAGGTAGTTCCGTAAAGCACTGGTTTACCTATCGAATCAGATTTACCTTTTATTTCTACCAATTCTTTTTCAAGTAATTTTTGCATCGCGTAATCGCAATTTACGCCTCTTACTTGCTCCACTTGGGTTTTGGTAACTGGCTGTTTGTAGGCCACAATCGAAAGTGTTTCGAGCGCAGATGTGGAAAGTCTTTTTTTAGATTTTTGTTTTAAATAAATACCAATACTGGCTTGATATGCAGGTTTTGTTAAAAATTGGTAGCCACCTGCTGCTTTTACAATTTGGAATGGAAAGGCGTCATCACTGTATTTCAAAAGTAGATTTGCTATGCAACTTTGTATGTCTGAATGCGGGATTTCTCCATCAAACATTTCATTCATACACAGAGAAATATCATCGGCTGTAATTGGCGAAGTACTACAGAAAATGATAGATTCGATATGATGTTGAAGAAAATCCAATCGCGATAATATTAATACTTAGCGTTTTGCAAGTTTAGCTTCGATAGAATGCATGGTGTGAGGTACGGCACGTAAACGCTCTTTTGGTATCAACTTTTGTGTATCAATACAAATACCATAAGTACCGTTTTTAATGCGAATTAGGGCAGATTCTAGTTGTTGGATAAATTTTTGCTGGCGAGCAATGAGTTGCGAAACATTTTCTTTTTCGGCTGTATCGGCCCCATCTTCCAATACTTTTGATGAAGAAGTAGTGCCATCAATACCCGAATCGTGTTTACGAGTCATGCCCTCCTTCATGTAATTGAACTCTTTCTTGGCTTTTTCAAGCTTTTCGTTGATTAAAACCTCAAATTCTACCAATTCTTCATCAGAATATCGAACTCTTTCTTTTTCTTCAGCCATTTGATTGTTGTAAAAATTTTTGCAAAACTATATCAATAATTTTGAATAATATACACAAAGCGATCTTTCAAAATAAAATATCACGCAGCTTAGATTGTTAAATTTCAAAGATGCTTTGTTGCCAATTTTATAAATGATAAATGGAAAAATATATTGTTAGTAACGTGTTGAACATTTTGTAATGGAAAGTATAGTAATATATTGATAATCAGTTATTTATCTTTATTTTACAATTCGCCTGCCCAAACCAAAGCCTCGTTTTGTTTGAATTTGTCTAAATCTGGCTCGTCTCTAAATATGCCAAACATGGCTGAGCCAGAACCCGACATTGAGGCGTACAATGCTTTTTCTTCGTAGAGCAGATTTTTTATCTTTTGCAAAGAAGGATGGTTTTCAAAAACAGATTTTTCAAAATCATTTTCAATCGTATTTCGCCATTCTGCCAAAGGCAAGGCCAATTGTTTATACAAATTATTTGTTTTTCCTCGTTTCTTCACAGATTGATAAGCCTCTGCGGTAGAAATATGTATTTTAGGAAACACCACTACCAAATGATGAAATCGCAGGTCGAGCATATCGATATCTTGCCAAACTTCTCCTTTTTCAATAGCAAAAACTGGCTCATTTTTAATGAAAAATGCACAATCGCTGCCCAATTTTGCGGCATAAATTGCTAAATTATCCTCTGAAATGCCCAATTGAAAAGTTTCGTTCAACAACCGAATGGTAAAAGCTGCATCTGCAGAGCCTCCACCCAATCCGGCACCAATGGGCACTATTTTATGCAAATGAATCTGAACTGGAGGTAGGTCAAAATCATTTTTTAGCAATTGATATGCTTTCAGGCATAGATTTTGACTGGCATCGCCCGGAATTGGCAAACCAGAAGAACTAAAAGCCAATGTATCGGCAGGAATAATTTCCAAGATATCTTTCCAGCCAATGGGATAAAAACAAGTCTCAATGTTATGATAACCGTCTGGACGCTTGTCTATTATATGCAAGCCAAGGTTGATTTTTGCGTTTGGAAATACAATCATAGGGCGAAATTAATACAAATCCTCATCGATATTTTAGACCTTTGCTGGCGTATTTTTCACAGTACGCCTTGGTTTTGAACGAGCTCTCGGTCTGTGATTGCTATTGATAGCTTTGGTGTACAAAGCTCCAAAATAGAGCACTACTGCCGAATAATACACCCAAATTAATATCAAAATCAATGAGCTAGCGGCAGTATATGCCGAAAGTGTAGCGTTGAAATTGAGGTACAAGCCAATGCCATACTTGCCTAGAATAAGTAATACTGTGGCTAAAATAGCACCATGAAAAGCCGATTTCCAATAAATTTTTATTTCGGGTAGAAATTTATACACAAAGGTGGAAACACCTACGAAAATAATGGCTATACTCAAATAATT
>JBJXGB010000112.1:0-27799 GCA_046152935.1 Cytophagales bacterium
TTGAGGCGTGGATAACTTTTTTTAGCCTTTTAAGGGGCTAAAAAGTTACCCACACACAAGCAAACTAACATTTCAATGCCTATCTTAACTTAGGCTAAATCAGTCCTACAAATGGGGTACACCGTAATTGTCGATGGCACTAATACGGCTAACCACTTTACTACAAACCACAAACCAAGGGCACAAAACAATATTAAGCCAGGTTTGAATAAAAATTTGTACATCAAATGGGGTACACGGTATTGCTTTGTGATACTTTGCTTTACAATTTTGAATATAAAGTAGTAAGAAAACAAAAAAACTACTATAATAGCAATAGCCCCAAGTATCAATTGAAAAATGGAATACTGCGAAGCGGTTTTACTAATCCACTCAAAATATATGTTTTTATTCATGATTTAATTTACAAGCACATTTTTTCTTACCATAGCTGAAACACTAAATCTACCTGCAAAAAACGATAGAAGAACTACATTCTTAGAACAGATATCCAATAGTAGAAAATAGCTGAATTCAGCTTGCTTCCCAACTTGCTAGAGATAGCTACCCAGTACTCATATTTACATGAGAGGAAAAATGAAGGCCTACAAGCTGAAATTCTAATTAATAAGCCAAATTGTGAAATTGAGATAGCTGGCAAACGAAACCCATAGTAAATATGGAACCATGAGCCAACCAGCAAATTTCGATTGCCTAAAGAATAAAAAGGAGGTAAACAATATCAAAAGCCAAAGGATTGCAATGGTTACCAAACCCAGTATAGGCGACTGTAATGTAAAAAACGAATAGCTCCACAACGCATTGAATATCAACTGAATAATAAAGAAAGTATTGGCTACTTTGATATCGGTCGTGAGTGGTTTTATCCTGATATTATACCAAGCAACCGCCATCATGGTGTATAAAACTGTCCAAACAGGCCCAAAAACCCAATTTGGTGGGTTCAAAGCAGGTTTGTCGAGCAACGGATACCAATACCTTACTGGATCTTTAGTTAAAAAATAACCAATACCACTTACTACAACGCAAAGCAGCAAGCAAGAAAAAAAAACACCTGATCTAAATTTGGCGGTTTTATGGGTAGAATGATTTTGTGTGTACGTCCTATTCATATTCAATTATTTGTTTTTGTTTTTCATAAGATTCAAACCAATTCTCGCCTCATTTTAGCACCAGAAATATTGAGTTTATCGCGGTATTTGGCCACTGTTCTGCGAGCCACGTTGTAGCCTTTTGTTTTCAATATTTCCGAAATCTGCATGTCGGTAAATGGATTGTCTTTGTCTTCCTCCTCCATCATCTCTTGCATTATATTTTTTATTTCCTTGTTAGATACAATTTCACCTGTTTGCATTGTCATTCCTTCAGAAAACAACTCTTTAAGCAAAAAAGTACCAAAATCAGATTGTACATATTTATTGCTTGTAACCCTCGATACAGAAGAAATATCTAATCCTGCTTTATCGGCTACATTTTTGAGAATCATCGGGTGCAAATCTTTAAAATCGCCCGACATAAAAAAGTCGTATTGAATGCTTGCAATCACATTTATAATAGTCATCATGGTGGTTTCTCGCTGTTTCAAAGCATCAACAAGCCATTGAGCCGATGAAATCTTACTTTTCATAAAAGTGATGGTCGATTTATCATTTCTATTTTTCACACCCTCTTTGCTTGAATTTGACAACGAACGCATCATTTCCATTATTTTCGGATTGAGTTTTACCTCAGGAATATATTTGCTAGTGAGTGACACTACCAATGCTCCATCTTGTGCCGTCACCAAAAATTCTGGAATCACATGGTTGATATTCATAGACGAATCTGCCACCACATTTGGTTTTGGATTCAATTTGGTCATCAAAGTAATTGCATTTTTGAGCTCTTCGGCTGTTATTTTCAAAGATTTTAAGATTCTTGTATAATTGCGGTTTTCAAGCTCAGCAGCATAGTTTTCTAGCAAAATGTAGGCAATATCTACATTTTTACATGACCCCATTTTTCTTTTCAGTTGAATTAATAGGCATTCGCTCAATGATCTGGCACCAATACCAGGTGGGTCGCAATTTTGAATTTCCTTCAATACAACTTCCATTTCCTCAGTTTCGATCATTACGCCATTTGAAAATGAGTATTGATAGGTCAATTCTTCAATTTCTGTTCTTAAGTAACCGTCATCATCTAGCGAATCTACCAAGAAGCTTGCCAGCTCTTTTTGCTTATCAGTAAGCTTCAGCATGGCTATTTGCTCTTTAATTCGCTCATAAAAACTAGCACAATTGGCAAAAGGAATAAAGTAATTTTCCTGCTCATTTTGGCTAAATACGTCATTCATTTTGTATTGAGGTATTTCATCTTCGTAAGGTTGATAAAAATCGGCATAGTCGTCATCATTTTCATTGAAATCGACATCTTCTTCATTTTCATTCGCATCTTCACTGCTTTCATCACTTTCATCTGTCCCCGTTTCGAGTGCCGGATTTTCAACCAATTCGTCTTTTATCTTCAAGGCCAATTCTTGCGATGACAAATGTAAAAGATTAAGCATTTGAATTTGCAATGGCGAAAGTTTTTGGGTTTGCCTCTGTACAGTCGTTTGGTTCATCATGATAAGTAGGAAAAAATAATGGAAGTATAGTTCTTGCCTTGTGGTAATTCAACTATTAAGCCAATTAAATTTTACGGGAGAATATATGAGCTAAATGCCTAAAAATAAGGCACTTAAAATATTTAACCAAAAGAAAAATGAGATACAGAAAAGTATAATTCTGTGGCAAGGCCTCTACAAATTGTAGACAAAAGTGGGAATAAGACTCATTTATTAAGTAGAAGACGATCCTTAACAATCATTGTGATTTTAGATTTAGAATAGCAAAGATTTCTATTTTAAATTAATCTAAATAATTTACCAGCTATTCTATAACTTTGAAATAAGTATTGCAGTTCGTAGTTTTGAGCTCATAGAAAATATAGTTAGAAGAATACAATTTCATTTTCCTTTCAAATTTGTTAGTATGGCATCCGTCAAAGTTACGATTGACAACATAGAAGTAGAAGTAGAAGAAGGAACAAGCATATTGAATGCTGCTCGCAAAATAGGCGTGAATGTGCCCCCAGCTATGTGTTATTACACTAAATTGAAAGATTCGGGTGGCAAATGCCGCACGTGCTTGGTAGAAGTGTCGAAAGGGTCGGAAAAAGACCCGCGTCCTATGCCGAAATTAGTGGCTTCTTGTCGCACCAATGTAATGGACGGAATGGTCGTAGGCAATACCACCTCTGCAAAAGTAAAAGAAGCAAGAGCTGGTGTGGTTGAGTTTTTGTTGATAAACCACCCACTCGATTGCCCAATCTGCGACCAAGCTGGCGAATGCGACTTGCAAAACCTTGGTTATGAGCATGGTAGGGAAGGTACACGATATGAAGAAAAACGCAGAACTTTTGATAAAATAGATATTGGTCCATACATTCAATTGCACATGACACGTTGTATCATGTGCTTCCGTTGCGTGTACACGGCCGATCAAATTACAAATAAAAGAGTTCACGGAATAATAAATAGAGGCGATGCAGCAGAAATAAGCACATATATAGAGAAAGCTATCGAAAATGATTTTTCTGGAAATGTGATTGATGTTTGTCCAGTAGGTGCATTGACAGATAAAACTTTTCGTTTCAAAAGCCGTGTGTGGTTTACAAAACCATTAGATGCACATAGAAATTGCGAAAAATGCTCTGGAAAAGTAACCCTTTGGAAAAAAGGCGATGAAATAGCCAGAGTCACAGGTAGAAAAGATCAGTTTGGTGAAGTAGAAGAGTTTATTTGCAATACTTGTCGATTTGAGAAGAAAGAAAATGCAGATTGGATTGTAGAAGGACCAAGAATGATTAATAGAGCCAGTGTGCAATCGCAAAATCATTATACATTATTGGCTAATAAACCAGTTGTGCCAGCGCAATTGAGCTTAAATGCTGATAATCCGGCTTTTGCTTAATGAAAAATGAAGAATATTATAAGCAGTTAATAGCTGTACTGCAAACTATCTTAAATATAGTTGCATTCTTCATTATAGGTGTTAGCACAGCGGGTTACACGCTTATTTAGGAAAATAATGATGTTTATTCGTACATATTTTTCTTATTTCTATCTGTTGTTGAAGTTTTTTTGGTTGTTACCTTGTTTGTAGTTTTATTTAGAATATTCAATGCTATTAAAAAGTTGAGAAGATGAGCTCTGATATAAAATATTTGATCTTTACTGGTGTTTTGATTTTTTTTCTAATCTTATTAGTATTTTTTTTGTTTTGGTTGAATAAAAATTTTAAAAACGCATAATACGTTCATGGATATTTTCTTTTTAGTAGAAAAATTAACTCTAATAGCCATCATTTTTTCGCTCAGTTTAGTGATAGCCATGTATTCTACGTATGCGGAGCGCAAATTTGCAGCCTTTTTTCAAGACCGTATTGGTCCAAATAGGGCTGGACCTTTTGGTATTTTGCAACCATTGGCCGATGGAGGAAAACTATTTTTCAAAGAGGAAATTATCCCTCAAACCTCAAATGTAGGTTTATTTATCATGGGGCCTTCTTTAGCTATGCTTACGGCCTGTATGACAAGTGCCGTTATTCCATGGGGCACATATATCGAACTTTACGGTCGAAATGTTTCATTGCAGGTAGCCGATATCAACATTGGTATTTTGTATGTATTTGGTGTGGTTTCGATGGGTGTGTATGGAATAATGATTGGTGGTTGGGCTTCAAACAATAAATTTGCGCTGCTTGGAGCTATACGTGCCGCTTCGCAAAATATCAGTTATGAGATAGCCATGGGTCTATCGATTATTGCAGTAGTGATGATTACAGGATCACTCAGTTTGAGAGATATTGCAGCTTACCAAGCCGGAGGCAATTGGATGGTATTGTATCAACCTTTGGGCTTTTTGATATTCTTGATTTGTGCTTTTGCCGAAACAAATAGAGCACCTTTTGATTTGCCAGAATGCGAAACTGAATTGGTTGGAGGCTATCATACAGAGTATAGTTCTATGAAATTGGGCTTTTATTTATTCTCTGAGTACATAAATATGTTCATTTCGAGTGCAATGATCGCAACGCTGTATTTTGGTGGATACAATTTTCCTTTCAGTGATAGTTTAGGTTTATCTCAAAATGCAGTAGCGTTATTGGGTGTCGTTTTCCTATTTATTAAAATATTCTTCTTTATTTTCTTATTCATGTGGGTAAGATGGACAATTCCAAGATTTCGCTACGATCAGTTAATGCGTTTGGGATGGCAAGGTTTAATTCCACTGGCCATTATCAATATTGTGTTGACGGGTGCTGGCGTTACTTTGTATGAGTATTTTAAGTAAATGATTGAGTTTTACAAAGAGAAAATAAAGGCAAATCTTGAGTTGCTAAAGATAGTAGCTTCAGGAGTCACGGTCTGTGCACTGATCGCTGGGAATTTTGCAGTAAAAAATGATTTTGTTGATAGTAATTTGCCATTTATCATGCTTACGTTCTTAGTAATGATGATTTTAGTTGGTTTAATTATTTGTTTTCAATTATATTATACAATAAATTCAAACTTAAATAAGATAGATGAACATCAAAGACTACATCAACCCTGAAATATTCGCTACCGTTTCAATGAGTCTTATTTGCATTTCATTCATTGTATTTTTCATAAAGATATATTTGGTAAATGTAAAATTTGATAAAATTTCAAGAGATAGGGATTTAGTGAAATGAAAGAGTTCATCAATCCAGAGATATTTGCGAATATTGGACTTAGATTAGTAGGTCTTTCACTGATAGTCTTGTTTGTAAGGATATATCTTACAGGTCTAAAATTTGATAAAATTTCAAGAGATAGAGATTTAGTGAAATGAAAAGCCAATGTAGTAATGAATTATTCCTAATAATTTGTGAATTAAAAGTACTTTAGAATAATAAGCAGTTTTTGAAAAGAACATAAATGGAATCATTAACGAATAGAAAAAAGCTGGTTGTAGACAAGAAAATGACTTTTATGGAAAGCATTTATCTGCCTGCAATTGCCAAAGGAATGGCTGTAACGATCAAACATTTTTTCAGCAAAAAAAATACGATTAGCTATCCCGAAGTGAAAAAAGTATTTACACAAGCTTATCGCGGGCTTCATGTTTTGAAAAAAGATAATGAAGGTCGTGAGCGTTGTACAGCTTGCGGACTTTGTGCCTTGTCGTGCCCTGCAGAAGCCATAACGATGGTGGCAGCCGAACGAATAAAAGGTGAGGAAAAACTATACCGAGAAGAAAAATATGCAGCTACTTATGAAATAAATATGTTGCGCTGTATTTATTGCGGCTTGTGCGAAGAGGCTTGCCCAAAAGAAGCTATTTTCTTGACCAATGAAGAAATAACACCTTCTGATGTGAACAGAGCTAATTTTATTTATGGTAAAGACAAATTGGTAGAACCAGTTCACGGACCAATAGGAAAGGTAAGAGGTGGTGGCCCATTAGATGAAAAATATTTTCATGGAAATGGCGAAGTGAAAACTGTATTCGAAAACCTGCAACTCAATTAATTTCATAAGATTAACTATTCAAAAAGCGCATTTCATGCAAACCAATATATTCTATTTTCTTTCTTTTTTGGCCATTTTGAGTGCTTTGATGGTGATTTTTGCCAAAAATCCAATTCATAGTGTACTTTATTTGATAATTACATTTTTTGCCATTGCTGGGCACTATATCATGATGAACGCTCAATTTTTGGCTGTAGTGCATATTATTGTGTACGCAGGAGCCATCATGGTTTTATTTTTATTTGTAATTATGTTTTTGAATTTGAATGCCGATACAGAGCCACAAAAGTCTAATCTGATTAAATTTGCTGGCGTACTTTCTGGCGGATTGTTGTTTTTGATATTTGTAGCCACTTTTAAAGATGCAGCACAAATTACTAGCGCTACTTCAAACCAGGAAATTGGTCTAATCAAAAATCTGGGCGTGGTATTATTCAGAGATTATCTCTTGCCATTTGAAATGATCTCGATTCTTTTTTTAGCAGCATTGATCGGAGCAGTTATGTTGGGTAAAAAAGAAGTCTCAGAAGCCTAAACTTTTGTTTTGAAATCATATAATCTCTTTCTATCTTTTTTTGTTATCTTTTTTTCAATCTCTTGCAATAAAGGTACGGTAACTCCCGCGAGTTTTAAGCCTTACGATGGTCCGATTGCTACTTTTCAAAACGTGAAAATGTATTACAGCGATTCAGCTTTGGTGAAAGTAGAGATGAAGGCCCAAACGCAAAATGAGTACGAAAATGGCGATCGCATATTCCCAAAAGGTATTGATTTGCAATTTTTCGATGCAGATGGCTCTGTAAACTCCACTTTGACTTCAAATCATGCCAAATTAGACAAGAAAACAGGCATATACACGGTAAAAGGAAACGTAATTATTATTGGCATAAAAGAATATAAAAAAGTAAATACTGAAGAATTGCTTTGGAACCCGGCTACAAAACGTGTTTTTACAGATAAATTTGTTCGTATCGAGACTAAAGAAGAAATACTGACTGGCAATGGCTTGAATGCAAGCCAAGATTTCAAATCTTACAAGATTATCAACCCCACAGGTGTGTTTTCTGTGAAAGAGAACTAGTTTTTATTGTCCCGAGACCAATATCTTTACAGTTTCTACCCATGCAGGGCTCAAATTGAGACTCTCAACCATTTGCCAATGTTCGCCACCATTGTACATAAATAATTCTTTGTATTCATCGCCTACTTCTTCAATTGTTTCTAAACAGTCAGATACAAAGGAAGGGACAAGAATTAAAACGCGTTTTTTGCCTTGTTTTGGCAAATTTTCGATTACATCATCTGCATACGGTTTTATCCAAGGTGTTTTGCCTAAGCGAGATTGGAAACAGACAGAATAGTCTTGTTCTGCTAAGCCCAACTGCTTGGCTATCAATCTAGTAGATTCAAAACATTGGGCACGATAACAATAATAATTCATATCGTGAATAGTGCCACAGCAATTCTCATTTACCAAACAAGTGCCTGTGCAATCGCCTTTTTTAATTTGGCGTTCTGGAAGGCCGTGATATGAAAATAAGATATGATCAAATTTTTGCTCATCTAAGTACTTTTTTGCCAGTAATGAAAAGGCATTTATAAACATAGGATGGTCGAAAAAATTGGAAATAAATTGGATAGAAGGCACAATTTGCTTCTTTGCCACCAATCGCATCACTTCCTCTTGCACCGAACCCGTAGAAGCAGAGGCATATTGTGGAAAAAGTGGCAAAACGACAATCTTGTTGTAGCCTTTGTCTAGTAATTTATCTAAAGCAGAAGCAATAGACGGACTTTGATACCGCATTCCCAGCTCAACATGAAAATCATCGCCTAACGATTTTTGAACGAGTTTGGTGAGTTCTACAGAATAATATTTGAGTGGTGAGCCATTTTCAGTCCATACACTTTTATAAACTTTTGAAGATTTTGGGGCTCTAAATGGAGCAATAATTCCATTCACCAACAAAAAACGAGAAAGAAATGGAATATCAATTACCCTTCCATCCATCAAAAATTGTCGTAAATATTTTCTCACATTTGGTACCGATGGGCTGTCTGGTGTACCAAGATTGACTAAAAGAACGCCTGTTTTCAATAGGTTATGATTTTTTGCGGTTTACTGGACTTAAAAGCAAGTGCAAAGCTAAAGTGTTTTGGGTTTTGTCGGAAAAAAAAGGATATTTTACTTACGCTGACAGGCGTTTGGAGTGAAGAATTTTGAACTCTCATTTGGGTCGATAGGCATTTGGAATACCAGCATTGATATTTACTAAGAAACTGCTGCTTAGAAATTTTCAATATCTACTCAAAAACTTAGATAATTTTAAAAACACGGCTGGCTCCTCTGGGGATAAAACTAGAATCCAGATTACACTACCTTGAGCACATTTGAATCTTTGGATTTTCTAGCAAAAATGTATTTCATAATTGATAAAAAGCCAACAGCCCTTTTTGAGATCATTTCCTTATGATTTACCACATAGTTGCTTGCAAAATTTTTGAGCAAAAAACTAGATACAAAACGCAACGGAGCGGGAAGAAAATGCAAGATTGGGCTTTTAATTAGTTTTTCGATTATTGTTCCTACACCCAAACTCACAATACCGTGCTGATTGTTGCTAAACATGCTTTTTGCAATACCAATGCCAATTTTCAATGGTGATAAATTTTCTTGAATACCTAAAAAATCGTCCTGAATGGCATATTTTGTTTGATGCAAAGCATATTTAAGTCTTAAACGCTCTGCATTTAACGATGCGATGTTATTTAGTGGCGTAGTCATCTGCAAATTTTTTAATGAAGAAGTCTATAAATCTTGGTTGCATGAAGTTTTTATTGAGCGCTACAGCAACAATGAGCACTATTAGGTAAAAAAGGGCTACAGTAAAGAAACCTAAAGGCATATTTTCCAGCCACAAGCCCAGATACCAGCCAATCGAAATACTGGCAAATAGCACTGTTAAGTGTATAAATATGAAGATGACAATGCTGCTTACCGCTTCAGCCATCGATCTAGATGCTTTGTCGATGGCATTTAATATGAATAAATCTTTCGATTGGTTTGCATAAAGTAAAGCATCGTGGTATAGTTTTTCAACTCTCGACATTAAATTTAGTTCTGGCTCCATTTGGTTTTTTCTATTTTAAACGTACAATTCGGAAGCCGATTTTTTGGCGTTGCCAGCAGCATCCACCACTTTTTTACCCATAGTTTCTGCCTTATTGGCCATCATGTCTGCCATTGCCATCGCTACTTCTTTGCCAGATTCTGCCCTTTCTGTGAACTCGTCAAACAAATTGCCAGCTTTGTCGGCTAGGGTTTGCCTCAATTTACTACCACTTTCAGATGAAAGATACATAGCAATGGCCGCCCCTGCCACTGCTGCCAGTAATAGCGAACCGATAAATTTTGAATTGTCATTCATAGTTGTAAATAATTAAGATATGGTAAATAATACAATGCTGAATACAGACAAAACCATGCCACAACCCTAGTATTAAATGCATAAAGTAGTTGTTTGAGCCAAAACAACTACTCCTTTATCGAAAAAATAAAAAATGCCAAACCGCCTGATTTCCCACTTTTTGGGCAAATATTTGCACATTTTGTGACATCTTTTTCAAGAAAAAAAGGCTTTAAAGGTATAATATCGTTGTTTTTGAGTGGCACAGAGTTTTTTAACCATAGGGTTTATATCATAAGACTTATAAAAAAAATATGCAAGCAACAGCACAAACGATTGAAAAGGCTGCCGATCATGGTTTAAAGCCTTTTATCCTCGGCCAACTCACCAGCCTGGGCGATGCTATGCAATTTACGTGGCAAATAATTTTGGGAATGTTTACTTTTTTTATCAAACCACCATTTGAAATCAACGAATTTTTAAAGCAATGCTATATGCTAGGCAATAAAACCTTGGGTTTGGTGCTGGTGACTGGTTTCATCATGGGCATGGTGCTCACTTTGCAATCTAGGCCTGTATTGGCAGAATTTGGAGCCGAATCTTGGCTGCCATCTATGGTGAGTTTGTCATTTTTACGAGAAATTGGCCCTGTAATCACGGCTCTTATTTGTGCGGGGCGCATTGGTTCGGGCATAGGTGCAGAGGTAAGCTCTATGAAAGTAACTGAGCAAATCGAAGCTATGGAAGTATCGGCAACAAATCCCTTTCGATACATAGTAGTGACAAGGGTGCTAGCTTGTGCACTTATGGTTCCACTTTTGGTTGTCTTTTCAGATGTGGCAGGATTGGTGGGTTCGTTTGCAAGTGTAAATATTTACGATAGCATGAGCTTTCCGTTATTTTTTGTAAAAAGCTTTGCATCGGTCGATTTTATGGATTTGTTTCCCTCGATTATCAAATCCGTCTTTTTTGGGCTGGCAATCGGTATTGTAGGCTGTTACCAAGGCTACAATGCAGGCAAAGGCACCGAAAGTGTAGGTGCGGCAGCCAATTCGGCTTTTGTAATTTCATCCTTAGTGGTGTTTTTTATCGATTTAGTAGCTGTGCAAATTGTGACACTTATTCATTTATTCAACTAAAAAAATGGAGGCAAACGCAAACGAAATAGTGATACAAGTAAAAGGGTTGAAGAAGCGGTTTGGGGAAGCAGAAATACTCAAAGGCATTGATTTTCAAGTTAGAAAAAAGGAAAATTTGGTGATAATAGGCAAGTCTGGTTCGGGTAAATCGGTAACTATTAAGTGCATCGTGGGGCTGATAACACCCGATGTTGGCGAAATAAGCGTGTTAGGCAAATCGATGGTGAATGTAACCCACGATTCGCTAAATGAAGCTCGCAAATCGATCGGCTTTCTATTTCAAAGTGCAGCTCTATACGATTCGATGACGGTGAGAGAAAACCTTGAATTTCCATTGAGAAGAATGGATAAAAAAATACACCAACTTGAAATAGTAGCCGAATAAAAGAGACTTTGGAAAATGTAGGTCTGCTAGCGGCCATAGATAAATACCCTTCGGAACTATCGGGTGGGATGAAAAAAAGAGCCGGCCTTGCGCGCACTTTGGTAATGAGACCCGAAATAATGCTTTATGACGAACCCACCACTGGCCTAGATAGCATTACTTCAAATGAAATAAGCCGCCTGATTTTAGATTTGAAAGAGCGCTACAATACCTCATCCATCATCATCACGCACGATATGCCATGTGCCAAAATCACTGCCGACCGCATAATAATACTCGACAAAGGCAATATCATTGCAGAAGGCAGCTTCGATGAACTTAGCAATTCGCCCGACCCTTTGGTAAAATCATTCTTTCATATCTAAAAAATTTAAAACTAATAAATATCATGAAAAATAATAGACGCAAAATATTACTAGGCCTATTCGTAGCCATTGGCATTGCAGCTTTTACATTTGCCATTTTTTACATTGGCCAAAATAAAAATCTATTTTCATCTACGATCACCCTTTCAAGTGTATTCAAAAATGTAAAAGGTTTAGTGGCAGGCAACAATGTGCGTTTTGCTGGCATAAAAGTAGGCAGTGTATCCAACATTACCATTTTGAACGATACCTCTATTAAAGTTGAAGTATATGTTGAATCAAGCTATCAGAAATTCCTTAAAAAAGATTCGAAAATGAACATAGGTTTAGATGGTCTGATGGGCGATAAACTGGTAGAACTTACGCCTGGCACTTCCAAATCGGAACTAATTCAAAACAATGATGTGCTTGTGGCAGTGAAGCCGCTAGATTTGGATGGCATAATGACAAGTGCACAAGCCACACTTTTGCATGTGGAGGTGCTTACAGATGAAGTATCGAAAATTGCCTACAAAGCCAACCACTCCAATGGTATTATCCACACTTTGCTAGACGATAAAGAGGCTTCCGACCGAGTAAAAAGCATTCTTCGCAATACAGATGCGGCTACTGCAAATCTTGCACAAGATTTAAAAGCGGCTCAGAGCAACTTTCTTTTGAAAGGATTTTTCAAGAAAAAAGAAAAAAGAGAACAGGAAGAAATAGAGAAAAAAGAAAGAGCGAAAGAAGAAAAAGAGAATAAAAAAAACTAGAAGAAAATAAAAAGCGAAGAGTAAAAATTAATCTTAAAAAAACAAGGAAGGAATTATGAAAAAGATAGAAATAAACAAAGAGGTCGAAGTATTGGAATATTTGAATGATGAACTGGAAAATTATTTTCGCAATACCATTATACCCCAGCTATTTGTCGATGCCAATTTGATTTTACGAAAATTTACGCCTCCTGCGATGAAGCAATTTAATCTGTCGCAAACAGATATTGGAAAAAATTTAACGCAACTAACAGATAATCTTAGGTATTCGGGTATTGTCGATGATATAAATAAAGTAGTAGAAACTGGCGAAATAGTAGAAAAAGAGATACAAACTACTGATTTTAGTTGGTATCAAATGGATATTATTCCCTACAAACTGCCCAAAGAAAACCGCACAAATGGCGTAATAATAACATTTGTAGACATTACATACCGTATAAAAGATATAAAAGAGCTTGAAAAGCTCAATGCTTCGCACGAAACTTTTATCTATTCTGTTTCGCACGATTTGAGAGCCCCATTGTCTAATATTGAAGGTTTAGTAAATTTATTTACACATGCGGAGTTTAACAATGAAAAGATCAACTTTGCAGAATTGCTCGAAAAAGCAGTAAAAACAATGAAAAGCATCATTAGCGAGCTTTCGGAAATAACCAAAATAGAAGGTAATTACAAAGAAAGTATAGAAAAAGTACACTTTGATGGCATAATAAAAGAAGTACAACTGATTTTGAACGATCGAATAATAGAAAGTAAAGCCCAAATTACCCTTGAAATCAACGAAAAATCCATCGAATTTTCTAGAAAAAATATCAGAAGCCTTATTTATAACATCCTTAGCAATGCCATAAAATATAAATCGCCAAACAGAATTCCCAAAATTAGTATCAAAACTGAAAGAGAAAATGACTTAATTGTGATTACTTTGAAAGACAATGGGATCGGAATAGCTGATGATAAAATTGGTGACATATTTCAGAAATTTAGCCGCATTGAAAACAAAGTTGAAGGTAGTGGAATTGGGCTCTATTTGGTTAAAAAAATTGTAGACAACCATGGAGGAAAAATTGAGGTAAGAAGTAAAGTGGATGAAGGCACAGAATTTAAACTTTTCTTGAATCAAAAGGGAAACCAACAAAAAGAGATACTCAAATAATAATCTTGTAGTGCTAATACATATTTCAAACCAGACCAATGTTACATTTCAATATTAAGCATTCCACTACCTACCTGTATAGTAATGCAGTTTGGGATATAAAAAACCAAATAAAAACATATCCGATTGAAGATGAAAGGCAAAAAGTGTTCTCACATTTACTGTCCATCACAGAAAATCCAATCATAACAATCAATAAAGACGCTTTTGGAAATAAATTTGGCTCATTTACTGTAGACGGCCCCACAAATTATCTAAATATTACCTCTACTTTCGATATTGAAACTGTAGAGCAAAATGTGATGGAAAAAGTAAAGGCTATACAGCACAATTGGGATGAGGTATTTTTGGTGTCGATGGATAAAACACTACAAGTATTTTTGCACGAGCAAGGCCACATAGATAATTACGAAATTAAAAACCTCATATCAACCTTTAATATTGCAGGAAAAGACACGCTCGATGTGATTTTGGAATTTAACAGTTACATCAATCTCAATTTCAAATATATGCCAGGAATTACCAATATCGACACCCCGATAAGCGTGGTTTGGGGCATGAAAGCTGGTGTTTGTCAAGATTTTGCCCTTATTTTAATCGAAATGTTGCGTACGGTCAATATTCCAGCTCGGTACATGAGCGGCTATATTTGCCCCAATAACAACGGAATGAAAGGCGATGCAGGCTCACATGCCTGGGTAGAAGCCTATTTGCCCAATTATGGCTGGCTAGGGGTAGACCCTACAAACAATTGCTTGGCTGAAGAAAAACATGTGCGGGTGGCCTTCGGCAGAAACTACGATGACGTTTCGCCAATCAAAGGCCAATACCGAGGAAATGCTTTCGCAAACATGGAAGTAAAGGTAGAAGTAGGCTATCATTAAAGCGACAATCTAGTTGAACAAGCCTCTTTTTAGCTTCAAAAGGCAATGTTTGCACTTTGAAAGCTATTCAAAATCTGTTGTCAGCTTAAACCTCAATATTCTTCTATTTCCTTGATCTGCTACAATCAATATTTTTTTGCTGTAGGCAACTGCGGTGGGTCTATTAAATTGAAGTAAACCTTCTCCCCTACCCCCAAAAGATACTTTGATATTCTTTTTAGTGGCCGAACCGGCAGGTGGATTTACGCCTTCCAAACCAGTACGCGTAAATACGTACACCGAATCTTTGGCGGCATCAGTCACAAAGAACAATTGGGTACCATCGCCCGAAAAGGCAATATCTGATGGTTCGATAAATTGATTGAACTCATACAGTCCCCCGTCTGCCTTTTCTTTATCAGCCGCAGCAGCATTTAAGTCTTCGACCGCAAAAACAGGCCCTTGCTCAGTCAATACGCCTGAAATAACTTTAGATTTTTGCGGATCTGCAAAATTTCCTGATAGATAAGCAAAACCGATATCAGCTACTACTCTATCAGACTGTGGAGGCTGCACGTATGAAGTAATAGCCAAAGGGCTTTTGAAAAATTTTTCTTCTGTTCCATTGGAAGTAACAACCTGCAAAAAACCAACATTAGTATCATTTGATGAAAAATAAAGTACTGCATCGTCTGGGCCAGTAAGTACATCGTTTGAGGTGTTGCCCCTTCTGGTTACATAGTAGCTTCCGTCTGCAAGTGGCGTGATATCAGTAAATTTTACAATGGTGTCTGACGATTTGAGGGAATTTCTGCCGCATGCAAACGGATAAATGAGCTTTCTAGAAATGGCAGCATTAGCTAGTCCGTAGCCATTGTTTTGAATTGTTTCCAATTTGTAAATAGTTGATAATCTGTAGCTTACAGTATTTATAGTGGTGTCTGTATAGCCGATCACATATAAATCAAGCCTTCTATTTTGCATTATTTTGGTCGCCCCAGCAATATTTTTCCTGCCTAGTTCCACAAAAGCCTCGTCATAAGCTATTACCGCATTTGCACCTTTATCTACCACATATATCAATTTATCAAACCCGGTCAATACATCCGTAAGTTGGTTGAAACCCGAAATAACGGGCTGAATTGGCACGTAAGAAACCTCACGAATGCTGTATTCGGGCTGCTGAATAAAATCAAGATTGGTGCGCTTTCCGAAAAAAGTATCGCAAGAGGTGAATAGAAAAGGGAAAAGAAAAAAGACAACAGACAAAAGACCCAACTTTCGAGTAAACTGCGGCAAAGTAGCCACATTAGGACATTTAAATATGTATTTATATATCAACATAATTTAGTTAGCTGCGTCAACAGATTTTTGTACTGGAGAATAATTAAACACCATAGAAATGCCAATGTTGTGATTCACACCACCAAATGCCAATGGAATTGCTACTGCATAATTGATATAAATCGTTTGATTTTTGATAATGGTGCGGAATCCAGTGCCAAAAGTGGGAACATTTATGCCTTGCAAATTAGCCCAATAGCCTGTGCGTAAATAAAATAAATCTTGAAATAGATATTCAGCACCAAAACGGAGATTGGTTGCGTTGTCGTTGGGGTGGTTTATTTCACCCAAACAAACAATGGCATGATTACCGATCTTTAACACATCTAAACTGCCTGCAATCTTAAAAACGGTGGGTGTGGAGTAAGCTTCGTTTGATTGCTTTTTGCCAGAAAATGTATAAGGCACATAACTACCTCTGGCAGAAGCATTTGGCCCGAAATTTTGCAAAAATACACCAAAACGAAAATTTCTAAAATCTGTTTTGTAGATAAAACCAACGTCTACTGCCACGTTGTGTGAAGTGTAAACATCGTAAGTTTCATTCAAATACTTAACAGTAGACCCAAAGCTAAATCGATAGGTAAGTGCTTTAGAATAGGTAAGGCCAATTGCCATGGCATTTACTGAAAACAATTCACCAGTGCCATTGGGCTGCAATTCTGTACGCCTTTCCATCGTACCAGAAGTCACGTTATTGACACTTAAAGCCATAAAATCTGTTTCACGCAAACGAAAATTGGCAGCAAAAAAACTATGGTTGATACCATTATTATACAAACGTGTAGAAGCTGCAAAACTATGATTGCCAGTTTCTACCAATGCTGCAGGATTCCATTGCGAAGCGTATTCATCTCCTTTCAACGTTGTAACTGCACCACCAAGCCCAATCGCACGTGGACTCACATCATTTTTAAGAAAAGAGAAAGAAGATATTCCTGCACGTTGACCACCCAAATTTGGAATAAGTTGTGCATAACTTGGAGAATATAAGCAAGCAAAATAGGCGATGGCGGTAACTAAAGTTGCCACTTTACTGCTAAAAAATACCCGTCTAAAAGATGTATTACGCATTTATAACTACTATTTTAAAACTAATAACTCAAAGACAAACCAAACAACAATTGTCTAGGCTGCATAAACCTCGCTGGATTGTAAGGTGGAATGCCATCAAATTGAGGATTTGGATATACCGGATCTCTCACATCGTTGTTCAATGCATCTCCATAGTAATAAGCCCGTCCTGTAACATTGTTTATTATCTGCGAATTTTCGTTGTTGAAAATATTTTTACATTCAACACTTACCGAAACTTTGACTTTTTTAGAAACCATAAAATCTCTTGAAAGCACCAAGTCAGAATAAAAAATAGGAGCACTCAAAAGCTCGTTTTTGCGTTGGTTATCAACCAAAAACTGCTCTCTTCCATCTACAAAAGTACCATTTGATGTAGCTGGAGTATATCGCAATTGGTTTGACTTGAAAGTAGATGTAAAGAAAACCCTGAAGCCTTTGAGTGAAAATTCACCAATTTTCCACAATGAATCTGGGGTAAAAATTACAGCTACTTTGGCTTGAAATGGCACATCCCAAATCAAATATTGCTCTTTGCTTGCACCTACAAAGCCATCATTTTTAATGTTTTGTCTGGCTTCAGCAGCCGAATTTGATTTGCCAGTAGCCGATTGGTATGTCAAACTCACATTGCCTCGCAAAGATTGGGTAAAACGTTGCGAAAGTGTAGCTTCAATACCACGTGTGCGTGAATAATCTGAATTAATATAAATTTGTCGAGACACTGTTTGCCCTGTTCTGTCCTTCAATTCTATACTTCTGGTGACTGCGTAATCAAATTTATCGCTATAAAAAGCAGTAAAAGTAAGACCAGTATTGGCCGTAATCTGCGATTTTATCCCCAATTCATAAGAAACTGTTGTTTCTGGCTTCAAACCAGGATTACCAACTTCGCTTTGGAACGATCGATTGGCAAATTTCGATTCTAATCCTTGGTAGACATACAAAGGATGGGGATAAATGCGCATGCTGTGTCCATAATTGAAGAATAGAACATTATTATCAGTAATTGGAAACGAAACATTGATAGATGGCAATAAACGCCCGGCAAATCTTCTGCCGCCAAGATCGGTAGTTCTGTTCAAATACTCGTCTTTGGATGCAGGGGAAACAAGCGTAGAATCGCCTACCGCATTATCTAAAAAAGTACCATGTGTCCAATAATTGTATCTGAGACCAATAGTGGCAATGATACCTTTGTAGCGAATTTCATCTGTAGCAAAAAATCCACCTGAAGCAGGACGTACTGGATTTGAAGGTGCTCCCCAATAATCGCTCGAAGAACCCAAACTTGTAGGCTGAGTAAAGGTGCCATCAGGCAATTTTAGCGATTGACCGACCCAAGGCGAACTAACGTCTACCCAATGGTAGCTCTGCTCTTTGTGCTGCCAGCCGAAAGAAAAGAAATGCCTGCGGTTGAAAGTGGCTTTTGTTACTTTATGGTTAAATTCATATTGTTCTACATAATGGTCGTGCCACAATCTGGCAATACCGTTGTTATTTATCAAGCCAGAACCAGGATTTACATAAATACCATTGAATGGATTTGGCTCATTGGGGTTGTAAACGGTTACTTCACCTGTTACAATCGAATTTGGATCGAGCTGCCGATCGACAGTTTCGTACCTAAAAGGTCGACCATTGGCATCGGCACGCATATTGGTGGTAAGCCTACCGATGGTGAGATCGTAACTCCAGTTTTTGGCAAAAAGCCATTTGTAATTCAAAGCCGAAAGATTGGTTTCGTGGGCATAGGTAGAGGCATTATCGAGGTTATTGCCAAAATCGTATTGGAAACCTGGCGCAGCTATTTGGTCGAAACCTACAATTTGAAGGGTCCGTCTGTCTTGGTTAATGATAAGGCTGTGCTGATTTGTGAGCGTTATTTTCATGCCTTTTCTGATCGTATAGGCTACTTTTATGGTATTTGACCAACGATTGTCTTGCCTTGGGGCAAATATTTTAGATAAGTTAGGGTTTTCAGCGTATGAATCATCAAGCAAAGAAGTACGTACTTGATTGGCAATAAATCTGTCTTTCTCTGCTGGCCCACCTTTGGGAATACTGGTGTAGCCATCAGAAATATTCATATCTACACTTGTAAAAAAAGTGAGTTTGTCTTTGATAATTGGACCGCCAATTTGGGCATTGAGAATATCTGTGCTCCAACCAATTGGGCTTCTACCCCTTACTCCAAAATCGTCCGTGATCCAATTGCCAGAAGCACTCCATCTATTAGAACCTTCTTTAATTTTTGCTGCTACTACCCCTGAAACTGCATCGCCATATTCTGCACCGGCACCGCCTGTGGTTATGCTCAACTCTTGAATAGAACCGGAGTTGAGGCCTACACCGAAACCCGTGCCAGCCAATGGATCGGAAGCCGATACGCCATCAACTACGTAGCTGGTTTCGTAAGTTCTGCCACCTCTTATTTGTATGCCGTCTACATTTGAGTTCACACCAGGTTGCATAGCCGCTAACTGCACCACGTCACGGGCATTCATCTCTTTAATATCTTCGGCTACCAACTTGAATTTCGATTTGGCATCTTCTAAATCAACCAAATTCTTGGCCCCTTCAATCACTACTTCACCCAAATTATTTGAGGTTTCGGTCATGGTCGTATTCAACTCTTTGGTTTCACCACCTCGTATTTTGATACCATTTATTTGCTTATCAGAATAGCCTACATACGATATTCTGATGCTATAATCGCCTGGTGTAATGTTTTTCAATACAAAATTTCCATCCAAATCTGTCGAGATGACTTGGTAAGTACCTACAATGGCGACTGTGGCTCCAATGAGCGTTTCGCCAGAATTTTGGTCTTTAATTTGCCCTTTTAAGGTTCCCCCTTTACTCTGAATTTCTTGGGCAAAAGAAAAAGTAGAAATAAGAAAAAGTATTGCTAGAGAAAGTAAATTTTTTGCCATCAATTATTTGGTAAATTCATTTACGAGAATGTTCTTAATAAAATTTTTAAGTTGTGTTGGTCTATTATTTAGCCTATGAAGATCAATACTAAACAAAATTCTGTTCGTCTTGCCGGCATTGTCATTACCGCTAGCAGCAATGGTAGATGGTCCAGACCACAATTGATTCTTATTTATTGTGCTGGCGTTGTAAAGCTGTTGAGCAGGAGCAACATACAATGTCTTAATCTTGCTAATAATAGATGTGCTTTGTAAGGTGTCTGCAATGCCATTTTGAGGAATCATATTAACAGACCTATTGATATCAGCAGAGCCTAATGCATCTAAAGAGACACTATCTATTGGCAAAAATTGATACAGAGGCGATTCTCTATTGTCGGGCAGCGTGTTGGTAGATATAAAAATCTTGCCATTGTTATTTAGTAATGTTTGGATGGCAGTAGCCCCGTTTTCGATCGAAAGACCTCCAGAATAGGCATTGTCAGTAACCCAAAAAACCCTTTTGTACAATGCTAAATACTTAGTAAATGTGAGATTCCAGTTTTTAGGAAAATAATTGCCATTGTCTCTGTACATATCAAATACATCGTAAGTACCATTGAATGCCTCTGAAATTATCGGGTCGTAAACGGAGCGTTCAGCATTTCCTGTGTAAGCATCAACATACAAAAAATCGCTTTTTTTCTGTTTGTAATAAAAATAAGCTGTATCTGGAACGCTGTATGAGCCACTTATGTCTTTCACCCGCAAGAAAATACTATCTCTTTGGTTGATATAAATGTCACCCGAGTTTAGCTTCAAGTCGTTGCCATCTAAGCCACCAAGCAATTTAGCACTGGTAAAGTCGCTTGCATCTGGATTGTTTGGCACAAAAGTGAGCTGCTCAATCGACTTTGAAAATCCTATCCATTTTCCATTGGCATTTACTTTTACAAAAGTAGAATCCAGATTGGCATCCCCATCTGCATCGTTGACGGCCCAACTTAGGGTAAATACAGAATGAATGGTATCAGTAGTTGCTCTACTATTGAACTCTTTTTTAAGTTTTAGTTCTGGCACAGAATTTCTAATTGGCACTCTCAAGCAAGGTGGGTTCGGATCTTTCACATTGTTATTATCTAATGATCGGGCATAAAAACTTATTTTGCCTAATTGCTGTCCTCTTTTGATGGGAAATAAAAACGAACTATCAGTACGAGTGGTAAAACCCCAAGCCAAAGCATCTCGATAGTTGCGATCTGTACTACATTCGTTGGAATCTGATGTAATTTCAAACCCTCTTAAATACCCATTTTGGCTTTCTCCACTCCAAAAAAGCTTAATGATGCCTGCCTTACTCAAAGAATCTGGCAAAGAAATTGAATTGAGAAATATCCTTGTTGTTGGTGGCAGCGGCATTGAAAGATCGCCTATACGAGTGCTGCAACTCACAAAAAGTGAAATACCAACAATTAGAATATAATTTTTAAACTTCATATATAAGTATAACTACAAAATGAAATATCTATATAACACCTACAAGGTTTCCGAAAACCTTATAGGTGCTTCTTCAGCTTTGATTGGTGACTCCACCAACCGAAATTCACTTATTTGATAATCAACCTTTTGACCGATGATGAACCTGTGATAGTATTGGTAACTCGAACAAGATAAACTCCCGCATTTTCACCCTCAAGATTTACAGCTACATTACCTTGAGAAATTCCTTTCAATATCGATTTTCCCAGTATGTCTGAAACTTCAAATAAGAAAGAATCGCCAATAGGCAAAATCAAACTAAAACTACCTTCGTTGGGGTTTGGTGCAATTTCAAAAGCTACTTTACTGCCATTTTCAACTACTGAAGTTGGATTAGCAGGTAGGATAACACTCGAACCAATGGCATCGGCATTGTTACGGGGCAATAATTTCATATTGCTGAAGGAATGTTGCATAATGCCACGCAATCTATCAAGTAAGTTATTGGTTGTGACGTACTTAACTCCAATACCATTTACAGTAATGTTGTTGATATTTGTTCCGCGAGCCGAAACCAAAGAGAAATTGTAAGAGTTGAGAACGGTGGTACTTGTATTTCTACCAGCCAACACTCGTAGCCCAGCTATTCCCGTATTTCTGGCAGTACCTTGTAATGTTAGCAAAGCACCATCAACTGGAGCATTACCAATTCTATATTCTCCAAAATTATTTACAAATCCATTGTTGCTCAAACTGAAATCTGCATTGGTATCTACCACAAATAATTTACCAGCATCTGGATTAGCCGCTTCTACCAACATGGCTTCGTATCTTTCATGCTTGTCAAAATTGTAAGCGCCTGAAAACAGATTTGGATCAACAACCAAAGGCGTAATTACATTTCCAGAAGATTTAATTGGAATATTTGGGTTGCTACTTGTGGAACGTACATTAGTCAAGATGGTAAATGTGCGCTCTTGCACATCGCCAATTACCGTTATTTCATCGCCCAATTTTACATTGCTCAATACCTGAGAAAAATCTAGAAAAATACCTGCAAAACTGGCGACCTCTTTTTGCTGAAGCACGACATTACCCAAATCTTTTTGGGTTGCCGTTGCAATACCTGTTAAAGTAACTGTTTTGCCTACAAATAGAGAATTTCCATTTGAAAAAGGCGTGTATTGCACATCGAAGATCGACAAACCACCATCGCGAACGACAAATGTAGCTGGCTTATCAAAACCACGACCTAAACCTAATATTGTGTTCACTTGAGCGAATACAAAGCCATTGCTACCTACAATGGTTTTGATAAAACCTGCTATGGTAGAAACATCGAATGCGATGGTGGCCTGCACCAATATACCGCCATTTGTACCTGCAATAGTTTTTATAAAACCTGCAATGGTAGTTGGATTGAAGCCAGCAACCGAAACTTCTGAAGCTGGAATAGAGATATCTTGCGGAGAAAGTAAAATATTAGTAGAACCAGGAATTGTAACAACACCAACACCAGGTACGCCTAGAGTACCTGCCCCAGCCAAATACACATTGGGCGTAAAATTTGTCAAACCAATACTTCTGTTATCACCAGCTTGAATGAAGTAGTACACTATTTTGCCGTTTTCAAAACCTGTTGTTGGTATTGTCGCTGAGTAATTAAGTGTTCCTACGGCATTTTGCATATCAACTACTTTGTAGTTGAGTGTATCGCCCACGGCATAGTACAATTTAGCATATTTAACAGCCACGCCAGCATCTAGAGATTGTATGGTAGCGTTTATGGTCACAGCTTGAGTTGGGGAAGGAACAAGTGGCGAGGAGGTAACATCAGAAATAATAGGTGGCGCAGTTCCCAACTTCAAATGGTTGGGTGAAAATGGCATGATTTGGTACGATGCAGAAGCGAAAGTCGCAAATCCACCACCATCGTTGGCACAATCTGTACCATCTGTGTTGGCAGGAAGTCTTTTTGCATGATATATCAAACCTTTTACATATTCATAAGTCGCTCCAATTGGTGGAACATTGAGAGTGCCGCCAATACCGTCTGGTGCACTACGAAGTGGGGAAGTACCAGCTTTCAAACGATCAGAAAGTGCTATTCTATTACCATCTTTATCAGCCAAAAATATATTCCAACGATTTGATGAAAACTCTTCTAATCGTACCACTTGTAAGTCGCGAAGCTCAACAAAATCAGATTCGTATGCTTCGCCAGTTGTGAGGATATTTCTTAAATTCAAATCATTTAACAAACCCGCAGAGGTAACCGTTACCGCATTTCTACCCTCCTGATTGGAATTAGCGGCCAAATCTATACGCTCAAAATAGCTAATTCTATCTACTTGCGTATGCCCTTGAAAGCTATTTACTACACCCGTAACACTTACCAGATCGCCTTCATTAGCATCCAATACATCATTAGGCAACGTAGCTCCGCTGGGACGCAACATCATGGCAGAATATGGACCACCATTTTCATCTTTTATATAAATTTCTCTGCCTGAGTTACCAACACTGGTGGTTGTCAACACTTGACCGAATGCTACACCACGTACAGTAACTGCAGGAAATAACGAACGACCTGACATTAGCATTCTACCCTTGAATGTAACAGTCGTATTTTGGTAATAAGATAAATCTCTGCAAGGAAAATCTGAACCAGCTATCGATTGAATTTCTTGAATAGTGGTAGAAATAATACCACTATAAGTGCGAACTACACCTGCAACAGTGACAGATTGTATTTGGGCATAAGAACTGAGCCCTATCAAAAGAGCGGCAATAAAACTTAGTTTTTTCATTTTAATTATTGGTTTGGATGTTTTGCGTTTAAAATTATTTTTGTTTCCCATTTTCAAGATTTGACAACTTTTGAAAAGTTGTCAAATCCTCTATTTAATTACTACAAACTTGCCGGGATAGGTTTTGCCATCTTTCATATCTTCAACAGTAAATAAATACATACCCCTTGCAATCAATTGGGAATAGCTCGAAAGCAAATCCCAAGCGTGCTCGCCACCAGAAAATACTGTGCTCTTAGGGTCTGAATAGCTATTGTACCAGCCCACACTTGGTACGCCATTGCCCAAATCGCTGCCATTGTAGTTTGGGTTGTGATCAATCTCATCTACCAAATCGCCTGCATAAGTGAAGATTCTTATCTTGCAACTCTTAGGTAAATTGGCAAACACTAGCTTTCTATTTTCTTCAAATGGACTGGCAGGATCCCAAGCGGCAACACCATAATATGGATTAGGGTACACAAAAGGCATGTTAGAAGACAAGCTTTCATTGGCAGGTTTCCCAGGGAACACACGCTTTAAATTTACAAGCACATTGGTTTCTTGCGATGCAATGCCCAAAGAGTCGTTTTGCCTATCAAACGCGGTAACACTTACTCCATGCTGCCAGCCATTGGCTATGCCTGCTATCGACAATAAATAATAGTATTTATTGGTATCGCCCTCAAAAACTACAGGGCTTGGCAGTCTTATAGCATCAAAACCAGTATTGTACTCGTATTTGTTGCCAGCAACATCGTATTGAGACAACAATTGCAAGTTTTTCTGAATGTCATTTTCTGTCTGCAAATCGTATCCCAATTGGGTTTTGTAAATGCGATAGCCCTCAAAATCTCTCTGTTTGGTAACAGGATCGATAGATAATTCTGAGTTACTACTCCAGTAAATGAACATATTGTTGTCTGCAGCCACAATTTTCACCTTTGGCACATCTGGTGGCGCAGGAAAAACCCATTTTATAGTAGGTTTGCCTCCATTTTCTAGCCCGTCTACAATGCCGTTTTTATTAATATCATCAAAATCATCGGGAATACTGTTTCGATTGGCATCAATGCCCAAGTAAGAGCGCTTAGCACTTCTCAAATTTTTCAATAAAGCGGATTGCTGAACAGCGGTGTTGAAATTATTTGGCTTATTTTCATCATTTACCGTACCAGCACAAACGACTGCAAAATTCACAGTCACTTCTTCACCAGGCTCTAGCGAGGCAAATGGTCCAATGGATATTAGATTTGAACGATTGCCTTTCTGCCCAATTTGTTGCTGAAAACTTGTCCAATTTTGATTTGGATCGTTGTTGTGCCCCAATCTTAGCCTAAAATACCGTTCTTGATCGTTGGTAGGCACAGCCAAATTGTTAGAACCCGCACTAAAAAGCCAGGTATTGTAGCTGCATCTAAAATTATTTTTTATGCCAGGATAATAAAACTGATCTCTATAGCTTGCCCCAAGAAATTGAACACTGCCGTAGCTGCCTGTATTGAAACCCACATCTTCTGCATCATATTCATAAGCGGCCAAAAGTGTGTCTACAATGCCATTTACAGTAGCCACTTCTAAAAAACCATTAGCCCCAGAAGAGAAAAACGGTGTGCCACCCGGAGGATTTATTTTCACATTTCTGACCACAAAATCGCACCAATAGCCTACAAAAACACTATCGAGCCTCTTGTCTCCAATATTTTTAATGGTAAAGTTTAAAGGCACAAAGAAATTGGCTGAGTTGAAATTCCAGTTGTAAGCCTCAAAATGGACATCTACATTCAAAGGCTGTGTATGGCTGGCAATTTGTTGGATTGAACCTGGCACAAGTACATTTTTATCTGTGAGGTCGGAAACAAAATCTTGGTGCGAAACGGCATCTGGACTGAAAAAAGGATCGTCAAATAAAGTGGACCTAATTTTGAATTTTGAGCCTGGTGCAGCAGTAAGTTCGAAACCACTGCCTCCTGTTTGGTAACCATTAGAAGTACCAATAGCACCTGTAGATACCAATTTTTGCCCTTCGCGCTCTGCACCAATCCAAAGCCCACCGAAGAAAACATGCTCAACGCCCGATTTTACCGGAAATTCCATCGATCCCCATCCGTCTTCAGTCCCTGGCGGATTGCTGTAACTGCCTCTGAACGAGTTGCCAATGTTTCCCAAATTTGAAATGGTGACTTCCAAATTGCCTTTGGTTGTTCGTTTTTCATCGTAATAAGGCTGCGCTATTACTTTGAAAAAGACAAAAGACAAAAGAAAATTTAATATTATAAAGGTTAATCTTGAAGTCATTTATTCTACAAATAATTTTTGAATGTATTGAGGCTCACCAGATATGCCTTGCACTTTTAATAGATACACCCCAGAACCTAAATTAGGAATTGTGCAACGTGTATCGCCATTAGCCAAAGTCTCTTTCCAGATACACTTGCCCGATATATCAAAAATAGCAGCCTGCAATGTCTGGTCTTTTTCAGCTTTTACAAATAAGCAATTGGCTACTATGTTTACTTTCAAACCACTATTGGCGTTTAAAATCTTGACATTGGTGGGTATGCTTAAAGATTCTTTGATTAAAAAAGAGATGTTATTGCCACTAATAGTTTGATTACCAATAAATACACCATTGAATGTATCGCCAGAGATCGAGGTAGAAACGCCAGAAACCGTGAAGCCAGTGCCTTCGCTTGCAAATGTGTATGTGCCAGAAATTGTACGAATTTCACCAAAAATTGAAATCTGACTAATATTGGTAGTGAACCTGCCTTGTACAAAATTGGGGTCTATCAACTTTGGCAATACATTTACAACAATGGTCTTTTCACCTGCGTTGAAGCCAAATACCTTGCCCACTTTGCCTGTAATGGTAATTGTACCCGCTTTTTGAGCCACAATATTGTCATTTATTATGCTAGCTGCATCGCCAGTAATTTCAAAAGATTTTGAGCCGCTAGAATTGGTAATGAATTGGCTGTAAATATTTACATTAGTCCCACCAACGGTTAGCGTAAATCCATCAAAAGTAATAGAAGGATTGGCAACACCGCTTATGCTTACCGAAACTTTTACTTTCATACTTACAGGCAAATGATCTGAAATATTGTAAAGAGCCGTAATTACATTGGCAGGAGCAGATGTATTTTCGGGAGTATCGTTTATAGATTTATTAAAATGAAGCCCATCATTGCCAGCAACTTTATATGTGTTGGGAATATAATTTACCTGAGCAGAATCGTCTAACACAGAGCGATTGCAAAAAATATAATCAAATCTATCATCCATCCCACCGCCAGAGCCACAATTGAGCTGAGTAGCTTGTGCAGCTTGGGTATGATAGGGTGCAAAACTGCTATTGTTATTGCTTGTGCCTGTAGGAATTGAAGCGTTATTGCCGTTATAAAAATTTTTGCCCACTCCTGTAGTGATTACAGCATACAAAGGATCCATAAAATTGATCTTTTTGTTGGCATTAGTCGTAAAATTAACGTAGGCAGCTTCCGTTGTCTTGTACAAGTTAAAGTCGCCCATTACAAAGTAATTGCC
>JBJXGB010000115.1:0-36826 GCA_046152935.1 Cytophagales bacterium
GGTTTGGTGGCCATTACGCCTGCATGTGGTTTTGTTACAGTGCCATCGTCAATTGTAATCGGATTTGTGGCTGCGATTGTCAGCAATTTGGTGGTTTCTTGGAAAAACAAATCAAACATATTGCACGATTCGCTAGACGTGTTTCCTTGTCATGGAGTGGGCGGAATGGTAGGGATGTTAATGACTGGTATTTTCGCGAATACCGCTGTAAACAGTGCCAACACTACCGGCAATGGCCTTGCATTTGGCGACACAAAGTTGTTTCTATTGCATTTGCTGGCAATGGCAATGGTAGCTGCGTTTGCCTTTTTTGGTTCGCTTTTGTTGCTGAAATTGACAGATTTAATTTCGCCTTTAAAAGTATCTGATGAACAGTCTAAACTAGGTTTAGATTTTAGCCAACATGGCGAAAATGTAATGTCTTAGTTGTTGCCTCTCTTTAGTAAATACTTCGCAGTTTGTTGTGTTCTTGAAAGTTCAAAACTTTCAAGAACACAACTTTTTTGTTTAGTAAGCATTAATGGTCTATTTTCAGTTTCCAATACTATTGCACGCTGTGTTTCATAAATATTACTGTAATAATTATTGAAATTTGAACTCAAAAATTATATTTACCAACAAATAGATTGGAAGCGATGAAAATTTTGAAATTGAAGCAGAAAATTTCATCTGTTTTGGAGCCAGGTAATAAGCGCGATCGTCATGCAGGCTATTTCGATGTTTTTATCGAAATGCTAGTCTTGGTGAATGTCGTAGCTGTAATTTTGGAGTCTTTTGAGCAAATAGAGGCTCAATTTCATTACCAACTTGATTTATTTGAGATTTTTACCGTTACTATTTTTTCAATCGAGTTGCTGCTCCGCATTTGGATATCAGACATTAGGTATCCAGCCAAAACAAAATGGTTGTCGATCAAACGCTTTTTAACTACGCCTACTTCTTGGATTGACATATTGGCCATCATGCCATTTTTTATGCCTTATTGGCTCAATGTTGATTTGAGGCATTTGAGGGTTTTGAGGCTTGTGCGATTGATGCGGGTCTTCAAATTGGCGAAATACTCGCAGGCAATGATTCATATTGGCAAAATAATAACCGAAAAGCGGCAAGAATTGTTGGCTACCTTTTTATTGATGTTCTCGATTTTGGTGTTGTCTTCGTCCGTTATGTATTATGTAGAGCACGATGCCCAGCCCACCGTATTTCCCAATATTTTGTACGCTTTTTGGTGGGGCGTGATCACACTTACCACCGTAGGCTATGGCGATGCATATCCAATAACCGCATTAGGAAAAATCATTGGAGGAATGGTGGCTCTGATGGGCGTACTGATTGTGGCTATTCCTACTGGTATTATTTCTTCTAGTTTTGTGCAAAAAATGGAGGAAAGCAAGTCGATAAAACGCATGCGTGAAATTCGTAAAAAGCTAAAAGAGGCTTTTTATAAAAAGTATATTCCAGAATTGGGCACAAAAGTTCGTAGAGGACAATTGAGTGTGGATGCAGTAAAGGTAAATCTTGAATTGTCGGAAAATGATGTGTATAAAATTGCCGAAGGTAAAAACGAATTTAGGTTTAGATACAAAAAGGTATTGCAAAATGGCAATTTGGTAGATAAGCTTTTCCTCGAATACAGAGAAATCAATAGTAATTATGGCACTTTTACGAATAGAAATACGGCCATTACCATTGTTTCGCCAGAAAGTTTAAAGAAGCAAAGCATCGGCTATTTTAGCTATTGTATTGCCGAAAAATTGAAGTGCAACTTTATTTCAAATGAGTTTTTTGGAGATGAATCGACCGCACTTGAAGAAAGTTTTGGCGATAGTGGCTTGGAAGAAGATACTGCCTTTTCTTTTATTCAAAATGTGGCGTATTTGAAAAACTTCTATGGCGATGTGCCCGACAATTTTTTAGAATGGAAAGATGATCTAAAAAAACTGGCCAGAAAAGATACCATTTTTTTGGTTTTCAATACGTTTGAAAAGGCAGAAGACAATGCTTCGCTTTTTAATCTGTACTATTTGAATAATAACAAAGAAGAGCAATCTAGCTATACCTTCGATAACCTAAAGAACTTAGGAGCGTTTAGAAATGCTTTAATGGCCAATACCAAAGAAAAATATGGCTATGAGCCAATAGTGGCCCAAAATGCCAGTTGGGCTAATATGAAAGATAACAACATCTTGTATTTTTTGCACAACGAATTGGAGGCAGATGTAATCGTAATAAATATACTTCAAGAGTTGATTTCGAGCGACAGAATTTTTTCATTTGCGGCCATTTTTGCCGATTCCATCAAAGAAGAGCTGATTTTGAACTTGGGAAGTGAGTAAAAAGGTACTTCGTTTACTTGTGATGTGTGCTGTTGATGGAAATAGTTGTAACGATGCTTTGAATCTTCTTCTTTACCAAGATCCTTTTCAATCCCAAATTCCATTCATTTCTGTAAGAATAATGGGTTTCGATTCGGTAACCATTAGCGTGTGTTCGTGCTGCGCCACGAAAGTTTTGCCGTCACTCACGAGCGTCCAGCCATCGCTGCTTTCTACCGCTTTGCTTGCACCTGTAGAAATAAACGTTTCCACCGCAATTAACGACCCTTTTCTAAATCTACTCGTGTTTTCTTTGTCGTAAAAACAAGGGATTTCGGTGGGTTCTTCATGCAGGCTTTTCCCCACGCCATGCCCAACCAAATTTCTTATCACTTTATAGCCTCTGCTTTTAGCTTCATTTTCGATCAATCGTCCAATATCTGCTATTTTCACGCCACCTCTTATATTTTGAATAGCCTTGAAAAGGATGTTTCGGGAGGCATCTACCAATTTTTGGTGTTTGAAAATGTCATTTCCTAGTACAAACGAACCGCCATTATCGGCCCAAAAACCATCCAATTCGGCTGAAACATCAATATTTATCAGATCGCCCTCGCTCAATATCTTTTTTTCAGATGGCAAGCCGTGGGCAATTTCCATATTTGTACATATACAAGTACTAGCAGGGAAATTGTAGGTGAGTTTTGGAGCAGAATTGGCTTCAAATTGCTTTAATATTTCGGCTCCGTACTCGTCAAGTGCTTTGGTAGAAATACCGGGTTTGGCATATTCTCTCATTTTTTTGAGCGTAACGGCTACTGCCTCACTCACTTTTCGCATTCCTGCCAATTCAGAAACAGAAGTTATCGACATGTCTAACTAGTTGTTTTTGATTGAATTTTCTGCCATCGCTCTTTCTTTCTTTTTATTTACAAAATCAACCAACAATACGGGTAGCAATATCATATTGGTGATTGTGGCGAAAAATAAAGTAAGGCAAGTAAGCAAACCCAAGGCTACAGTTTGACCAAAATCAGAAAACATAAATATTCCAAAACCGATCAACAATACCCCTGAAGTGTACAACATGCTTATTCCTGCCTCCTTTATGCTTCTAATTACAGCTTCTAAGATCGAAATTTTATTGTGAGCTATTTCTTGTTTGAATTTGCTAAGAAAGTGTATGGTGCTGTCGATCGTAATACCAAAAGAAGTACTAAAAATGACGGCAGTGCTTGTTTTTAGCCTGATATCAAACAATCCCATTATTCCTAAAGTAATAACCATTGGAATAATATTGGGAATTAATGAAATGAAAATGATTTTGACATCGGTGAACATAAAGGCCATCATTATCGATATCAGTATAAAAGCGTAGACCAAACTCAAACCTAAATCATTAATCAAATACTGATTTCCTCTTAAAAATAGAAGCGATGTCCCAGTAAGGTTTACATCAAACTTTGTGTCCTTAAATACAGAGGCTATGGCTGGTTTTACCTGTTTTTCGACCAACGAATCCATTTTTATTGTGCCAATATCTGCTACTTTATACGAGATACGCACTGTGCTTCCGCTGCTGTCTACCAAAGATTTGATAAAGGACAATTCAGATTCGCTTCGCTTCAAATATTTGGCCAAAAACACCTTCTCGCTCTGGGTTGGTAATCTGTACGAAGCCGAATCATTGTTGTAGTAGGCTTGTACGGTGGCTTTAATGAGTGTATTTACAGACAAAGCAGACGATAAGCCCACCACAGTTTTCAATTCCGATTCTAATTCGTCAATTTTATTTAGGTTCTTGATATTGTAAATTGCCTTTTTGGTGTGAAAATCGATCATAATTTCCAAAGGCAATACACCTCCAAAATTCTTTTCAAAAAAGGCCAGATCGCCTTGAATACCCGTTCTGCCTTCTGGAAAATCATCCACCATATAAGAAATGGCTTTTACTTTGTAGATACCATAGCCAGCCACAATTAAAAGCACTAGGGTGATAGAATACACCGCTATTCTGTACTTTTTTACCACAAAAATCACCTTTTCAAGCATAAAGCCCAATGTCTTTTTGTCCAAATGCATCATTTGTTTCAAATTGGGCGGTGGCAAAAACACAAAAAGTATGGGTATTACAGTGATGCTAATCAGATAAGTAGCTACGCTCATTATCCCAGCTATCATGCCAAATTCATAAATAATAGTGATGTCGGTAATCAGCAATACAAAAAAGCCAACTGCAGTGTTGATGTTGGTCATAAAAGTTACAAAACCTATTTTTTCAATCACCCTACCGACAGCCTTCAGTTTATTGCCATGTTTTCTAAACTCATGGTGGTATTGATTAAGCATGTAAATGCAATTTGGAATGCTAATAATGACGATAAGGGCAGGCAACATTCCTGTCAAAACACTTATTTTGTAACCAAAAAGTACGGTGAAGCCCATGCTCCAAATAACCGTGACAGCTATGACAATAATCGTAAAAAGAAGGGCGTAAAAAGACCGAAATAAAATGCAAAGTATCACACAAGTGACAATCGCAGAAAGTATGGTCATGAATGTAAATTCATCTTTAAACAGCCCGGTATTGATGAACCGAATATAAGGCAAACCTGCAAAATGAGGTTTTATGGCCGTTTCTTTGGCAAATTGCTTGCTCAAATCGAGCGTAGTCTGTATGGCATCAGCTCTTTTTATGGTATTTAGCACCTTTTTATTTATCACCACGGCCACAATGGTGGCTTTGGTTTGGGTGTTGTATATCAAGCCACTATAAAATTGCGAATTGCGAAATACCTTTAAATTGCTGTCGAGCTCTGCCTGCGAACGCAACGTATCTTTAAAAATAAAATTGGCCGTGAATTTTTCGTTGACTGCATCTCTATTAATTTGTCGAGCCGTGGGAATGGCTATCACTTCATCTATACCAGCAACCGCTTTTAATTTTTGGCACAGAACGACCAATCGATTAAAATTTTGAAGATTGTAAAGGCTATCACCCTTCAAACCAATGGCAAATACACTTCCGTCTTCGCCAAACTTATCTAAAAAAGTATTGTAAAACACCATTTCGGGGTCGCTATCTGGCACTATTTTGCCATATTCGTACGACATTTCGAGCTTCGTAGCCTGGTAGCCCAAAAAAGCTGTAAATCCGATTAAAACTACAACTATAGAAATTCGGTAGGTAATTATCCACCGAGTAAGCGTTGACCACATACGATTTTAGATTGATTTTAAAGAAGAGGAAGCAAGATAACGGGAAAAATAAAGCTTTTGCAAACTAGAATAATAAATAAGGCATATTGATAAAATTACTACACCAGGAAAAATCCATCGAACATCATAAAAGCCTGCTGCCGCCACTATAAGTACAAATCTTGCAAATTCTAAATGAAAAACCCACTGACGTTGCTCCATTATCGCTCCGCAATTTATTAGCGTAAGTACAATACCAATAACAGTAATGTAGGTTTCCCACGATTTTAACGAATCACTAAAGTATAATAGCAATATCAATGCGAGTAGTGAAAATGCTATTTGACAAGCAATGTATTGGGTGAATAATTGGGATATTTTTCCTTTTGATTTACCACTCAGAAATGTTTTTTCAGCGTTTTTTCTAATATTAGGGTCGATTAAATGGGGCTTTCCGAATAGTATTTTTATTTTATTGTGCCATATTTTTTCACTTCTCACGGCAATGAATAATTCGACCCAAGCATGAAAAAGCTGCCAAATTAGGCTTTGGCTTTGCAAAGGTTTGGTGAGCCCAAATTTCACTTTTTCGGTCTCTTCAGCAAAAGTGCCAAAAAGCCTGTCCCAAATTATAAAAGTGCCTCCATAATTTTTGTCTAGATATTTTTCGTTGCTACCATGATGTACCCTGTGGTGCGAAGGCGTAACCATGAAATATTCAAGAAAACCTAGTTTCCCCACCAATTGCGTATGCGTAAAAAATTGGTAAACAGCATGCACAAGCAACATCAACACAATCATGGGGGCTGTGAAACCAATAATTGGCAGCACGCACCAAAACAAAAGACGAACAAACGATTGCAAAATGGTAGTTCTCGAGCCAACAGCGTAGTTAAATTCTTTGCTTGAATGATGCACAATATGCGCTGCCCAAAATATATTTACTTCATGCCCAAACCGATGGTACCAGTACCACAAAAAATCAACAAACACAAACATGATGATCCAATTTAAGGCAGTAGGCTGAATATCGAAAATCGAGAAATTCTTTTGAAGATATTCGTACACGAAAAAGAAAATGCCAGCAAACAACAAGCTGCACAGCCTATCGATAATACCAATAGATAAGTTGCTGATCGTGTCAGGAAAATGGAAATATTTCTTCCCTCTTTTCTTAGAAAGATAATATTCAAAAGCCATGATGGCCAATAATACTGGTAAAGCAAGTGCAACAGATTCCATTTGCAAGTATTTTCTATCTAAACATTAGCCGAATAACTACAAAATATAGTTTTGTGTTTTCTTAATGTTTAAAATATAATTCTGTGAATAAATGAGTTAACTATTGAGGTCAGAATAAAATTTTACAATTATGCGGTTCAAATAGTTCGGTATTGTAGTTCTAGCCAAGCAATATACAGGAAAAAACTCATTTTATTTTGCAATAATAAATTTATAAGCTTGTTTGTTAATAATAATGTGTACCTTGCGGCTCAATTAATAACAATAATAATGAAAGAAGGAGTAGTAAAATTTTTCAATGCAACAAAAGGTTTCGGTTTCATTTCTCAAAACGATGACAGAAACGACATTTTTGTTCATTCATCAGGTCTAATTGACGAAATTCGTGAAAACGATAAAGTAAGGTTCAAAGTTGAGCAAGGTCAAAAAGGATTGAACGCTGTAAATGTAGAAGTTATATAATAATTCCTTATATTTTAAGTCGTGAGGCATTTATCGAAAGATAAATGCCTTTTTTGTTTTGTTTTTTCTCCTTTTTTTCGAAAGCATTGAAGTTTTAATTTTCTGTTTCCTTGCTTTCTTTTTCGATGTATTTTCCAAGTCTTTTGCAAAGATCGTCTATTTCGGTATAAATCGTTTCATCGCCAGTGGCATTTCTTAAGCTTTCGGCCAAGCCGCCAATCGTCTCGATATAAAACCTTTTCATTTCCAAAAGTGGCATTTCTTTTCCCCAAAGGTCTATTTTCAAGGTGTTGTTGTGTGTGGCATCCCAAAGTGAGAGACAAATGGCTTTGGTTTCTTCTAGGCCACTTGGGTTTTTATCTGTTGCGTCCCATCGTATTTTACTTGGCACGTTTTGATCGTCTAATTCTACTACAAATTTTATTTCAGTTTGTCTCATTTTTGGGTTTTTATATTTTTTTAGAAGGCAAAAGTAGTGAAATGGAACATGAAATTGTATGTACGAGGCAGAGCAAAGTTTGGGCAGGAATGTGATTGTCTTTTTTTGCCCTAATCATGGGCTTCCACTTTGGCGGAAAAGGTCGTCTGGCCCTTACGGGAATTAAGATTCTAGGGATTTTTTTCATTCGCACAGTTGAAATGATCGGTCATTCAAAGGCAAATCCCGCTTTATTCTCAAATCTTATAAACCAAGATGTAGACTATTTTTTCTAAAATGGTGCTGCTCCTTTACTCAATCGCCTGGGCGTTTTACTTCAAATTCAACCCTTCGGTTTATCCGCTTATCTTCGGGAGTTATCTCAATTCGGAGTGGTTTTGTATCGCCATAGCCATTGGCTTGTATTTTTTTAGGTTCAATTTTGCCCTTTTCTATAAAATAACTTCGTATAGCCTCTGCTCTTTTGGCCGATAAAAGCATATTGTCGGCATGGTTGCCATCAGAATCTGTATGACCCGAGATGGTGAGTTTGTAACTAGGATTGTCTATCAAAAATTTCATCACCAAATCGAGCGAATTTTTCATGCCATCTAATATTTCTGCTTTGCCATTCTCAAACTCTATTCTATCGAGCACCAAAGGTTTTTGAATATCGATAATCTTGGTCATAAACCGAATAAGAGTGTCATTTTTGATGTTAAGTTCTTTCTCCAAACTAAAAAAATCATCGCCTTGGATAATAATTAAATAGCGGTTGTTATTGATTAGGTCGAACTCAAAACTGCCATCTGGCCGCAAAAATTTGGGTGCTACTTCAATGCCATGATCGAGATCGATAATAGAAACGATGCCTTTCAAGGCTTGATTGGAGGTAGAATCTACGATTTTGCCAGCCAATTTTGTGTAAGACGTTGGCTGTGCTTCCATTGGCAATGGAAAAGAATACAAATCTAGATTTTGCAAGTCATCCTGTTCCGATCGGGCATAGTACAAATCTTTCGATTGGGCATCGATAGTGAAATAATATTCACTCCCTTTTCCATTTACAAGTGGGCCAATATTGCGCGGCTCTTCCCATTTACCCTGCATTCTTCTCACTTTAAAAATATCAAAATCGCCAAAAGAAAGTGGATGTCCATTGGAACTGTAATATAGAACATCAAATTTTGGGTGGTAATAGGGGCTTACTTCATTGCCTCGGGTATTGATGATAGGGCCTAAATTTTCTGGAATGGCCCAGTCTCCGTCTTTTTGCTTGTAGGTAAACCAAATATCAGACATGCCAAAGCCGCCCAAACGATCGGATGCGAAAAATAAAGTGTCTTCTGTATGCGAAAGTGAAGGTTGAGAATCCCAAGCCCTACCATTTATTCGAGATCCAAAGTTTTTTACGTTCGTCCATTCACTTTCTCCAGTCAATTCATTTGTTTTTTTATCCGCAGTGTAAATATCACAATTGCCATTGCCATCAGGTGCATTGCAACGCACAAAGTAGAGCTTATCACCGTTCTTACTCAAGCATGGTGAACCTTCATTATATTCTGTATTTACGTTTCCGAACGATTTGGCTGGGTAGAAATAGCCTGCTTCATCGCCTTCGGTATAAAATAAATCTTCATTTGCCCTTTTTTCAATGCCTGCTTTGTTTCTTCTCGAGGTAAAAAGGAGCATTTTTTTATCAGCACTCATGCTTGGTCCATAGTCTGCGTCTTTGCTGTTTACTTCCGGTCCCATATTTAATAATACGCTGTGTGGTGGGTGCAAAGTGTCTATGTCTTTCCTAAAATCCACAAGTTGGTAGTAGTAGCCAAGGTCTACCCAATAGTCTTTTTCCAAATATGTGAGCGAATCGTAATAAAGTTGCACTTTTTTAATATCTGCCCTATGGTGCTTCAACACGAGTTTATAAAGTGCTTTTGCCTTGCTCATATTGCCAAATCGCTCGTAAAGCTGGCCAAGATGCCATATATAATAAGTGTCTTTATAGAAATTCTTAATGCCAAAATTGCTCACATATTCCTCCATCAAAAACAACGCCTTTTTGAAATCTTCTTTATTTTCGGCTCGCTTAATTTCAGTTTTTATGCCTTCATTAATATATTCATCCAATTTATTGATATTTCTAAAGTACAATTGGTAGTCGCCAGAGGGAATTCGGTGCGAAATAGTAGAATCCTTCAGTTTTTGAATTTCGAGGCGTTTGGCTTTGCTTTGGGCATAAGCGCCTAAAACACCGGTAAAAGCAATAAGTGCCAATAAAAAAAATAAAAAATGGCAATTTTTTGTCATTTTAAGTTGGTTAGGTTCGATAAATCAAAGATAAAGGAAATTAACTAAATATCTGTGTAATAAATACCATAGACTTGAGTGGATTGGCTTTTTGATGTTGATTTTTTGTCTTTTGTATGTCAATTGCGAATATTTCATTGCGGCATTGGCATGAATATGTCCCAACTTTGATCTTTTTATGTTAAAATCTATGATTCATTGATGTACATTGCCATTTGAAAACTTTGGCACATTGTTTGCCATTCCAAATTGCTTGAAATTTCTTGTGCAGGCCTTTTACACAGCTTTCTATCTTAATCAACACTAATTTGAGACCAAATTTGATATTTTCGGGTGTTTCTATGGATGAAGGCGAGATGATTCCCATCATTACCACAAACGATGATCCTGAAAAATTAAAACTACCTGAGTTTCTTCCGATTTTACCTGTCAGAAATACAGTTTTATTTCCTGGAGTAGTATTGCCCATCACAGTTGGCAGAGAAAAATCAATTAAACTTGTAAAAAGAGCTTACAAAGGAGATAAAATAATAGGTGTCGTGTCGCAGATGATGCCTATTTCTGACGAACCAACGCCAGAAAATATATTTAAAGTAGGTACAATAGCCCGAATATTGAAAATGTTAGTGCTGCCAGATGGCAATACTACTATCATAATACAAGGCATTACAAGATTTAAGATTGAAGAAATACACCAATCGGAGCCGTTTATTACTGCCAAAGTGCAAGTTTTAAAAGAGGCTTTTCCTACAAAACTCAACAAGGAGCAAAAAGCCCTGATGCAAAGCATAAGGGAAAATGCCCAGAAAATATTGCGTGCCAACCCAGATTTGCCACGTGAGGCACAATTTGCACTGGATAATATTGAAAGCCACAGTTTTTTGATCCATTTTTTATCATCAAATATCAATGCAGATATTGTAGAAAAACAAAAACTGCTTGAAACAGAAGATGGAATTGAACGAGCCCAAACTTTGCTCGAATATTTGCTCAAAGACCTTCAAATGGTCGAGCTGAAGCGCGAAATACAAACAAAGGCCTCGTTTGACATCGACCAACAGCAGCGGGATTATTTCTTACGCCAGCAATTAAAAGTGCTGCAAGATGAGCTAGGACAAGAGAGCTCTGATAAACAAATTGAGGAACTGCGACAAAAGGGTGCTAAGAAAAAATGGACTAAAAAAGTGGCTACTATTTTCAATAAAGAGCTAGATAAAGCCCTGAAGATGAACAATATGTCGCCCGAGTTTCCCATTACTATGAGCTACCTAGAGTATTTGGTAGATTTGCCTTGGAATGAATATTCTAAGGATAATTTTGATCTGAAAAGAGCCCAAAAAATTCTCGATTCCGACCACGCGGGTTTGGAAAAAGTGAAAGAACGGATAATCGAATATTTGGCTGTATTGAAGTTGAAAAACGACATGAAAGCGCCAATTTTGTGTTTATATGGTCCTCCAGGAGTGGGCAAGACATCGCTTGGTCGCAGTATAGCCAAAGCTTTGAATCGCAAATATGTCAGAATGTCACTTGGTGGCCTGCACGATGAAGCTGAAATAAGAGGGCATCGCAGAACCTATATTGGCGCCATGCCTGGTAAAGTGGTGCAAAATCTTAAAAAATCGCAATCTGCTAATCCCGTTTTTATTCTCGATGAAATAGATAAAATAGGCAATGATTTTAGAGGCGATCCTTCTTCGGCATTACTAGAAGTGCTTGATCCTGAGCAAAATGCGGAGTTTTTAGATAATTATTTGGATGTAGAATTTGATCTTTCAAGGGTGATGTTTATCGCCACAGCCAATTCTTTAGATACCATTCAACCTGCTTTGCGAGATAGAATGGAAATATTGGAAGTGTCTGGCTACACTTTGGAGGAGAAAGTAGAAATAGCCAAAAAACATTTATTACCGAAACAGAAAAAAGAAAACGGCCTCGAGTTGCGAGATTTTTCGATAGCAGACAAAGGCTTGGTTAAATTGATCGCAAGCTACACCCACGAGTCGGGTGTGCGACAATTGGAGCGACAGATTGGTAAGTTATGCCGCAAAATTGCCAAAGCAAAAGCCATGGAAGAGCCATTTATGAAACTGGTTCAAGCAGAAGATGTGGTAAAGCTTTTGGGTAGCGAACTGATAGACAAGGAAATGTACGAAGGCAATGAAACCGCTGGCGTAGTCACTGGTTTGGCTTGGACACAAGCAGGTGGCGAAATATTATTGATAGAGTCGAGCCTAAGCCGTGGAAAGGGAAAACTTACGCTTTCTGGTCAATTAGGCGATGTAATGAAGGAAAGTGCGGTGGCAGCGATGTCTTATTTGAGAGCCCATGCCGAAGAATTAGAAATCGACTACAGAGTTTTTGATCATTATGATTTGCACATTCATTTTCCTGCAGGAGCGGTGCCAAAAGATGGTCCATCGGCTGGGATCACCATTTTTACTTCGCTCGCCTCTATTTTTACCCAAAGAAAAGTAAAAGAAAAAATAGCCATGACAGGCGAAATAACTTTGCGGGGAAAAGTGTTGCCGGTGGGCGGTATCAAAGAAAAGATATTAGCAGCCAAGCGAGCAGGTATCCACGAAATTATTCTATGTAGTAAGAATAGGAAAGATATTGAGGAGATAAAAAAGGAATATATCCAAGATTTACAAATACATTATGCTGAAACAGTAGCTGATGTGATGGCAATTGCCTTGCTGACTGAAAAGGTGCGAAACCCTACTAAATTTGTATTGCCAGAGGCAAAAGAAAAATTGGAAGTTGAATAAGGAAATATTTCGAGCTACTATCGGCAAGATTTGAAGACTTGAATTGCTCACAACTTTTCCCGTTTTCCACTGGTGTATCGAGAAGTCGGAAAGACGGAAATTGGGAAAATCATAAATCGTAGGTTTGCTGCTATGTCTAAAAATCTACGATTCAGGCGAAAAAAAATCTATGAAATGTATTTAATCTTTAAAAATCGTTGTTTTAGCAAAACAAACCCCATTATTTAATGTAATTTCACAGCTCAAAATATGTTTGCTGTAAATGAAAATTGCCGTTTTCGGTCGCCAATTTAGAGACGATGCTACCCATTTTATTAAAGACTTATTCCTTGAATTGCAAACTCGAGGGGTAGAGGTATTGGTGTTTGAGAATTTCGAGCATTTTCTATTTAAGAAAAAGATAAAATCGTTTGCCACGGGATTGTTTTCGACCGAAATGCCTCTCGAAAAAGTAGATTTTGTTTTTTGCGTGGGTGGCGATGGTACATTTCTAGAATCTATCACTCATGTAAAAGACAAAGAAATTCCTGTTTTGGGAATAAATGCAGGTCGATTGGGATTTTTGGCTATCACCCCAAAAGAGAAAATTAAAGAAGATATAAATTCGCTGCTAGAAGGCAAATACCAAATAGAAGACCGATCGCTTGTGCACCTCGACACCAACGAGGATGCCTTCGAAGGCATGAATTTTGGACTAAATGAGTTTTGCATTCTCAAAAAAGACACCTCTTCTATGATATTGGTGCACGCTTATTTGGATGGTATGTTTCTTAATTCTTACTGGTCAGATGGGTTGATAGTGGCTACGCCTACAGGTTCTACGGCTTATGCGCTTAGCTGCGGTGGCCCCGTATTGATGCCCACAGCCAATAATTTTGTGATTACACCTATAAGCCCGCACAATTTAAACGTACGTCCTATCGTTGTACCCGACAGTGGCAAGATTACTTTCAAAATTGAGGGCAGAAGCAAAAACTTTCTGATCAGTCTTGATTCAAGATCAAAAACTGTAAGTGCAAATGTAGAATTGTGCATCAGAAAAGAAGATTTCAAAGTAAAATTGGTAAAAATGGAATATTATAATTTTCTTAACACTTTAAGATCCAAACTCAATTGGGGGCTCGATAATAGAATTTAGTTTTTCTTTTTTAGGTTTCTGGTAACAGGTTTCAGGGAGCGACTAACACCCCACCACTTGCAAAATGAATATTTTGAGAAAATTGCTCTTTTTTTTTATCATACTAATACCAAAAATTACCTATGCCCAGTTTTCTGAATTGGGTGGGGGCGTAGGTGCGAGCAATGTGCGATCAGATGTGGGCGTAGTGAGTGCGGCAAATACTAGATTTGGGGCAAATTTATTTTATCGGATGAATTTTAGCCATATTTGGGTGGGAAGGGCAGAGTTGAAATATGTAAATATTGCGTCTGATGATAAAAATTACCCAGATTTGATTTCCAAGCAACGCAATTATTCATTTTACAACAACGCTATCGAGGTGTCGCTGGGCATGGAATTTAACTTTCTCAACTTTAGGTATCCAAAAAATGAACACAGGTGGTGTCCGTTTTTGACGGCCAGCCTAGCAAATTTTTCTACTTTTAGCAATAGTTTTGGGTCTTCTGCACCTTTCAACTTGGCCATCCCGTTTGGTTTTGGAATTAAATACAAATTGAGCGACCATTGGAATCTTGGTTTTGTTTACACAGCTACCAAAACATTCAGCGATAAAATCGATAACATTTCGAGCAGCAATGCCATAAATATTAGTCAGAAAATCAAAGGCAATGACGAATCTGCCAACGATTGGTATCATTATGCGGGTTTTACTATTTCGTACACGATTTATAAATTAAAATGCCCAAAACATTTGGAAGATGAAACTACGCCCGAGTATTGGCAGCGTCAATTTAGGTAAATTTTGAAAGTCTAGGTTTTAATTTCATATTTGCACTCTTATTTTCCGCACTAGTTATTGTTTGAGGTGTCAGCCCAATGAGTTTCAAAGACCAAATTGATAAAAATAACCTTCCCAGCCACATTGCTATTATCATGGATGGGAATGGAAGGTGGGCAAAAAAAAAGGGAGCAATGCGTATTTTTGGCCATCACAATGCGATTCAAGCCGTACGTGATTCATCAGAGGCTGCGGCAGAATTAGGCGTAAAATACCTTACTTTATATGCTTTTTCGACCGAAAATTGGAACAGGCCAAAAGATGAAGTAAATGCTTTGATGGAGCTATTGGTAAACACCATAGCAGGCGAAACACCTACTTTGATGAAAAATAATATTCAGCTGAATGTAGTAGGCAATGTAAATGATTTGCCAGTTTCATGTCAAAATTCTTTGTCTAAGGCCATTAGTGACACAAAAAGTAATACTCGATTGATACTTACTTTGGCATTGAGCTATAGTGGACGATGGGAAATAGTCGATGCGGCCAAGAAATTGGCACAAATGGTGAGCGAAGGCAAACTTTCGATCGATGACATTACAGAAGAAATATTTTCTACTTATTTGAGTTCTTATCCGATCCCTGATCCAGAATTAATGATACGAACAAGTGGAGAATTAAGGATTAGCAATTTTCTTATTTGGCAGTTGGCCTACACCGAATTGTATGTAATCGATACTTTGTGGCCCGATTTCAGAAGAGAGCATTTTTATGAGGCAATTTTTAATTATCAAAAACGTGAACGCAGATTCGGGAAAACGAGCGAGCAAGTTCTTACAGAACAAGTGAATTAATGAAAAGAATATCAGCACTTTACATCATCATACTTATTGGCGTTTCAGTTGTGGCTTTTGCACAAGTAGATGAGTCAATTATCAATTATTCAAAACCACAAAAATATAAAATTGGTGGCATTTCTGTAAGTGGCACCCAATACCTCGATCCGAATGCCATCATTGCGATCACGGGTCTGAAAGTAGGCGATGAGGTGCAAGTGCCAGGTGAACAAATTACTGCTGCCATTAACAAACTTTGGGACCAAGGCATACTTGGAGATATTCAATTCAGGGTTTTGAAAGTAGAAGGAGATCAAATATTTTTTGACGTCTATTTAAAAGAGCGGGCAAGACTCTCAAAATTTGCGTTTTTTGGCATTAAGAAAACAGAGCAAGATGAATTAAAAGAGAAAATAAAGCTCAACAAAGGTAAAATAGTAACAGACGTGATGATAAAAGCCGCTCAAAACAAGGTGCGAACTTATTTCGGAGATAAAGGATATCGAAATGTAAAAGTGAACATCCAGCAGGCCAGAGACTCTTCCAATTCCGCTTCAAATACTGTCACATTGCGCATATTAATCAACAAAGGGAGGAAAATAAGGGTAGATAAGGTAGATTTTATTGGCAATACTGAAGCCAATCCCGCTTTTGTCAATCGCAAAACAGAATTTCCAAATATTTTTGCCAGAGGCATATACAACGTGAAGTACTTATTTACCTCCTCAAAAGGCGAATTGAGCGATGGCAGACTGAGAATGAAACTAAAAAAGACAAAAAATCTGAACTTAGTCTTGTTTCATGTGCGAAGCAAATTTGTAAAATCGCTCTATGAAGAAGATAAAAAGAAATTGCTAGAATATTACAATACCAAAGGATATAGAGATTTTCAGATCACAGGAGACACAGTGTATAGTTCGTTGAAAAATAAGAAATTTGTAAACTTGAAGATAAATGTGTCTGAAGGCGAAAAATATTATTTTAGAAATATTAACTGGACTGGCAATTACAAGTATGAAAGCAAATATCTAAACCAAGTACTTGGTGTGCAAAAAGGCGACATATATAATATGTCGCTACTCGAAAAACGCCTTAATTACAATCCTACTGGTGCCGATATTAGCTCGCTTTATATGGATGATGGTTATTTATTCTTCAATGTCGATCCACAAGAGGTGAATATTGACAAAGATTCGATAGATATTGAGATGAGAATGTATGAAGGACCTCAAGCTACGATCAATAAAATAAATATTAGTGGAAATACCAAAACAAATGAGCACGTGATTTTGCGTGAAATTCGTACGAGGCCGGGTGAAAAATTTAGCCGAGCAGATTTGATACGAACCCAACGCGAAATTGCCACTTTAGGCTATTTCGATCCAGAGCAAATTGCCATTAACCCAAAACCAAACCCTACAAACGGTACCGTTGATATCGATTATGGAGTGGTAGAAAAACCTAGCGATCAGATCGAGCTGTCAGGGGGCTGGGGTGGTTTTTATGGGTTTATCGGTACCGCAGGTATTAGTTTTAACAACTTTTCGGCTCGAAATATCGCTAATTTTAAGAAATGGTCGCCATTGCCAGCTGGCGATGGGCAGAAAGTTTCATTGCGTTTGCAAGCAAATGGACCACAATATCAGTCGCTATCTGCCTCATTTACAGAGCCTTGGCTTGGTGGTAGCAAACCGATGTCGCTCACGTTCTCTTCTTCTTATTCTTTAAATAGATTAGGTGTTCAAACCGGCATAGGTGGTACCTCTTTTGGAAATCAACGTGTAAATCAAGGCTTAGGAGGTAATAGAGGGCTTTTAACGATATTCAATGCTTCGATAAGTTTGGGCAGAAGAATAAAATGGCCAGATGATTATTTCACACTAGCACACACATTGTCTTATTCTTACTATACATTGGAAAATTATACTTTTTTCCCTCAGTATTCAAATGGCGTGTCAAATAGCTTGGTATTCACAAATACTTTGGCTCGAAACAGCATCGACAATCCCACATATCCAAGAAAAGGCTCTTCCTTGAGTTTGGCTTTATCGCTCACGCCTCCATATTCGCTTATTTCTTCATTAGAATATAGCGACCTTTCGAGGCGTGGGGAAAATCAATATAAGCTTGTTGAATATTATAAAGTAATGTTTGATGCTGCGTTCTATTTGCCAATTATTGATAAATTGGTTTTTGCTACCAGAGCCCATTTTGGATTTATTGGTAAATACAATAATGCTGTGGATTATTCGCCTTACGAACGCTTTTTATTGGGTGGAAATGGCCTTTCGGGCTTCAATTTTATACTTGGATCGGATGTAATAGGTTTACGAGGCTACCAAAACAACTCTATTGGACCTTCGCCCTATTCCAATAATCCAGCTTTGCGAAGCAGCGGTGGAGTGGCTTACGATAAATTTGTGTTTGAGTTGAGGTATCCAATTTCATTGAGCCAAGCAGCTACGGTGTATGTGCTTGCTTTTGCCGAAGGTGGCAATAATTGGGGCAGTTATGCTGAATTTAGTCCATTAAATTTGAAACGAGTAGCGGGAGTAGGAGCTAGAATATTTATGCCAGCATTTGGTATGATTGGTGTAGATTATGGTTATGCTCTTGATCGAGAAAACGGAGAGGTTTTGCAGCCTTTCAACTTCACGATAGGCCAGCAACTAAGGTAAAATTACATGATGGAAAGTAGAAACATATTGTTGTTTTTATGCCGATCGTAATATTTTATGAATTGAATCGCTACCGCTTTACGTAAAAAATATTAAACCAACGTGCTTACCAAGCGAATCATTCCCTGCCTGGATATTAAAGACGGCAAAACTGTAAAAGGTGTAAATTTTGAAAATTTGCGAGATGCAGGCGATCCTGTCGAATTGGCAGCTCTCTATGCCGACCAAGGCGCAGATGAATTGGTGTTTTTAGATATTACAGCCACAGTAGAGAAAAGAAAAACCTTAGTAGAATTGGTGCGAAATGTAGCAAGGGTAATAAATATTCCATTTACAGTTGGTGGGGGGATTTCAAGTGTCGAAGATGCCTTTTTATTGTTGAATAACGGTGCCGATAAGGTGTCTATAAATTCTTCGGCTGTTAAAAATCCCCAACTTATTGAAGATTTAGCAAAGGAATTTGGAATTCAATTTGTGGTGGTAGCTATAGATACAAGATTCATAAGCAATACCAATGTGGTGCATATACAAGGGGGTAGAACAGCTACAAATTTAGAAACGATTGGCTGGGCAAAGCAAGTAGAAAATTTAGGTGCTGGAGAAATTTTGCTTACTTCCATGGATCATGATGGGGTGAAAAGGGGCTTTGCAAATGATTTGACCGCAATTATTTCTGGAAATGGCAGTATTCCCGTCATTGCTTCAGGTGGAGCAGGCGAACTGGTTCATTTCAAAAATATTTTTACCACAGGCAAAGCCGATGCGGCATTGGCGGCTAGTATTTTTCATTTTAAAGAGATAGAAATACCAGCGTTGAAGCAATACCTTGCAAATGAGGGCATTGCGATCAGATTGTAAAATCTTTTTGCTTAGCACATGCTACTTACAGCTACGGCTAAAATTCAATTGGTTGATAATAATCATTATTTAACAACAAGTTTGCGTAGCTTTACGGGCTAAACCAAACATCAATCGCATAAAAGTGACATTCTCAGAATTCAATTTAGAAGCCAAGTTATTAGATGGGCTTAACGCGATGGGCTTCAACAAACCAACGCCCATTCAAGAACTTTCGATTCCAGTTATACTTCAAAATAAAGATTTGATAGCTTGTGCCCAAACAGGCACTGGGAAAACAGCCGCTTATCTATTGCCTTTGCTCAATAAAATTATTAGTGCCAAAACCAGGCATTTGAATACTTTGGTGCTTTCACCCACGCGCGAATTGGCTGTGCAAATCGATCAACAAGTAGAAGGTTTTGGGTATTTTTTAGATGTGAGTTCAATTTCAATATATGGTGGTGGCACTGGCGAGGCCTGGGACAAACAAAAAAAAGCACTCAAACAAGGTGCAGACATCATTATTGCCACTCCAGGTCGATTGATAGCCTTGTTAGCTGCTGGCGACATTAATTTATCGCATTTGGAGCATTTGGTATTGGACGAAGCAGATCGAATGCTAGATATGGGTTTTTATGACGATCTGATAAAAATTATCAATTATTTGCCAGCGCAAAGGCAAACTTTGATGTTTTCGGCCACAATGCCACCTAAAATAAGGACATTAGCCAACAAAATATTAAAAAACCCAGAACAGATTAATATTGCCCTTTCGCAACCTGCAGAAGGCATTTTGCAACAAGCTTATGTAGTGTACGACACGCAAAAAATAGCCTTGTTAAAGTCGATTTTGGCCGATGAATCATTCACTAGCATTATTGTTTTTGCTTCTACAAAAGACAAAGTAAAGGAGCTTGACAAAGAATTTAGAACCTCTAAATTATCAATTCGTGCCTTTCATTCAGATTTAGAGCAGGAGGAAAGGGAGATAATTTTGAGAGAATTCAAAAATAAGCAAATCTCAATCTTGATCGGAACTGATATTATTTCAAGAGGAATAGATGTGGAAGGAATAAGTTTGGTGGTGAATTTTGATGTGCCACCCGACCCAGAAGATTATATTCATAGAATTGGCAGAACTGCAAGAGCCACTACCACAGGCACAGCTATCACTTTTATCAACGAAAAAGACCAAAAGAAATTTGCAAGAATAGAAGCCCACATTGGCAGAGAGGTGGATAAAGTGGCTTTGCCTGCGCAGTTTGGTGAAGCTCCAATTTACAGCCCGTCTACTCAGAAAAGCACGAGCGAAAATAGAAATTTCAAGAAGAAAACTTGGCGTCCAAAGCGCAATTAGCAGCATCTGTATTGAACAATATCAATTACAGAACGGTTACTAACACATTGCATGAAATTTTATATCGAAATTGGTTTCTGTATAAAAACCATAAAACGCCCAAATGATAAGCCCACCTTCGAGTGCATCTTTAGTATATCAAACAAAGACTAAAAATATCAAATGGGTAAGTGTAGGAAAGGCAATCGACATTGAAGACAAATTTAAAGCCTTGCTTGTTTGCCAAAATATAGCGTTCGCAGAATTTGATTTGCTGGAGAAATTTACCTATAACACAACTACACAATATATATGTGTGTCAGCAGATTCAAATCCGATCTTGCTTTTCCCTATTCAAGAAGTTTGGATTGATAAATCTCATTTCCCTTCTTTCAAACGCACTTTTTGGCAACGAATTACTTCGTTACTTATCGATTTAAGCTGTTTCAATGTGCTTTTTTCTGGAAATTTACTGCAGATCGATAAATCGTATTTGGGCTACGATGGCAATGTCATTTCGGAGATAGAGGCGTATCAGCTTCATTTTCAGGTAATTAATAGCATGGCTGTGCAAAAATCGATTTCAGGCCATTTGGTTCATTTGCCAGCGCGAATTGCAGAAAATTTCAAATCAGATTTAAGAACTTGGGGATTTGAACAGCCCTTGCCCGATTACGAAATGGCATTGGAAATACGAAGCCATTGGAAAAATTGGGCAGATTATACTGCAGATTTGTCTAAAAAATACGTAGCAAGGGCAAAAAAAATAAGAGATTCGGCCAGTGAACTATCAATAAGAATGCTTTCTGAGTCTGAAATTCTCGATTTAGAAGCCGAAATTCAATTTTTATACCTTCAAACGATCAATAAACAAGATGTAGTTTTGGCAAAAGCTGCAAAAGGCTATTTCAATGCATTAAAAACTTGTTTTAAGGATGACTTTCAAATAAAAGGAATGTTCAAAAATGCCAAACTGGTAGCATTTTACAGTTGGTTTGCCTTTGACGACACCATTGAAATGCACTTTGTAGGCTTAGAATACAATCTGAACCACCAGTACAATTTGTATTTCAATATTTTGTTTGGAGGATTAATAGATGCGATTGAATTGAACAAAAAATCAATATTTTTTGGCCGTACTAGCCTCGATGCCAAAGCAAGTTTAGGCGCCAAAGCCATTCCATCTCACAGCTATCTGCGGTTGAAAGGTATAAACCCATTTGTGACAGAAACGCTGCAAAAATACATAAGCAAGGCAGAAATTGAGACTTGGAAAGACCGAAATCCACTAAAAAATCTTGCATAAAAAAGCCCTTCAAATCAGGTGAAGGGCTTTTTTATGCTTTTCGATTCTTTTATTTAGTTTCTTCTGCGGGTGCTGCTGGTTGTTGTTGAGGTGCAAAGCCCGATTCTTGAGCTCTTTCTACGTTCACACTGTTTATTTCTTCTTTGTTGCCATCACCATCTCTGTCAATGATAAAATTAGTAGCCAAACAGCCTACCAAAAGTGTGATTGCCAAGCCCCAAGTTACATTTTCGAGCAAGTCGCCTGTTCTTTTTACACCAATCAAATTGGCCGAACTAGAACCTACGCCACTGGCGAGCCCCCCTCCTTTTGAATTTTGGATCAAAACTACTAAAATAAGTAGAAAACAAACAAGCGTAATGATGATTAATGCTGCGGTAAACATGAAATGTTAATTTAAAGAATTCAGATTTTCAATTTTGTTTGCAAAGTAAGTTGATTTATCAGGATTTTTCAACTTTAATTTTTCATAAACTTCAATTGCTTTTTTGATTTTTCCCTGTTTTTCGAAAATATTGGCCATATTTTCGGATACCAAACTATCGTCTAGCTGGGTGCTGAGTTTTGAAAGATCTGGTTTTGAGTTGGTTTCGGCCAAATCGCCAAATCGGGGCATCGAGATATTCGACTCTAAAAATTTTTCAATAATCGATGCTTGCGTGCTCAAATCTGGCTTTTGCTCGATTTCGTATGGCCTGAATTTAAGGTATTCGTTAATTAAATCTGCCGAAGCGTTTTTCAAGCTTTTGCCAAAATTGGCATCGTGTACATAAAATTTCAGAGGTTTATCTACCAATAAATCATCTATATTGAATTTGATATTTTCATTAGAAGAGATTTTAGTGTCCATTTCATCAGCATCATCTTTGATAATGTCTAACGGATTTTTCTTTGATTCCGTACTTATTTTATCTCTAAAGGCAGTTTCCAATCCTTTTAAACTTTTCAAAACTTCTTGAATTTCATCTCTCAGGTTTTGCATTTTTTCCTTTGAGGCTTCATCGCTACTCGATTCGTGAAAATAGATTTTAGAATCTGTTTCTAAGCTCTGAGATGCTATTGTAGCATCGCTAAAAGTTTTTTTTTCAACCAAAATTATTTCTCTTTCCACTAGTATTTCTTCAAGAGAAGGATTTTGATTGTCTTCTGAGATCAATTGGGTTTGTATCTCAATCTTGTTATTTTCACTTTTTATTTCGGTTTCGTCTGTTTTTGTGAGCAATATTGATTTTAATCGTTCTCTACTTGGGCTAAATAGGGCTGCACGCTTTATTTTTTGGTTAGAAAACATGCTGCCTTTGTCTGAACTTACTTTGGCAAGCAACACATTGGCCACGTTGCAATATGGAAAAGTGACCAACAGTTTTTCCAAAGCATCTGCATCGAGTGCAGAAACCGAGCTCGGATTCTTTAAAAGTTCATGAAACTGGTCTCTGTTCAATTGGTATTTGAGTAACTATTGTAAATTTATACCTTTTTATCAAAAATCAAATACTACTTTTTTCCACAAGCCTCAAAACATACCGTGCTATCAAATTAAATATCAAAATAATAGCAAATAAGATGAAAGCGACAAACATAAGTGCTGAATCGTAGATGGGAATCGACATTGTCTCACCATAGCTATTGGCAATGAGCGAGGGCAGGGGATAGGCCGGATCGAAAATGGAACGAGGCACCATTACCACATTTCCCGTTACCATTATTACCGACATTGTTTCGCCAAATGCCCTGCAAAAAGCGATAACAACTGCAGAAACTACGCCAGGACCAGCTTTTCGCAACATTACCCACTTGATAGTTTGCCATTTGGTAGCACCAATCGATAGCGAAGCTTCCCGCAATTCTGTAGGTATGGATTTGAATAATTCTACCAATAATTGAATTATTACGGGAAAAACAGAAACGGCAAGTACAATACCACCAGCCAATACGGTGCGTCCGGAAGTTTCTATTCCCAAAAAAGGACCCATTTCGTCTTTGATAAATGGCACGATTATGATTAAACCCCAAACCCCAAATATTACTGACGGAACGCCAGCAATCATATCAATAATTGGCCTTACAAAATTAGAAACTTTAACATTTGCATACTCCGTGAGATAAATAGCACATAAAATACAAGGTGGCACTGCAATAATCATAGCAGTAAATGTAACCCATAAAGTGCTCATTATGAATGGGTAAAGCCCAAAGCTACCTCTTCCTGGTGCCCAATCTGATGAAAAAAGAAGTTCTGACAAAGGTTTTAATTCTAACAGCGGCCGCGATTTCAAATACAATCCAAAACCGATAGCCAATACGACCATAATGCTAAACCAAACCAAGGCTTGCATAGTGTATTTGCCAATCGTGTCTTTTAGTAATCGCGTTTTTAGTTGGCTCAATTTTTAAAAAATTTTACGCAAAAATAGCTGCAAACAACTAATTTGGTAAATTATTGTCTAAAGAATATTATTGCTTTCTTAAGTCCAAGCGGATTTATTGCATTTACAATGTTAATTACTACCATATCAAAAGTGAGAAGAGTGTCGTTTTTACCTTTTTTAGTTTTTTTGATGTTTTCAATCTTTTGTTTTTCGCAAAATGATTTGGAAAATAGACAATGCGCTACCACAATGGCTGATAAGATTTTAAAGGCGCGAAATCCGACTTACAAAAATATCATTGAGCAGCCGCTTACTATTAAAAATCGATTTTCAAATGCGAGAATGTCCACTGTACACGCTGATACTTTGACAATTCCGATCATCGTCCATGTGGTGCACAATGGTGATGCTGTGGGTACAAACGAAAACATTTCTCAAGCACAGGTAAATTCACAGATCGAAGTTTTAAATGAAGATTTTCAGCGCAAAGTAGGCACTTTGGGTTTTAACAGCAATCCTGTTGGCGCTGGAATGCCAGTTAAGTTTGTGCTAGCAGCCATCGATACCAATGGAAATGCGCTAGCAGAGCCTGGCCTAAATAGGGTAGATGGCAAAAAAGGAAGCTGGGATGGCATGGAGGATATTGAAGAAATCTTAAAACCAACAACACAATTCGACCCAAAACGCTATTTGAACATTTGGGTGGTAACTTTCGGTGGAGGCATGAGTTCGCAGCTCGGCTATGCACAATTTCCAGATTTAAGTTCGCTGTCGGGCATTGATGCTACTAACAATGTGGCCAGTACCGATGGCTTGGTGATACGCTTTAATGCTTTTGGCAGGGTTGGGAATTTGAAATCGCCATACAACAAGGGGAGGACACTTACCCACGAAATGGGTCATTTTTTTGGTTTGCTGCACATTTGGGGCGAAGATGATTCGAATATCGATTGTAGCAACGATGACGGATGTGCTGATACGCCCAAAACCAAAACGCCCTTTTACGGTTGTCCTCCCAATGCCAACAGTTGTACGCCAAATGTGTTGGCTATGAAAGAAAATTACCTCGACTATACGAATGATGCTTGCATGAACACCTTTACGATCAACCAAAAGCAAAGAATAGAGACCGTGATGGCAGTGAGCCCCAGAAGGAAAGAACTTACCACTTCAAAAGTACATATCAATCCGAATGCAACTATTTTAAGAGGAAATATACTTGAAGGCGATGGAAAAATAAAAATGTATCCAAATCCCATGGATGATTTTATTATTATTGAGTCGCGGAATCAAATAGTGGAAGTATTGATTTTTGATATTTTTGGTATAGTTCAAAAGACTGATTATCAGCCATTTGAAATACACAATTGCCTCAAATTTAATACCACCAACCTGCCAAATGGCATATATTTAGTACAAATAAAAACTAGTTTTGGGTTGATCTACAAAAAAATAATGAAGTGATTTTTTTGTAGATCGTTTTTTACAAAATATTATTTTTTTACCCTACTTGGATTGTCTTTGATAAATGAATCCCAGTTGTTTTTCGAGGTTTTTGAAAAGGTAGTTTTATTTTGATAATGGTGGCAAATGGCCACGGCCAACGCATCTGTTGCATCAAAAAATTCTGGCTTTTCTGCCAAATCAAACATATTTTTCAACATAAAGGCCACCTGTTCTTTCGTGGCATTGCCATTGCCCGTTACCGATTGTTTTATTTTTTTTGGCGAATATTCTACCACGGGAATATTCCTAGCCAGAGCCGCAGCCAGCGCTACACCCTGTGCACGCCCCAATTTGAGCATAGATTGTATGTTTTTACCGAAAAATGGGGCTTCAATCGCCACCATATCAGGCATATATTGTTCAATAACTTCACTTACTTTATCGTAGATTTTTTTGAGTTTCAGGGCGTGATCGTCTTTGTCATATTTGCTGAGGTGAATTACGCCATATTGCTGCAAATTGATTTTACTTCCTATGATTTCAATCACACCATAACCCATTACATTTGTGCCTGGGTCGATTCCCAATATTATTTTCTCCCCTTTTTCTGTGCTCAACTCTTTCATAACTAAGGTTAAAGCTAATCAAAAAAATGTTTTTTATGGTATTAAAATAGCCATTACGCTTGCCACCTTGGGGTATCTGTATTTTACTTTCAAAAGCAAGGAAGAATTATACGCAATGATTTACGAAGATATTTCACAAGCAATGGGCCATTACTATTCTTGGCAATTGTGGCTATGCTTGGCGTTGATGCCCTTAAACTGGTCGCTAGAGGCTTTCAAATGGAAATATTTGGCTTCTAAAATAGAGAAAATAAGTTTTGTAAATGCTTTGAAGGGCACTTTGGCAGGTTTAGGGTTGGGTTTTATTACACCAAATGCCATAGGCGATTATGCAGCTCGCATCTATTTTTTGACTATCAAAAACAAAATGGAGGCAGTTGGAGCTATATTGTTGGCTCGCACTTCCATGTTTTTTGTTGCTATTTTTTATGGCATCATTGGGTTTTATATTCTTTCGTATTTCAATGCATTGAAGCCTTCTCGTTTTGCAGATGAGCGGGTGGTCTGGCTTATCGCTATCGCCACTTTTACACTTTTTATTTTGGTAATGTATTTGAAATCGTACGCAAATCTGTTTGAAAAATTAAAAATGCAAACTTGGCTCAAAACCATCTGGAATTCGCTCAAAGTACTTGCCGAATACAATTTCAACGAGCTTACCGTTTGTATATCAATTTCTGTAGTTCGGTATTTGGTATTTACATCTCAATATTTGTTGTTGCTGCATTTTTTTGGAGTTGCGATCGACAATATATTGGTAGTGAGCGCAGTATGGATGGTGTATTTTGTGAAATCTATCTTTCCAACATTTAATTTTTTGAATGATTTGGGCGTGAGAGAAGTGTCTGCTGTCTATTTTTTTAGTGAATTAGGCATATCTAATTCAATTGCTATTTTGGCAAGCCTTTGCCTTTGGGTAGTAAATATCTTGCTGCCAACTTTAATAGGAACAGCCATACTTATTTTATCAAAATATAAAAAAGTAGACGAATAAAAATGCGGAAAGCAAGATGATTCTTATCTATAGCTTGATATTTGCTGCGCTAACTTGTCGACCAGACCCAGCTATTTCTGTAAATTGTATATTAAAATGAGATAATTAATACTTGCAGTAAAATACACTAATTGTATCATTAAAATTTAATAAAAAACTAATTAAAAGGCATAATTAAGGTTATTTAAAGAGTATTTGTAAAAATTATGATGGCAATAAAAATATTTTTTAGGCTAATAAATTTTGTTTTAATACTATAAATAATATTGTAGAGGCTACTAGGATTGTTTTTATGGTCATTAAAAATAAAATTTAGGACAATAAAAATGTTTTTAAGGGTGATAAATTTAATTTAAAGACTATAAAAAATGTTTTTATGCCTAATAAAATTGTTTTTAGGGGCTTAATAATTAAAATTTAGGATAATAAAAATGTTTTTAAGGGTTGTAAATTTAATGATGTTTAATATTTGTAATGTCGAACTACTTACCTGTGGTTCTACGAACCATATTAAAAAATACAAAATAGAAGAAGATTGTTTCTATTTCGGATTTTCGGGAGGTTATCTAGCAGTCAGATAAAATTCATCAATATGTGCAAATAAAAATTTGCTTTTTCTGTAGCTAGACAATTGTAGGAAACTTGTCGACCAGCCAGATTATCTTCATGAAGACCCAGTAAGGGCAAAATGACAGGGAGTACGTTTATTCAGGTGGAATCGATTATTACAGTAAAAGACCGGGATTGGTCGAAATAGACTTTCTTTAACTAGAATCCTGAGTCGGAGACTCTACTTCATTTTGTAAACCGAAGATACCCTTCGTTCATCTAAAGGATAGTTTGTGGGGAAGCCTTGGTTAAGCAGCTTTTTGTTGTCTCCTTCGTTTTTCACTAATAATCAAAGAAAGTTCTCTGCCCGTTTGACCTTTTACAGAAGTGTTTTCTTCTGCCCTTCGCATCAAATAAGGCAAAACCTCTCTCAATGGGCCATAAGGCATGTATTTCGCCACATTGAAACCTTCGTTTGATAGATTGTAACTGATGTGATCGCTCATTCCCAGTAATTGAGAAAAGTAAATTCGTTTATCGGTAAGATCGATATTGGCAACTTTCATCATGTTGTTCAGTTTCCAACTGCTCATTTCGTTGTGAGTACCGGCACATAATGCTATCGAATCAATGTTTTCGACACAAAATTCAATCGCATCGTTGTAAGCTTTGTCGGTTTCGTCTTTAGAATCTTGAATGGGGGAGGGATAGCCCATGAACTCTGCCCTTTTTCGCTCTTTTTCCATGTAAGCCCCACGAACAACTTTTGCACCTACCCAATACTTTTGTTCTCTGGCCTCGAACAAAGAATTTTTTAAATAGCCTAATCTATCTTTGCGGTACATTTGGTAGGTATTGAAAACGATGGCCTTTTCTTTATTAAACAATTTCATCATTTCATTGGCCAAATCGTCAATTGCTGGTTGTATCCAACTTTCTTCAGCATCAATTAATATGGGGACACCCGATTCAGAAGCACGTTGGCACAGTAAATGCACTCTTTGCTGTACTTTTTCAAAACTGATAGTTTCATTTTGTGACAATACCTTTTGCGCAGAAACTTTTTCCAGAATTTCAAAAGGTGCGATGCCAGTTACTTTAAAAACGCTGAAAGGAATGGCTTTATTTTGCTTGGCTCTATCGATGGTGCGCATAATTTCGTTCACAGTGTCGTCAAAATCACTGTCAGAAGACTTGCCTTCTACTGAATAATCGAGAATGGTGCCGATATGAAATTTTGCCAAACTATCGATGGTCTTATCGCAATCCTTAATATTTTCACCCCCGCAAAACTGCTTGAAAATGGTGGCTTTCACTAAAAAAGCTATGGGCAAATGCAAATACAAGGCCATTTGGGTGATAAAACCGCCCACTTTTACCAAATAAGATCGAGAAATTAAAGTAAAAAGCCAATACGAGCGATTGAGATCAATATTAGATTTTGAAGAAAATGCGATTTCTGTATTGTCGAAAGAAACCATCTTTGTGATATATACTATGTTTTTTCTTTGTAGAGTCTTTCCAATTCCTCTTGAGTAGCCAATTGTTCTTCCATATTCTGTCTCATTTCTTCTTCTGCTGCTCTCAGCTGTTCACTTTGATTCAGCGTAGACTCTAGCAGAGCTTTCATTTTCACCGTAGTTTTGGCATTCAACATAGCCGAGGCCACAAATTCTCCTGCCTTTTCTAAAAATGCAATTTGGTGCTTTTCAAAGTTTTCAAAGCTGGCAAGCTCCAAAATTGCTTCTACTTTTTCGTTGTATTTCATCGGCACGATAGCCAAGCACGAAGGGGTAGCCAGGCCCAATCCTGAAGTTATTTTGGTGTAATTTTGCGGAATGTCAGTCATATACATAGTTTCGGCTTCGAGAAAAGCTTGTCCCAGTAAACCTTCGCCAATTTCCACTCTTTGATCTACAAACCTTTTACGGTCGTAAGCATAGCAAGATTTGAGCTCTAGGTATTTATCTGAGTTTTCCTCTTCATGCAACACAAACAAACTTCCTTGTTGGGCTTTGAGGTATTTTGTCAAAAATTTCACCACATCCAAACAAAGTTCTTCGAGATTTTGCTGCTGATTTCTCACTATTTCCGAAAACTTTGCCAGCCCCTCGTTGGTCCAAAGTCTTTTTTCTTCTTCAATTTTAAGCTGTATCAGTTTGTCACGCATCTTTACTAGTCTTCCTGCCACATTTTGCTCGTTATGTTGCAAGTTTTTGTCATTCAACCCGTCCCATTCTACTTTATAATCTCCCTCTGAAATACTATTAATAAAATTACTGGCTGTTTGGAAATTCTGGATGGAGTTTACCACAAACTCGTGTGTATTCTTGGCAGCTTTATCATCGCCCGGGTCAAATACATATTTTTTGTTATTCGTTTCAAACATGGCGAGAAGTTTTCTACGTTCTCTTCTTTCTACAACCAGACGAACAACGATGTAAATAATGGTAGGAATTCCTAAAAGAAGCAACAAAATTTGGGTGATGGAATTACCGACCAACGCTGTTTCGTACTGGCTTTGTGCTTTGGCATTTAATTGATCTTCATACTTAAAAAGTTCCTCTCTGAATGGTTGAAATTTTTTCCACCAGATGTAGCCTCGGTCTTCATTCAGCATTTTTAAAAAAGTTGCAGAACTATCTTTCTCTGCCAATACAAGCATGTACTGTGCAAATTCGAGGTAATCATCGGTGGCAGTTCGCATCTCTGTGAAAGACGCAAGGCTGTATTCTTGCTCGATAAGATGTGAACGCAGAGAATCAAATATCGAATTCTTGGCCTTAAGTACCTGCTTCAGAGGATCTTTTAACTGTACGTTTTTTGTAAGACCATATCCTCTGATTGCAAGATCGGCACCGTGAATAATGTCGTACAGAATGGAGTTAGTCAGCACTTTAATATCGTCTGTCTGCTTCTTTAGCAAATTATTTTGCACAATTTGATTGCCATTGTTGTATGTGATCCCCGCATTTACGATCAAAACAAAAACGAACGACACTAATAATAGCACTACTGTGTTGTCTTTTCTAAAAATATTTCTCATCATCGGAAATTTTTATTTTGAAATAATAGATGGTAACGAAGAAAAGTGGTGAAAACAGAATGCCAAAGATGAATTGCTCGAACTACCGTAAACCGAACACCAAAGAACAAGCCTTTGCCTGTAATCGATACTACTTACTTTTTGAAAAATCTGTTATCGTGAATTTATACTGCTTTTGTCCTATTTTGTTCCAAGAAATTTATATTATAGTTGATTTTTATTCTTGATTATAAAGGTTTAATATTTTCAAGCTGTTCAAGATGCTCCTCTATGCAGCCCTCTAATGGGATATTAACAAAGGTTATCTCCCAGTTAGCCAAATGAAAAAGAGCCTCCAGATGGGCTGCTTGGTGCAATTCTAAAGGACAAGTTTCCTCCAATTGTCGAACATCCGCAGTAATTTAATAAGCTGCGCAGAGACAACCAAAGACATATTCAACTAGGCCGTGTAGTTTCGTTTTTTTTGCGTGAAGCCAATTAGTCAAAAAGGCTAAATTTTGTTTAATTTTTGAAGTTCACGGTTTTGTAACATGTTGGACGAAAAGTATAACTCACTGAGTTCAAAATGCCTTAGCTCTGGTTTTTACGTTTACAACGTTTATTAGCAATCTCTCTGTTACGGTACCAGACTGTAATAAATCTAAATATTCGTGAAATAATTAAAATTACGCATTTAAGCAACTTGAGTAGTAAATTGTCACCAAATCGACCGTGAGTGTTAAAGTAAAATTAATATTGATAAAAAATGTTCCGTAAAACTAGGACTTTATGAATTTTGTTTTAGGTTTACAAGCAAAATTAATCTAATCCACTAAAAGTTATGTTATTACGATCTAAAATTATTGCAGCAACAGTACTATCAACGCTGTTGATGACGGCAAGCTTTGCACAAGTAAAAAAAGTCGAGGCCAAATACCGCAGAAGTTCGCTTCACACTATTTTGCTTGAAGGCGATTTTCCTAAAAAAGACACAGTAATTGCTGCCTATAAAAGTGCACCGTTTCCAGACAAATATGACGATCACAATGTAGGAGATAAATCTTTCAACGTAAAAGATTATCCTGTTAATGACAGTGTGAAGACAGAAGAAGTAAAAAACTCCCCACCTTCGATCACAAAATTTTTTAACGACAAAAAAATAGGTAATAAATTGGTGGCCAAATGGTTTAACAGGCAACTTGATGGCACTTTCGACATGAGTTTGATTGGCGATCGTGGAGCTTACAATGCTACTGAAATGCAAGCATCTGTGGCCAAGGGTGCGGCAAGAGGGAGTGCATTGTTGCGCGATGCAGGTATCGAATTGCTTGGTAACACCTTTGTAGTGGTTACGAAAATGAACTTCATAAGTAATGAAATTACAGCAAGAATAATTAGAGATGCTGGCATAATAGCTGCCACACAAATTTCTAATCCGCTCATTCAAAAAGGAACAATATTGGCTTTAAATATTGCTTACGACAAAGCCAAAGAAGGGTATTCAATTTGGTCGACTTCTTATTTATACAAACTAAAATGGAACGATTCGGTAGAAGCAGTTTTTTACAACAACTATTGGATCGATAAATCGAGTATTGATAAAAACAAAAAAGAAGCTTTTGAAAAAGCACAATTTGATATGGAATTTGTAGGGATGGAAAAAGCAGCCGCCCTCATTACATTTTCTTTCAAAGTAAAAAGATCTGAAGTTGAAATTATCAAAGAAGGTACAATTAGAAGTGTAGATGCTGTCTATTCTAAATTGCAAAAGAAATATGATGTTTTTAAAACAAAGACACCAATTTCTTCTGTCGATCCTGTTACTGCTAAAATAGGCTTGAAAGAAGGCGTAGAAGGTGGCGATCGATTTGAAGTGCTCGAACAAGGAATTGACGACAAAACTGGTCTCACCAAATACACTAGAAAAGGTGTTGTGACTGCTGATAAAAAAATGATTTGGGACAATAGATATGTAGCTGGCGAAGCTGCTCCTGTTATTGCTACCACCACTACTGTTACCAGCACAATTTCCACCACCAATACGACTACAAATGGTGTAAATACTACTTCTACTACCAAAGATGTGAAGGAAGAAGAAAAAGTTTTGGTAGATAGAACTACCTTCAAAGGTGGAGCTAAAAGTTTCTATCCTGGTATGTTGATACGTCAAATTAAATAGTACACCAGGGAGCTGAAATCTTAATTCGCTTGGTGTCATCTATATTGTGATGCCAAGCTTTTGCAAGTTTCGCACTTACTTAATTGGATTCTTTCGCATATAAGCTGTGAATAAATATTGAACAGAAGTAAAGTAATTAAATTTCAAAAAAACATTGGCTTACTAAACTGATTATTATATTTGCTTCCGTTCAACATTTTATTCTTTCTGTTATTTTCACATTCTTTAAACTTATTAAACTATAAAAAAATGAAAAAATTGATTATTTCGATGCTGTTAATTCTACCATTATTGGCATGTGCACAAACAAAAAAAGCAAAAGTATTGGCTGGATATACGGTCGATAACTACGAAGTTGCCTGCATTGGTGTAGGTACGGATGGCTCTAAATTGATTAAAATATGGGGCTACGGCAAAAAACCAGAGAAAGCGGTTTTGCAAGCAAAATCAAACGCCCTTCATGCTGTAATTTTCAAAGGCATTACCGCTGCTTCTGGGGGCTGTCAAGGTATCAAACCTATAGCTTCGAGTTTTTCAGTTGAAGAAGAAAACCAAGAATATTTCAACAATTTCTTTGCTCCAGGTGGTGCTTATTTGAATTACATAGCCATGGCTGGCGAAGGCGGCAACAATATGGATGTTACCAAAGTAGATAACAAAACGTATAAAGTAGGTATTGTGGTATCGGTAATGTACGATGCTGTAAGAAGCGAACTTGAAAAAGCAGGCATTGTAAAAGGCTTAGGATCAGGCTTTTAATAACTAAAATTATGAAAAAAATAGTTTTAATAGCACTTGTAAGTTTAATTAGTCTTAGCTCCTTTGGGCAATTATACCAGAAGATCAAAAAGGGTAACAAAAGGCGCGTGGCTCGTATTGGAAATTTTGAAATGAGCACGCAATGCATGGCTACAAGCCAAGGCACTACTTATACCATCCGTGCCTTTGGCGAAGGCGATAATGTGAAAGATGCCTCTGGTGACGCAAAATTCAGGGCTATTTCTGATATTATGTTCAGAGGTATTGCCAAAGGAAAAGGTGGCTGTAGTGAAAAGCCATTGGTTTTCAATCCAAATCTTGAAGATGAAAAAGGCAGCCAAATGATAGGTGAGCTTTTGGAAAATAAAGAAGAGACTGAGAAAATAATCAAATACGCAGATGCTGAAGGAAGGGTTAATTCAAAAAAACAATCCGAAAAAGTAATTGCATTTGAGTTTGACGTAAATGTCTCGGCCTTGAAGACCTATTTTACCAACAAAGGTTTAATAAAATCTGCCAGCGAATAACCATTTTAGTTTATAAAATCTTCCATTTCTAAATTCGTATACAAAATGAAAAAAATATTTGTGATTGCTTCGCTAGTGATGGCGAGTTTATTGAGCTTTGCTCAAGCAAAAAAGCCGACAATTATGGTAGTACCTAGTGATGCGTGGTGCAATATCAATAATTGTATGACGGAATTTAACAATCAAGGAACGATAGTAAAAGTACCTAACTACAAAGCAGCTTTGTTGAATACTGATATGCTATTGGTGATTAGTAAAATTAACACACTTATGTCAGATAGAGGTTTTCCTTTAAAAGATTTGGGTGCATCAATGAAAAGCTTAGAATCTGATGCAGCTGAAACTGCCATGACAACAAGTAAATCTGGTGCTGGAGTATCTGAAAGCCCAATTGATAAATTGAAAAAAACTGCTAAGGCAGATATTATCATTCAATTGACGTATACAATAAATGTTACTGGCCCTAAAAAATCGATCACTTACAACATGCAAGGCCTTGATGCTTACACAGATAAGCAAATAGCAGGTGCACAAGGAACAGGAGCACCGTCTTTTTCGGCCGAGTTGCCTCTATTGCTTGAAGAAGCCGTATTAGCAAATCTTGACAATTACAATGCCCAATTGCAAAAACATTTTGACGATATGTTTGCCAATGGCCGTGAAATTACGATGAAGACAAGAAAATTCGATAGCTGGGCAATAGACTTAGAAGAAGAAATTGGAGGCAACACTGTTGGAGAAATCATCGAGGCTTGGTTTGCTAAAAATGCAGTGAAAGGCAGGTTTAGTACCCAAAATGCCTCTGAAAATAGCATGGATTTCGAGCAAATACGTATGCCAATTTATGACGAAAATGGCAAGGCACTTGATGCTAGAGCTTGGATTCGCCAATTGCAAAAATACCTAAAAACTGTCGACCCTCGTTTAGATTCCAAACTGACAATGAAAGGTTTAGGACAAGCTACATTGACAATGGGCGAAAAATAGTTTTTCTCTATGTCACCATCATTAAAAACGTTCCATTTTTACAATAAAATGGAACGTTTTGAGTTGTAATTAAAACTTAAATATCTATAAAATGAAAAAAATAATTTTAGTATTGACGCTGGCAACAGCAACTTTATTTGCATTTGCCCAAAATTCAGGTGGCAAAACAGATGATATTGGTCGTATTTCTTTGACTTCTATCATGCCAGACCAATTAGGTAGCATCACACCTGCAGCATTGAAAATGATGGAAAACAAATTGAGCCAAATAGCCACTCAAAACGGTTTGGGAGGCTCGGCAAACAAAAGATTCATTATTACTGCTAATATAATTGAACTTTCTAAGGACATAACCCCAACTGCGCCACCAATGATTGCTTATACATTGGAAGTGACTATCTATGTTGGAGATGCACTTACTAAAACTAAATTTGGAAGTACCAGTTTGCAAGTAAAAGGTGTAGATGTTAATGAAACAAAGGCTTACATTTCTGCTTTGAAGAATATCAAGCCAGCTTCGCCAGAATTGCAGTCTTTTTTAGATAAAACAAAAGGTAAAATTATTGAATATTATAATTCTCAGTGCGATTTCATCATTAAAGATGCACAAGCTTTGGCCACTCAAAATAAATATGAAGAGGCCATTTATCGCTTGACTAGTGTGCCAGATGTGTGCAAAGAGTGTTACGAAAAAGCATCAGATGCTGTAGCACCCGTTTACAAAAAATACATAGATAAACAAGGTGTCAAATTGCTATCAGATGCTAAAAATATTTGGCAGGCAAATCAAAATGTGGAGGGAGCTAACAAAGCTGCAGGTTTTTTGGCTGGAATCGACCCAGACGCTGCTAATTTTAAAGAAGTAGAAGCATTTACTGCTACTGTTGCCAAGCGAGTAAAGGAACTCGATTCTCGCGATTGGGATTTCAAATTGAAGGTACAGCAAGACGGAGTTGATGTTCAAAAACAGCAAACAGAAGCTTACAAAACTGTTGGTGTGGCTTTTGGTACGAACCAACAACCCAATTCGACCGTTTTTACGGGAAATTGGTTGTATTAAAAATATATTTTTAATTGCATTGATGATAATGTAGATTTGACGACTTTTCAAAAGCTGTCAGATCTACATCATTTGTGAAATGTCTATTCTTTTAGTAGTCTCTCTATATCAAACATCATCTGGTTTACTTCGTTTTCATTGGTGCCATCGTAGAAACCTCTTATTTTTTTGTTTTTATCGACTAAAGTAAATCTTTCCGTATGTACGAAATCATCAACACCGCCATCGCCTTGGGTGGCTGTGGCGTAATATTGTTCACGAGCCAATTTGTAAATCGCAGCCTTTTCTCCTGTCAGAAATAGCCATTTGCTGTGGTCAGCTACACCTCGCCTTTTGGCATAATCGAGTAAAACAGCTACCGAATCATTTTCGGGATTTACAGTATGTGAAACAATTTTGATATTTGGATTGTCTTTGTACGCTTCAAAAACTCTGCCCATTTGTTTCGCCATTTTTACACAAATACCAGGGCAATTGACAAAAAAGAAATCTGCTACATATATAGTGTTTTCTAAATTACTTTGTGAAACACTTTCGCCCAATTGATTTGTCAATCTAAAATCGCCAACACTATGCCAAATGGTGTCGTTGTTAGATGTAATGCTATCGATGCCAAAATAGGGTAGGGATGCGGCTTTTTCTTTGTTTTTGGAAGTCATAAAATAGACAAAACCAATTAAAACGAGGCCAATAAA
>JBJXGB010000106.1:0-7047 GCA_046152935.1 Cytophagales bacterium
TGACGCATTGAAAAACACTACTAATTTTACAGCAGAGGAAGTAAAACATGTATTGCACCAAACACTTGAAGCCAAAGGCTTGAAATTGGGCAAAGTAATGCAAGCCCTTCGCTTGGCCATTACGGGCATAGGCCAAGGGCCAGATTTGATGCAGATTGTGGAGATAATTGGCAAAGAAGAGGCTTTAAAGCGCCTCGCATTTGCAATAAATACATTGCAAGTAATAAATTAGCCTAGAATAATCGCTTTTGAAGCAAAGCAACCCTATTAATGGTGGCTTTGCTACCCATAAAAGCACTATAAATTTTTGGTACCAATCCAATAGCCATACAATTGTAGCGTTATTGCCATCATTCCCACAATTTCAAATTTATCATTCCACAAAAAAAGAAACATTAAATTTTAAAACGAAAAACAATGGAAAACACCCAAGAAACAGCACCAACTACTGCCAAAGCAACCGCCCATCTCAATATCGGTGCTTTTTTAAGCAGCTGCGAGATAAGCCTTATCAATGCCTCCGATCCACAAATTGCATCCTTGCTCCAATCGAGAAGCTACACCCCTGCCATTATCGCAGAAAAGCTAGCCGAATTGACAAACGTGCGCACCTTAGTAGCCGCCCAAAAGAAAGAATATGGCGAGCAATATGCCGCAACCGAAGATTATAGAAAAGCGGTAGATCTGCTTCACCCTGAATATATGGACCACCTCACATTGGCAAGGGTGGCATTTAAAAACGATACTGCTGCCAAAACTGCACTTGGCCTGAAAGGCGATAGAGCCCAAAGTGAAAGTGGCTATACCAGCCAAGCCCTATTGTTTTACAATGGTGTACTAGACAATGCTGCTTATAAAGCCAAATTAGGTGTCCTTGGAGTGTCAGAGGCCGATTTGCAAGAGGGTAAAGCTGGCTTTACCACTCTAGCTACCAAAGGAGCCATAAAAGTAAAAGAGTCGGGCGAAGCACAAGCAGCTACCCAAGCCAGAGACAAAGCCTTAGATGAATTTGCGAAATGGTTTGCTGAATTTAAGATTGTGGCCTCCATAGCCCTAGGCAAATACCCACAACTAAAAGAGAAATTGGGCTGGAAAGAATAAAGAAAGGCTGTATCGCTATTGAAAAGCCACAGAAATATGCGTTTCTGTGGCTTTTTTATGCGGTTATACAATTTCTTAGTGCGGTTATACGGTTTTATGGTGCGTTTCTATGATTTCAAATTGCGGTTTTATCATTTTAGCAAGCGTTTTTGCAATTTGCCAATACGGTTACATCATTTTTCTCTGCCCTTCTATTGTTTTTTGTCGCTTTTTACGATAAATTAATGCTTTTTGTCATTTTACAACGCCACTTTATCTATTTTTATATGCTTTTTTACCATTTTTTTATTCTCTGAATAAAATGTCTATGCCTTTTTATCCTATTATCAAGCTCTTTGCTTTTTTCTCTTTGCTCAATTATCAACAAATAGTGCCTATTTTTATTTTTGGGCAAAATAGGGTAGATATTTAGATACAATCGCAGCTTTATTTTTTTTCTTTTTTGGGGGATATGGGCTTTCTGCAATCTAGCGCAATCTTTTAACAACGAGGGCCAATTGGCATGCATTAAAGTAGTTAAAAAGTTCTCTTTTTTGTTGGAAGTAATCCTTTTAATGCTAATTTTGGACTACTTTTTATCAAACTTAAAACTTAACCAATGAAAAAAATGTACAAAATTATGCTAGTGGCAATGTTTACTGCAATAAGTGCAGTTTTATGTGCCCAAAATTATCAGATTAGTAGTACTTATGAGTATTCGTATTACCTCCAACATGATGTAGGGGTAGGGGTAAAAAATAAAGCTTTGTATGGCTTTAATATTTATCCTTCTGGTTCGGCAGTAACTACAATTACAGATGTTTGTTTTTCGCTCGGAGGCACTTATGCTACTACCGATATTATGCCCAATGGCTTCAAGCTTTGGTATTCAAATGAGCAATATATTAATGCAGCTTCCTATTCTTTTGCTACTACTACTGTGGCAGGGCCTACCACTTTGGCAGGGGCAAACAATGTATGTTTTTCAGGAGTGTATACTGTTTTAGGCCAGACCAGCAGCTATTTATATCTTACAGCAGATATTGCTTCCACTGCCACCCACAATGCCACCCTTCAAGTGATAGGCAAGCCACTTGTGTCTGTGCTAGGTGGTATTTTAACATCAAATAATGCGCAAACCGACCCACAAGATATTAGCATTAAAACTATCCCTTCAAGCAATATCTATAATTGGGATAACCTACAATCTGCAGGTGTTGCGCCTAAGTCGAAAATAAAGTTATTTAGTTTTCAAGCTTCTCATGGCTTACCCATAAGCTACAATTTCAATGGCATGTCTGTTTCGCTTGCTGGCACAGCCCTTGCTTCTGATATTTCAAACTTATCGCTCGAATTTTACGAAGATTACTATGGTAGAAGGTATTTGGTTTCGTCTATTGCTGGTGTAGATGCAGGCGCTACTATTTATCTTCCTTCTACTTTTTCTCCGCCAGTTCCCGCATGGTATACAGGCTATTTTGAATTGTTTGCCAACATTAGCCCAACAGCTACCATAGGTCGCACCTTAAGGGTAGCCAATGTAATTGGCGAAAACATATCTTTAGCGGGTGCATCTTTTAATGGCACGCTTACGGGCTTTCCCAATTTTAATATCGACCAAGCCACTGCCACAGTAAGTTCCGTTGCCTTGTCGCCAATCTCTATTTACAAAGGCATAAACGAACCCATTTACAAAATCAAATTTGAAAATGGCAATACTTTAGCCAAAATGCAAAAAATAAGATTTACGGTTACAGGCACAAATATTTCTAGCAACACTTCTTATGCTTATCTTGCTATTAATCAAGATAATGATGATATTACCTCTATTTCAAACAGAGTATATTCTGGTTATAGCATCATCAACGCCAACACTATTGTGTTTGACTTTAATAGTTTCAATCTTGATTTAAATGGAAACAAAACTACTTATCTCTATCTCAATTACTTTTCTACAGAAGGTTTGAGTAATGTAGGCGAAACAGTGAAAGTGAGCTCTGTCTTGCTCAATAATGAATCTTTCGAAACGATGAGTTTGAGTGGTATCTTATCTGCAGGTGCTACCCACGTGTTTGCAAACTCGAGTACTTCTATTTCTAAATTAGCTTTACCTGCAAAAGTTATTGCAGTAGATGCTTCACTGCCTATCTACGCCATTCAGGCCACTGTAGCCAGCGAAGGAAAATCGACAATCTATTTAAAAACAACATTAACGGGCACATTCACGATAGATGACTACCAAAATCTGAGAATATATTCGAGCTCAGACAATGTGTATGATAGCAACGATCAAAACATAACCAGCTTTTATGTAGAATCTAACGAAGACAAAACCTTTAGAAGCAATGAATTTAACACTACTGGTTCTAAATACTACTTTTTAGTGTTTAGAACAGCAAATGATGCCACAGAAAACCGCACCATAAAGTTACTTAAATTAGATGCGTTCGTTAAAAGTGGAAGTATCACTTTAAATACAAATGTGAATGCAGGCAGTACCTACACCATCAAGAAGCCAACCATTACCATCTCTACCTTCAATAACAATGTTTCAACTACAATAGCTCCTGCCTCTAAAGAATCTTTGATTTATACTCTAAAACTAAATGTAGCCAATATTGATGCCTTTTTTGATAATCTTCAATACAAATTGGGAGGCAACATTCCCAACAGTACCTACTATGTTTATAGTTATTTGAGTGAAAACGAATTGTTCAACCCCAATTTGAACAATACAATTAGGAGAAGAGATAACTATTCACCTGCTTCAGGCAACACTTACAATGCCAGTTTTGATAGAACCTTGACTGCAGGTAAAAATTATTATGTTCACTTTGTGGCATATCCAAATAATTATAGCGCAACGATAAATAAAACCATATTTATTGAAACTATCTCTGGCTTCGATTTTGATATTGCCAATGTAGTAGGGAGTGCAGCTACAGGGCCAGTTTGTACGATTACATCTGTGCTTACTGTACAGCCCAATACTGGCAATGTAGTGTATAAGAATTTTTCCATAGAGGGCTCACAAAGAGTGTTGGTGCATTCATTTAAAGCAATGTCTAATTCATATGATGTTGTAAAAACAATAAATTATGCTGTAGAAACCAATTTGAATGCTTCGGAAATCACCAGCTTTGTTCTTTACAAAGGAAACACTTCAGGCGATTTATCAACTAGAAGTATTAGTGAATTAAGTACCAACTATACTTTCACATCTTCTACTGGGGTAAATTTGAGCTTTACAGGCTTGAATGCATCTATTAATGATAATTTAGAAGAAGCTATTCATTTATATGCAAATATTAATACTACAGCTACTGGCAAAACAATAAGAGTTGCTTTAAATGATGGCAATATTAGTTTTAGTGGCGCTACAATATTTAGTCAAGCCACAATACAAGCGCCTTTGCTTACCTCTATTGTGCCACAAGCTACAGTTACCTCACTGCCTGTTGTAGCCAAATCGCTCAACCCAGATGGAAGTTCAATTGCCAACTTATACAAAATGGCAGTGGTTGCCAATGGGGTTACTAGGGTGTCGCAAATCGTGCTTTCTGTAACTGGTAGCTACACCAAAAGTGATATTAATGATATTAAAGTAGCTGAATCAAGGCATTTTGACGGAAGGACTTTATTTGGCACTTATACTTTAAATTTAGCCAAGACAGAAACTACAGTGCCAGGCGAGCTGCTTACTTTAACACCATTCGTTGGCGATTATTCAATTGAAAACGATAGTGTATATATTTTCATTAGAACGAATGCCAAAGTTGGGGCTGTAATTGGCAGAGATATTCAAATTAAAATGGTTTCGATAGTAGGCATTCCAGTTGGTAATGTATTAAACAACACTACTGAAGGTGGCAAGTTTGCCATTGGTACGCCAGTGGTGAACTATAGCATACTATTCCCTGAAGGCAGAAAAATGCACGACTATTCTTATCCAGTATTAGCCACTGTAAAAATTGAAGTAAAAAATGCAGATGTAACTTTATCTAGCCCAGGCATTTCTTTTACCCCAATTGGCAGTTTTGCACCATATTTATATGAAGTAGCAGCTAGATTATCAAAAAATGAAGCCTCTGAGTATAATAGCTTAAATAACATAGAATCTTCATCAAATTACTTTGTGAACACTGCAACTTCTTATAATTTGTTTAATAATTTAAAAATACCTGTTGGCACTTATTATTTGCACTTTTATGCTTATGCGAACAATATGGATATAAATTCTACTTTTGGTCTATCTATATCTGGGCTCAACATTCAAAGTGGTTCGATATCGGGCAGCGGAGGCATTAGTAATCTGATGACTATTGTTGGCAATAGTTGGTTGGCAAATGCTTTGCCTATTGAAAAATCGAAAGTGCTTATTGGCTCAAAAAATGCAGTATTTGCTAGATTTTTAGTTTCTGTAACGGGTGCAGATCAATTTGTGCAAAGTATGGGTAATTTTACCACCAAAGGCAACTATGCTTCTGGCGATATAAAAGCATCTTCTATCAAAGCTTGGAGGAGTAGCTCTGCTACTTTTGACCTTTCTACTGCCACTTTGCTAGATAAGGCTAGCAATTCAAAATCGTTTGGGGCATTTGAGCAGCTTAGTTTTAATGATGTGTATAAATTTTATCAAGTTGGTGTATCTTATCTGTTCCTTACAGCCGACATAGAATCAAATGCTGTTTCTGGTGGCACAATAGGGTATAAAGACATGGCTGGTGGAGATTTATTTTCATATACTAGCAGATTTACAACTAAAGTATCTACTTCCTTAACTTCAACCCCATTGACATTTGTAAATGTAGGTTCGCAAACAATAGCTTGGCCAGCTTTGGCTACCTTGTCTGTTACATCTTTGCCTACCACTATTTCGTTGCCTGCTGCAGCAAGCTCTGGTTTGGCAATTGCATTTAAAGTTAATTCTGGAAATGCCACTTTTGAAAATGGCCAGCTTACTATCAACAGTGAAGGTGCTATTTCAATCACTGCAAGCCAGGCAGGAGACGAATTTTATACAGCCGCAACTGCTATTACCCAATCTTTCAACGTAGTTAGTGTCTCTTCTAGCATTACAAATACGGCTAGTGCAATTGGTGTTGAATTAATTGAGCTTTATCCAAATCCAGCACACGATAATGTGGTTGTGAAAGGATTAAAGAACAAAGCTACCATTGAAGTGTTTGATTTGATAGGCAACAAAATGGAAACGATAGTTGCTGGAAATGCTATCAATGTATCAAAATATAGCCAAGGTATTTATATAGTAGTTATAAATGTAGATGGCAGAAAAATAACTAAAAAATTGGTTGTAGATTAATCATCAAAACTATATTTTCATTAATCAAAAAGCCCCTCGAACTTTGTTCAAGGGGCTTTTCGTTTGTTTATGTTAGGTTTTACTGAAATTAATATTCCAAATTTTAGGGTTTGATTAAGGCGTCAATATTTTATCTTGCAAGATTAAAGCACAAAAAAGCCCTTCCAAATAACTGGAAGGGCTTTTCTCTGATACATTCCAAGTTTTAAAAACTTAGAATGTCTTTATTTTTTGAAGAGAGGGAAAGATTAATACATTCCGCCCATTCCACCTCCGCCTGGCATTCCGCCACCCATTGGAGCTGCGTTTTCTTCTTTTTCGTCAGCAATTACCGCTTCAGTTGTCAATAACAAACCTGAAATAGAAGCTGCATTTTCAAGAGCTAAACGTGTTACTTTAGCAGGGTCAATTACACCTATTTTAATCAAGTTTTCGTATTTGTCTTCGCGAGCATTGTAACCGAAGTCACCTTTGCCTTCCTTAACTTTGTTCAACACCACAGAAGCTTCAAGTCCACAGTTAGAGATAATAGTTCTCAAAGGAGCTTCGATAGCTCTTCTGATGATATCAACACCAGTTTTTTCGTCTTCGTTACGCGTTACAACTTTATCTAAATCTTCACCAGCACGAATCAAAGCTACACC
>JBJXGB010000107.1:0-19059 GCA_046152935.1 Cytophagales bacterium
TCGTTGGTAATAAAATGCACTCCTCTCATATTTGACGGTTTTTATGATATAAATGTATGTGTTTTCTAATCTATTTCTATGAATAGCGTTGAAAATCAAACTCCTTGCTTAATTCAAAACGCTTCAAGGGTTTAAGATCCTTGAAGCGTTTTTTACACACTATTAGTCAGGCAGATGCTTTACTGAGTCCAACACAAATTGTACAATATGTTCATTGGGGAATATTCCCATCCACAACACAAAACCGATCATAGCAAATTGACTTATCGTTTCCCAAGGATGGATCACATCATAAGTAGCTAACTTCCCTGGAAAAGGCGCAAAAAGCAGTTTCAAAATGGCATTGATGAAAGAAGAGAATATGAAAGTAAGGCAAACCAAGATAAAACTGCCTACTATCCAATGGTAGGTGCCAAAAATTGCCATAAAAGTGTACATCTCAGTTAAAAACATTCCCGAAGGTGGCACAGCTACAATACATAAAAAGCCCAAAAAAACAACCGTAGCTCCCGCTGGATTTATTTTGAAATATCCACCAATCTTGTCAATATCTTTATTTAAGAAAATTCTATATACCTGTCCCACTTGCAAGAAAAGGCTTGATTTGGCAAACGAGTGAAAGATCAAATGGAAAATAGAGGCGAAATGACCCATTCCACCCGCTCCTAAGGCTATAAGTGCAATGCCAGCGTGTTCTACACTTGAATATGCCAAAATTCGTTTTATATTTTTCACTTTCATCAAATACACAGCCGCAAAGAAAATGGATACAACACCAATGATTATCAGGATTCTATCCGTCCATAGGCGTGTAGATGTGACCGAAAGAATTTCATAAAACCGAAAGATGGAAACATAGCCTACATTTAATAATCCTCCAGAAAACAACGCCCCAATAGGCGATGGAGCTTTGTCTTTGGCATCAATGTCTACTGAAAATAAGGGTGCTACGCCCATTTTAGCGCTAAAGCCAACTACCGCAAAAAGAAAACCAACTTTGAGCCAAAGCGGATTCATAACGGGTGCTTTGCCTACCAAAGCCGTTACAGACAAATCGAGATGCTGCGATTCCTGACCCGCAATTCCTAAAAAGAGAATGCCAATGTAAGCCACAGCCAAGCCGATAGAAGAAACAAAAAAGTACTTCCAAGCGGCTTCCAGAGAAGATTTGTCGCGATCGTGAAAAATCATGACTGCAGAAACCAAAGTTGTGCCTTCAATAAAAGCCCACATCAAACCCAAATGATTGGAAATCAATGCCCCCGTCATACACAAGACAAAAAATGTAATTGAGGCATTGTGGTAAGCCATTTGAGCTCCAGTGTCTTTCCGCTCTATAGAATAGATGGCCGAATGCGAAACCGAAGGAATGGAAATGATGGCAATCACCGCCATAAAAATTACGCCTATTCTATCTATTCTAAAATATTCGTCTTCCAAGCTATCGATCTGGGTAAAGCAATGATAGGTGAAAAACAACTGCATGATTAGAAACGGCACAAAAAGTAGAAAATTGACCCATCTGCTTTTTATTAACAATTGAAGAATGCTAATAACCAATCCTAACCCAAAATATAACAGAATATATACCATGTTTAGTCTTTGAGTTCTGTAAGTTTGCTTATGTCCAAATCTTCGAAGACATTTTTTACCCTTGTGAGAAAAATACCTAGTAAGAAAACTGTGGTGAAAATGTCAAACAAAATACCCAAATTAACAACGATTGGCATTTCGTTTCCCAAAGCTAACGAGAGCATAAACAATCCATTTTCCAGCACCAAATAGCCAACAATGAGGGTGATAATTTTCTTTCTGCGGGTCAGCATTAAAATACCAGTAAAAACAGCAGAAATAGAGGCAGTGAAATAGGTGATTTTAAAAGTGTTTTCGCTCAAACGATAGGCTTCGCCAATCTGAAAATTGCCATTGTGCAAGGCATAACCCAAATAAAGTGAAAGAATGAAAATTAATCCGATCTTGAATAAGGCGAAGAAATTGGTTTCATCTGGCTCTCGTTCATAATAAAGCTTGTTTTTCTTAATCAAATAATTCAAATACAAGGGTACAACGATCCCTTTAAATATGATGGTTTCGATAAGAATAAAGACCAGATTTACATAATTCTCTTCCCGCAAGCCATGCAACTCGTTGAAAGCGATCGCAAATAAAATCACGCCTTGCACGGCCAAAGCCGTGGCATAGGTTTTTAACCTTCCAGCTGCCAGCAGGTAGATGAGTGTCATTGAAAAAATAATAATGAGTACGTTGGTCATTTTTAATTATTAATGTGTGCTGAACAATGCGCCTCGGTTTGTGTCTTCGCAAACCGAAACTACGATCTCTCATTCTTTCATCTTCAATCTTTTGTCTTAAGTCTTTTGTCTCTACCCTAAATCTTATTCATCATCAGCAACACCCCAAAGAAAACCATGATGGACATTACTGTAAGCGTAAATATGAAATTCGGATTCTTTTTCATCCGCTCTCTCGCCCTGAAAGACTCCAACAATCCTGCCGAAACTGCCCAAGTAAACTGTACGCCAAAGAAAATAGCCACTTGAACCCACATGTTCATCGAAGATTCTATAAATAAGTTTACGATTAGCATTCCATACATCACAAACTTTAAAGAGCTTGCGTACAATATCATTGCCAAATCGAAGCCACTGTTGTCAAGTATCATCACTTCGTGAATCATCGTCAATTCCAAATGCGTTTTTGGATCGTCAATTGGCAAACGGCTATTTTCAATCATGGCAATCTGAACCAGAATGTAGGCAGCCAAAAGAATCAAGAATACTGTTGTGCTGCTATTGAAATTAATAAAATCATAAAATATTTCATAAAATGATGTTTTGCCAGTGTACATCGCAAATGAGGCAATGAGGATAAAAAAAGCGGGTTCTACCAACATAGAATACAAGCCTTCGCGATTAGCACCCATGCCTTCAAACGCGCTGCCTGTGTCAAGCGCAGAAATAATCATGAAAAATTTGCCCAATGCAAGTATGTAGGCAAAAAATACAAAATCGCCATCGAATGAAATAATGGCTTGTTGATTATGAAACGGCACCACCAGCAGTGCAGTAATAATGCTGGTAAAATAAATGCTGGGTGCTATTTTGAACACAATACTTGTAGTGCTGCCATAAATGGTTTCCTTCTTCAGCAATCGCAAAATATCTTTCATAGGCTGCAAAATGCCAGGACCTTTCCTGCCACTCGCCAGGCTTTTGGTTCTACCAACTATCCCTACAAAAAATAAACTGGCTATGAAAATCAGAATGATGCCAATCATTACACAATATTAAAGAAGGTGATTACAAACAAGAATATAAGGAATACAAAGGCGTAAAGCACATAAGTTTGTGTATTACCCGATTGAACTATCGCAAAACGATTGATGAATTTATTCAATTGCCATAGCGGACGGGCAATGAAAGTGTACTCCAATATATCTTTGGCAGAACTATGGAAAGTTCTCGTTTTAGGAAATATATCTCGCAAATAGAATTTCTTAAACCTGAATTTGAGTCGCAAAACTGGAAAAGCTAGCTTTTCAAAACTTTCTGCAAAAGAAGATGAAGTGTATTGAATTCTGCTGTCGCCAGCGGTATAGCCACAGCCCCAAGTCGGCTCAATTCGTTCTCCATTTTTGCGGGTAAAATAAGTTCTAATACCATAAATAACACCAGCTAAACCAATAAACACCATCATTAAAGTAGATAGATTTTCTAGTGGTTTTATACTACTTACAGAAATTGAAACCGTGAATGGAATGAAAATATTTACTATCGGACTAATGAAAATGAGCAAATAATTAGGCGCCAACGCGATAAGCAACATTAATACTACGATGATAAATTGTGGCGCAAGCATCCATCTGCTGACTTCTTTGGCCTCCTGCTTAAGTTCTTTGCGGGCTGTTCCTAAAAAAACGATGCCAAACACCTTTGTAAAGCAAAATATAGCCAAACCGCCAATTAGTGCCAGACCCAACAATGCTAGTAAAAGCAGCACATCTACCGATACATTTCCTTTGTTGAACTCGCCCATTATGCCATCGTATATCAGAAACTCTGACACAAAACCATTGAAAGGCGGCAAACCGCAAATAGCGATTGCTCCAGCCAAAAACAATAGCGCGGAAATGGGCATTTGCTTGATAAGCCCACCAAGTGAATCTAAATGTTTGCTATGGGTCTGCTGATAGATTGTGCCCGCCCCAAAAAACAACAATGGTTTAAATAATGCATGATTTAAAATGTGAAGTATGGCTCCTGCAAAACCTAGAAAGCCAAGGCTATAGTTTTGAACACCCAATCCGAGTACACCCAGTCCTATACCCATACCAATAATGCCAATATTTTCAATGCTGCTAAAGGCAAGTGTTTTCTTCAAATCGCTTTGCACTATGGCATTGATAATTCCATAAAGCCCTGTAATAAAGCTAATTACCAATATAAAAATACCTATTTCATAATATGAATTTTGTAAACAAGATACTACTCTGAGAATACCAAAAATCCCAATTTTCGACATTATACCTGACATAAGCCCTGAAATATGCGAAGGTGCACTTCCGTAGGTGTGAGGTAGCCATGTATGCAATGGCACAAAACCCGCCTTCAATCCAAATCCCAAGAAAAAAACAATAAAAAGTGACCAATTGATGTTGGTAGCAAAATATTCGCGAAGGGCGTGAAAACTCATTTGGCCAGTTTCGCCCATCAATATAAATGAGCCTAACATGATGAATATCAAACAGATATGCATTTGTACCAAATAATTCAATCCCGATTTCAGTGTCTCTTCCTTCTTGCTCTCAAAAATTACAAGCAGAAATGAAGACAATGACATCACTTCCCACATAATCATGAATGGCACAAAATGCTGGATAATTACCAACTGCAACATGGCCAAGTGAAGCATATTGAAAGCCATAAAATGGATATTCAAAGCAACAGGCTCTTTATATGAACTCATATACCCTTGCGCATATATGGAAGTCAGCATCACTACTAAATTGATAAGAAGAATAAGAAAAGCAGCTAGCGAATCGGCACTTAATTCGATATTGCCCAAGAGGGGGAGTTCGGCAATCGTGTATTGAATAGTGCCATAATTTAAAACAGATATGGCAAATGAACTCGATACGATGGCAAACAAGATAGAAATCACCAAAGCAAAGGTCGATTTGTACTTGGCTGGTACAAATAAGACCGCTGGGATAAAAATAGCAATGATAAATAATGCACCTAAGCTCATACCTCGCCTTGATTTCTGTTCATCAAAATTAGAAGTTAAGATAAACCATTGGTATTAAAATGTAATTAAATAGCCGTAACGAAGCGGTTAATTATACCTACAAGAAACATTATTATTAAAAATCCATAGTTTAAATATATATTTTCAAGGATAATATATTGTTATCATTGAAAATATATAGTCAATGTTTCGATTTCTCGTCCTGGTTCGTGTCCTCATGCGCTACTGTATTAAAAGCTGCAATTAGCCATAATGAAAGTAAGTTTACAAGTGTGGCAATTGAATATCCTATTAAGACTGATTAATTATACTTACAAGAAACATTATCATAGAAAATCCATAGTTAAAGTATAGAATTTCAATGATAACTGTGTATTATACTAGAAAATACATAGCTAAAATTTTGTTTTTCTGGGATAATGATATCCCTTTGTAATATGCTTGATAGAAATTTTCATCGATCTTTGACTAGAAAACTCAGCTTGTTTCCTGCCGTAGCCATCCTTGGTCCACGCCAAGTAAGTAAAACTACTTTGGCTCAACAGGTTGGTGAATCAGGCATCAAAGAGAGCATTTACTTGGATTTGGAAAGCCGTACAGATATACTAAAGCTATCAAACGACCCCGGGCATTTTTAGAAAACCATAGCGAAAAACTGGTGATTATTGACGAGGCGCAACAAATGCCCGCGTTATTTTCAATGCTTAGGCCGCTTATTGATAAAAAAAAGAGTAGCCGGGCGGTTTTTATTGTTGGGTTCGGCTTCACCAAGTTTGGTGCGAGGCGTTTCCGAATCGCTGGCAGGCAGAATCAGTTATGTAGATTTGTCACCATTACAACTTTCGGAAATTTTGCCAACATATAATATGAATACCCATTGGTATAGAGGCGGATTCCCCAATGCTTTTCTAGCCCCCAACGACAGCTTTTTTGCCAATTGGGCAGAAAGCTTTGTGCGAGGGTATGTAGAGCGAGATTTCAATCACTTATTTGGACTAAGTTTAAATCCTTCACTCTTTATGCGATTGTGGCAAATGCTCGCCTACAACCAAAGCAATGTGTGGAATGGTGAAGAATTTTCCCGTTCGCTTGGGGTGTCGGCACCTGTTACCAATCGCTATTTGGAAATTATGGAAGGTGCATTTCTCGTGCGTAGATTACCGCCTTGGTTCAATAATAGTGGCAAAAGGTTGGTAAAAACACCAAAAGTGTACCTGAGAGATACAGGCATATTGCATTATTTCAACAGGGTTTCGAGTTATGATGATTTGCAAGGACATCCCATAGTAGGTGCTTCGTGGGAAAGCTACGTGGTAGAGCAAATTATTTTGCAAAAAAATCTTGGAATTGATGCCTATTTCTACAGAACACACAGTGGTGCTGAGCTAGATTTGGTGTTGGTAAAAGGCGACAAACCTTTGGTAGGCATTGAAATCAAATATTCAAACGCACCATCTGTTACCAGAGGCTTTTACCAATCTATTGAAGATTTGGTAACAGAGAAAAACTTTGTAATTACACCCTCTAGCGATACTTTTCCTATCAGAAAGGCAACAGTTTGTTCGCTTAGCCATTTTATACTGAAGGAACTGGAGAAAATTGGGGTGAAAAGCGAGTGAATAGTTGCTGAAATTAAGATATTGTTGAACATGCTTTGGGTTTAACGACTTCTAAGTTTCTTTTATAGAAGTATTTAAACAAAAAAAGGCGAAGTAATTAAACTTCGCCTTTTAATAATATTGAAATACTAATTAAAAACTAGTATTTCAATTCAAGAATACCTAAGTCTTCAGAAACTGTTTGCGTAGCACCCAAAGTTACTTCGATAACATTGTTAGAAGGTGTGAATGTTGAGAAAGAAGTACCATCAACTACGTAAGTAGAATTGTCTGTCAATTGGAATTTCACTCTTTTCGATGTTCCAGTGCCTGGTATAGCAACTGTCACATATTTTTCAGCTTTCAATTCGTAAGTAGCACCTAGTGGTAAAGAGCCAAAAGTAAATCTACCATCAGCACCAACTGTAGTTTTAAACTCAGTTTTGCCGATATAGCTATCTGGTGAGTCTGTCATAGTCAAAGTCAAATCAATATCAGTGGCTATGTAGTTAGCAGCAGAAAATGCTTGCTTGTACGAAGTATTTCCCAAACCTACCACAGATATTGTAAAAGAGTTGTTAAACAAATCGTAAGCTACTGAACCTATTGCAGGAATAGTATCTAAATTTGTAATGTCTCTGTACAAAGAATCTATAAATTGATTTGTAACGGCTTGAGTTAAAGCACCAACACCAACGAACGAATAAGCATTGTCTACTATTTGATTGAAACGTGGAGAGATACTTCCTGGATATGCACCATTCAAAGATTCGTCAGTAGCGACATCATTAGTAGCTGCCTTCAATCTAGATTTATCGATGAAAGTAAAATCGCCAAACAATACACCTGTAATTACACCAGAGTAGAAAATTCTATCTGCATCAGTTCCTAATTCTCTTGTGCCAAGGTCTAACACAGAACCAGTTGTTACAGGTCTAGGTGTTACGCTAGTTTCACCAGGTACGGTGATAAGGAAATTTTGCAATTCTTCGCCAGTACCAATTGAAAAAGAAGATTCAACAGAAAGCGTAGCACTTGCGCCAGGTACACTTACAAATTCATAGCTACCATTAGCATCTGTAGTTGCATAATATACATTTGGCTCAATAGTGCTTGAATAAGTCAAACGAACTTTTACGTTTGCAGCGGCTACTGGGCTAGTTCTTGAATCTTTATCTGTATCTAACAAGAAACGACCTTTCAAACCATTGTTTAAAGTAGGCAATGTAACCAATTGAGTTACACCTTCAGTAAGGGTTTGATTGCTATTATTGTCATCAGCATCCTCGTTGATATAAAGATTGCTGTTTACAAGATTAACAGAAGCATGGCCAGCTGCCGTTACGTATACAGATATTGAACCTTCATATATATCGTCAAAAATCGCCATACCATTTTGACCTACTTTTTTAGTAGTGATTCTACCATTTTGGCTCACGGTAACATCAGCATCTAATAAACCTTCTTGTCTGCTATTGCCAGCAACTGCAGAAGATAATACATGCACTGTGTACAATATTCTTTTTTGAATCAATCCATTTGGATGCTCGTTCACATTCGTAACTGTAGGTGCTACCACCTCTTTTGATGCATTGCTACAACCTTGCAATAAGGCCGCACCAACAATCGCACTAAACAAATAAACTTTTACTTTTTTCATAAATGAAGATTAAGTTAAGGGTAAAACAATTGAAATTAAAATAGATAAAGCGGTTAATCCGTATTTGCGGACGTTATTAGTATTGATTCTGAAAATATTCTCCCCTTGTTATCTGTAACAGTGAAGGTGAATTTTTGAGTTGCGTTGCTTTGGGAGGTTACATCCAAATTATTAATGAGCGCAGTGTAGTTGGTTGAAAAAGCTACACCATCTACGCTTTGTTCGAGAGTTCGTTGTTTTACTACCTCTTGTACACTTGGGGAAATAATTTGGCTGGTTACTTCGATTTTGTTGAAACTGTAGTGCGCATACACCCACAATTTCACGTCAAACTCCGTATTAGTGTTGAGTGAAGTGCTGGCCGATACATAACCCTCTCCTTTCAACAATTCAACTCTGTTGGCTGGTACTATCGTTTCTTTTTTAGTTTCGCATGATGAAATAAACACAATGGCGACCACGTAGAAAAACAGAATTTTATTCATTTGTATGAACGATTTAGGTTTACGCAATATTTTTTTTGAATGCTTTTGGCTTTTTCCGATGAAGTAATCTTCATTCAGCGTGCAATATTACACAAAGAATATTGTTGTTTCCAAAAAATATCTGTTGAATTTCGCTTCTTAACAATAAAATAACATTTGAATGAAAGGTAAATAGCTGCCATTTAGCACATTAGCGATGGTCGGAAAATTGGCACAATAAACGTAAATACATTGGATTTTTTGAAATTTCTCTCTTTTTTCATCTTAGGTGGCATTCTGTAGCGTTTTGTGAGGAAATACTATTGTTGAAACCTTCCTGGTAACCTGCTCTGCTTTTTTCTATAAATAGTTACATATTTTCTTAGATATCATACATTTTACTGGTATGTGTTTAGTGTCGTGTGTTCAAAGTCGGCTAGATATTTTCAATAATTATTTGATCTGTCTTTTTCTTCGCAAGGTTTTAATTACTTGCGAAAAACGAGATTGAAAGGGATGTTGCAGTAAAATAAATAAGACAAATATTATTTTAAAGTCTTTTATTTGCACATTATTTATCCCCAATGAAAGACCTTATACATTCTATTGCCCCCAAATTAGAAGATAGCCAAAAGTCAACTTTAGCAGAAAAGCTGATTTTAGCTCGTCAAAATCCTACTTTTTTTATGGATATTTTCTTAAAATCGTTGCTAGATTACAAACTGGCTATATTTTTTGACAACACTATTTCTTTAGAGGAATTGATTTACCAACTCAAATTGTTGGTAGTTCAAAACCATGTGCAAATCAATACGTTGGGCGATGAGCTGGTAGAATACGACTCTACCGATAATATTTTGCAGGCTGTAGGAAAGTATATGAAGAAAGCAGGCTACGTGCTTGTAGATTTCGACCAAGACCCTAAAATTTACTATTTAAGTGCCGTTCCGCTTGCTACAAAATCTGAATTAGAGAAAAAAGGGAAGGAGTTAGAATTGTTTTTGCAGTTTTTTTGATGGTATTAACCCACTTTCCTAGTCACTCTTTTGGCTGTGAAAAAGCCTCTGATTACTACAAATGAGGTGAGTAATACGAAGCCAACAATTATGTATTCCAAATAATTTAAAATTTGGGGGAATTGCACACCTAAGAAATAGCCACCCAACACCATGAGGCTTACCCAAAGCGTGCCTCCAAGTACATTGTAGTACATAAATTTACGAACATTCATTTTTATAAGCCCAGCCAAAATGGGGGCAAAGGTGCGCACAATAGGTAAAAATCGACCAACAATGAGCGTGTTTCCTGCATACTTGATATAGTAGTATCTTGTTTTTACAATAAATTCTCTCTTAAAATACCAAGTGTCTTTGGCATTGAGCAGTCTCTGTCCTAAATATTTTCCAAATAAGTAGCCTACATAGCTGCCTAATATTGAGGCGGTCAAAATGCAAAACCAGAGTAAAATAATGTGAACAGGGAAATTTCCAGTGCCACAAAGCAAGCCTGCTGAAAACAGCAGATAGTCGCCTGGTAAAAAGAAGCCGAAAAATAGTCCATTTTCTGCGAAAACAATAACTGTGACCAAGATTAAGCCACCTGTTTGGATTATTTCTTGTGAGTTGGTAAGGTAGGTCCAGAATTCTGTAAAGTTCATTTGGTTTGTCTTTGTGCAAAAATGGGTAAAAATTCGATATTCATAATTAATTAATTGTGAACGATTTTTCTAAACGATCAATATAGGGTACTTTTGTTGTTGTAGCAATTGCAAATTATCTACTTATGTGGAATAAAATTACAAACTTTATCATTGGCTATCGGCTTCCGCTGATGGTGGCAACCGTGGTACTCACAGTATTTTTTGCATGGATGGGTTCAAAAGTAGAAATGAGCTACGATTATGCCAACATTGTGCCAAAAACGGATACTTCAATGGTGTTTTACGCTCAATTTAAGAAAAATTTTGGTGAAGATGGCAATGTGATGGTGATAGGTGTTAAGGACCAAAATCTTTTTAAAGTTACTAATTTTGCAAAGTACCAAACATTGGTGGACAATATTACCAAAGTGCCAGGTGTAAATGAGGCAATCTCATTGGCAAATTTTAAAAGACTGCATAAAAATACTGAAAGCCGCACATTTGATTTGCAGGCAGTATTTCAACGAAAAATACAATACCAAGCCGAATTAGACAGCTTGTTGCTGGTAGCCAAAAATGTAAAAGTGTACGATGGTCTAATATTCAATACTACTACAAATGCTACGCTTATTGCCATTTATTTGAATAAGGAATTTTTGAACTCAAATAGACGCAAAGAGTTGATAGGCAATATTTTGGCACTCGTTAAAGATTTTTCTAATACGACAAACATCGAAACCCACTACGCAGGTTTGCCTTACATTCGATACATAATGATTAGTGCCTTTCAAGACGAATTTAAACTTTTGCTCGTACTTTCGGCATTGGCTACTTGTATTATTATATTTATATTTTTCCGATCGTTTAGTTCTGTTTTATTTACCATTTTAGTGGTGGTCATTACAGTAATATGGACATCAGGCTTTACTGCATTATTTGGCTATAAAATCAGCCTGCTTACGGGCATGTTGCCTGCTTTGATAGTCGTTATCAGCATTCCTACAGTGGTTTATATGTTTAATAAATACCACCATGAATTTCGTAAGACAGGAGACAAAGTGAAAGCTGTAACGAAAATTATTGAAAAAATTGGTTTTGTTACTTTTATGACCAACGCAAACACTGCGGTAGGCTTTTTTGTACTAGTTTTTACAGATATATCGCTCATTAGAGAATTTGGAATGATAGCTGGGATAATGAGTTTAGCTACTTTTATTATCACCATTATTGTAATACCAGGCCTACTAATGTATCTGCCTGAGCCTTCAGAAAAGCAAATGATGCACCTTGATAAAAAGGCACTGCAATTTATCAATAGCAAAGTGGCCCATTTTGTAGAGCACTACCGAATTGCCATTTTTATTACTACTTTGGTCATTACCTCCGTTAGTATTTATGGCATTACGCAAATAAAAGCCATTGCCTTTATGGTCGATGATATGCCAGCCCGAAGCACTGTAAAGCCAGATTTGGCCTTTTTTGAGCAAAATTTTAGTGGTGTGATGCCTTTGGAAGTACTTATCGATCTTGGCAAAAAGCGAGCGGCTTACAATTTGAAAAATCTACAAAAAATTGGTGAATTTGAAGATTACATTCGCACAGAGTCGGTAGTATCTCCGCCATTTTCGATCTTGAGTATTATTAAAAGTGCTACTCAGGCGTATTATAATGACACCCCTGAAAATTATAGAATTCCTTTAAACAGCGAGAAAGGGTTTATTTTGAAGTATTTTAGTGGAAGCAACAACGATTTGACCATTATTCGCTCTTTTGTTGATACCAACGCGCAAGTAGTTCGTTTTTCAATGAAAGTGGCAGATTTGGGTACTAAGAATATGGATGACTTTATTAACGGCAGATTGAAACCCAAAATAAACGAAATATTTGCAGGAACTGAGTTTAAAGTAGATGTAACTGGTACGTCTTTGTTGTTTTTGAAAGGCAATCAATATTTATTGAATGATCTGACAGAAAGCATGCTTTGGGCTTTCGCACTTATTTCTTTGATGATGGCATTTATGTTTACAGACATTAAAATGATTATTATTTCTGTCATTCCAAACCTGATACCAATGTTGATTACAGCTGGCATAATGGGTTTGTTTGATATAAGAATGAAAATAAGTACTGCTGTAATATTCAGCATATCTTTTGGCATTACCATTGATAGCACCATTCATTATTTGAGTAAATTTTCACAGGAATTGCCAAATTGCGACACGGTGCTTGAGGCAGTACTAAAAAGCCTAAAAGAAGAAGGAATTAGCATGATTTATACCAGCATTGTGTTGATATTGGGCTTTAGCATCTTTATTTGCTCAGAATTTGGCGGCACTATTGCCTTAGGAATGCTTACTTGCTTCACCTTGTTTTTTGCATTATTGACCAATATGATATTGCTTCCCGCATTACTTGTTACCTTTGTGAGGAAAAGAAGCCCACACCAATCACCGTCAAAAACTAAATTATAATAAGTGAAAATTTATTTAAGATTATTAAAATACTGCTTTCCGCTTTCCAAACGCGTCATTCCATTTTCGATCTTCACTTTTTTTCAAGTTATTTTTGGTATTTTAAATTTTACCTTGCTGATTCCTCTACTAAATGTGCTGTTTGGTACGGTCGATAATACGGCATTGAAGGGAATGCTTACCGTTCCTGATTTTTCGTTAAGCATTGATTATTTCAAGCATCTTTTCAATTATTATTTTGCTTCCTCTATATTGGAATATGGCAGATTTGCCGCTTTGCAGTTCGTGACCGCCATTGTGGTAGTGTCTGTAATACTTACCAATTTATTTCGGTATTTGACAAGTGTTCAAATTGAATTGCTCAAACTTCAAATCATTCGAAATTTACGAAATGCACTTTATGAAAAAATATTAAAAATGGAAATGGGTTTTTTTACCAATTCCAGAAAAGGCGACATTATGGGTAAAGTCACCAACGATGTCACAGCCATTGAGGGGTCGATTTCTACTTCAATTGCTGCTTTGCTGAAAGAGCCTTTCACACTAATTACCTTTTTTGTTCTTCTGCTATCATTGTCTGTAAAACTTACGCTTTTTACTTTGGTTGTTATTCCTATTTCGGGCATCATTATTTCTTGGATAAATAAAAAAATAAAGAAAACAGCCTCTGAAAGCTACGTTGCTTTTGGCAAATTGATTGGTTTGATTGATGAAACACTTTCAGGAATGCGATTAATAAAAGCATTTAATGGTGAAAGATACATATTGAATAAATTTAGAGCCGAAAACGACAATTACACCAGACTGTCCCGCAAGATGAATTTGAAAAGAGAACTCGCTTCTCCTTTTTCGGAGCTAAGTGGCGTGTTGGTGGTGTCATTCATTCTAATTTACGGTGGTTCGTTGGTGTTGAGCAATCAATCTGAGCTTACTGCCAGTGAGTTTGTAGGCTATATTATTTTATTTTCACAGATTCTACGCCCCGCAAAGGCTATCTCAACTTCGATTAGCACCATTCAGGTGGGAATTGCGGCAGGCGAAAGGGTGCTTTCGGTGATAGATCTGAAATCGACCATTACCGATGGTGCATCATCTTTAGAAGTAAAACAATTCAATAATCAAATAGAATTTAAAAATGTAAGTTTTTCATACAGTGAGAAAGATGTTTTGAAGAATTTGAACTTCACCATTGAGGCAGGAAAGATGGTGGCTTTGGTCGGTCCTTCTGGTGGAGGAAAAACTACTATTTCCGATCTTGTGCCCAGGTTTTATGATGTAAAAAGTGGAGAAATATTGCTTGATGACGTAAATATTAAAGACATACGGATGGAATCGCTAAGAAGTATGATGGGGATTGTAACCCAAGAATCCATACTTTTTAATGACACAATTTACAATAATATCTTGTTTGGGAATGAAAATGCTACTCAAGAAGATGTAGAAAATGCCGCTAAAATTGCCAATGCGCATGAGTTTATTATAAAAACGGACAATGGCTACCACTCGGAGGTAGGCGATAGGGGTGTGAAACTGTCTGGAGGTCAAAAACAGCGTATTTGCATCGCAAGGGCAGTTTTAGCAAATCCTCCAATCATGATTTTAGATGAAGCCACCTCAGCTTTAGACACAGAATCAGAAAAGTTGGTGCAGCAAGCCCTCGATAATTTGATGAAAAACCGTACCTCGCTCGTAATTGCCCATCGATTAAGCACCATTCAAAATGCAGATAAAATATTGGTCATCAAAGATGGCACTATCGTAGAGCAGGGCAACCACGAAGCTTTAATTGCACGCCCAGATGGCTTGTATAAAAAACTGCAAATGATGCAAAGCGTGTGAAAAATATTCAAAAACTAGCATCAGAAAGAAAAAAACGCTATATTTGCAGTCCTAAAAAATGGCGGGGTAGCTCAGATGGTTAGAGCGTAGGATTCATAACCCTAAGGTCGGCAGTTCGATCCTGCTCCCCGCTACACTTTTTGTCTTTTGTTTATTTCATCGGCACCTCGATAAATAACAATTCCGTGTCAGCTTCTGCATCTATGACGATGGAATTAGTTTCCAATACTCCTATGGCATCTCTTTTAGTTAATTTGCTCTCGCCAATAGTTGTACTGCCCTCAATTACAAATATGTATACCCCATTTTCAGGTTTATTAAGTGCGTAATCGAAAGTCGTAGCTCTACTTAAATTGATTCTGGAAAGATAAGCATCTTGGTTTATCCACATCGCTCCCTCTACATTCGGGGCTACAATAGTTTGGATTTTATCTTTTCTGTCGTCAGGATTGAGTGTTACTTGGTCGTAACGTGGTTTTATGTTGTACTCCTTCGGCATTATCCATATTTGGAGCAAATTTAATGTCTCTTTTAAGTCACTATTAAACTCCGAGTGTTTCACACCCGTACCAGCCGACATGATCTGCACTTCATCTTTTTTGATTTCAGCCTCATTTCCCATGCTATCTTTGTGTCGTATAGTACCATTCAGGACGATCGATATTATTTCCATATTATCATGTGGATGCGTGCCAAAACCCATTTTTGGTGCTACTAAATCGTCATTTAGCACACGCAAAGCCCCAAATTGCATTTTAGAAGGGTCGTAATAATTGGCAAAACTAAAACTGTGTTTTGCTTTCAGCCAGCCGTGGTCTGCACCACCTCGCGAAGCCGATTTGTGAACGATTGTTTTCATGGTTCTTTATTTTATTGTAATGTATATACAATTAATGTTTATACATAGTTTCTTTTGGTGACTGAATTTTATGCTATTTTTCTTGTAAAAAGTAATCTTGCATTACTTTAATTGACAAACTCACCTCTTCAAAACTATTGTACATTGGTACAGGTGCCATTCTTATCACGTTTGGTTCTCGCCAATCGGTAATGATATTGTTTTCTGTAAGATAGTCAAAAAGTTTTTTACCATTTTTTGATGTACCTAAGGATAATTGACAGCCTCTTTCATTTTCATTTTTAGGTGTGATTATTTGCAGCCCAGTTTCAGTGAAAGAATTCATTATCAGCTCAATACCTTCTATTAACATGCCTGTCAATAAGAGGCTTTTCGCTCTTAATTCGGCAAAGTCGACATTTTCAAATTCATCTAATGCTGCTTTGTGAATGGCCATGCTCATAATGGGTGCATTGCTCAACTGCCAAGCCTTGGCTCCGACCATTGGTGTGAAAACTTTGCTCATTTTGAATCTTTCTTGTTCATCTACGCCCCACCAACCTTTGAAAGAGGGAGAAATATGGTGGTGTTTTTGGTGGATAAACAAACCACCGACTCCGCCTGGGCCAGAATTTAAGTATTTGTATGAACACCATGTTGCAAAATCGACATTATCATCGTGTAGAGAAAGAGGAATATTGCCAATAGCGTGAGCCAAATCAAACCCAACAAGTGCACCGACTTCTTGTGCTTTGGCTGTAAGTCTTTGAATATCAAATGCTTGACCTGAATAAAAATTGACTGCACCAAGCCATACCAATGCAAGTTCATGTTTGTGCAGGGCAATGGCTTCTAAAATATCTTCTTGCCTAATCGTAAACTCGTTTGCTCGTGGCAATACTTCAATTAACGCTTCACCTACCTTAAACCCATTTTGCTCTATTTGCGAACAAACAGCATAGTAATCGCTTGAAAATGAAGGGCTTTCAATAATTATTTTAAATTTGCTTGCGGTAGGTTTGTAAAAAGTGGAAAGCAGCAAATGCAAATTTACAGTAAGCGAGTTGGCAACTACAACTTCATCAACTTTTGCATTTAATAATTTTGAAATGGTTTTATCGAATTGAGCATGGTAATTGAACCAGTTTATTTCACCTTCAAAATGTCCTTTCACTCCCAAATTTGCCCATTTTTTAAGTTCAGCACTGACGATTGATGCTGTAGATTTAGGCTGAAGCCCAAGTGAATTACCTGCAAAATAGATGATTTCTTTTTCAGCGTCATTGGGAATTAGATATTTATCCCGAAGCGGTAGCAATGTATCATTTTGATGGAATTTGGCTAATTTATCGAAATATTGCTCAAATACTTTCTTTATCAACATACTATCTTGGTATAATTCTAAATATTTTTTGTGTCAAACAAATAGTAAAGAAAAAGCTAATTTATGAAGGTTACAAAGTTTAGATTTGCAGCATAAATGAGAAATATTTTAATAAGAAAAACCTCAACCACCCATGAAAAATAGATTTAATACTTTAAAAGAAGGTTTTTTTTGGAAAATTCTGATATTGATCTCGGTAGTTCTGGTTGGATTCGTAAGTAAATCTTATAAATGGAACGATTCTTTGGAAAATCATAAATTAAAATCTGCTTCTATTTACAGATCAGTTACTAACAATTAGTGATAAACTTATCGATTAATAAAAAAAGGGCTTCATCTGAAGCCCTTTTTTTTATTAATTATTCCGAAATTAACCTCCAATTTGAATTCTTTTGAACGAAGTGACTGTCAAACCTTTGTTCACAGCATCCAAAAGTTGAGCTATCGTTTTTGATGGGTCTTTTACAAATTCTTGGTTTAATAAAGTTGAATCTTTATAAAATTTATTCAATTTGCCCAATGCAATTTTTTCAAGCATTGCTTCTGGTTTTCCTTCCGCTCTTGCTTGTTCTTTGCCAATTTCGATTTCTCTTTCTATAGTAGTTGGGTCTACATCATCTTTGTCAACAGCTACTGGTTTCATGGCGGCTATCTGCATAGCAACGTCTTTGCCTACTTCTGTTACGTCTGAATTTCCTACATTTTTGAGGGCCACCAATACACCTACTTTTGAGTTTGAGTGCACGTAAGGTATTACCTTTTCTCCGCTTACTATGGTGTAGGAAGTAACATCTATTCGTTCAGCAATCTTGCCAACTATATCTATTAAATGTTCTGAAACTGCTTTGCCATCAATTTGCAATGCTTTCAAATCTTCGAGGGTGCCAGGTTTGTTGGTGAGTGCTGCTTCAGCAATAGCGGCTCCTAATTTTACGAAATCTGCATTTTTGGCTACAAAGTCTGTTTCGCTGCTCAAAGAAACTACTACGCCTTCGCCACCGTTTGTTTTTACGAACACTGCACCTTCGTTGGCTTCTTTGTCTGCACGAGCAGCTGATACTTTTTGACCTTTTTTACGTAGTAAATCTATGGCTGCTTCAAAATTTCCTTCGGCTTCAGTCAGCGCTTTTTTGCAGTCCATCATTCCTGCCCCAGTCATTTGCCTTAGGGTGTTTACATCCGTTGCTGTAATTGACATATTTGATTGATTTTAGTTTCTTTGTTAAGTGAGGCTGCAAAAGTACAAAAAAAGAATTTTTCAAAAAGTATATTTTAGTTATTTATGTACCGTAAATTGTTATTTTTGAATTGATATGGGTAAAAAGCAAAAAATAGAAGTTTCAGTTGCCAAATCGCAAGGCATTCCGTTTGTAAAAAATTTGCTGCTATTGGCCACAATTTCAGCCTTTTTATTTGTTGCGTTTAGAGAAAATGCTGGCTACGACTGGGTAATGAATAGCTTAATTGGTGAAAACCTGAAGTTTGCCAATCGCAGTTCACATCTTTCTGAATCCCAAAAAATGCAGAGCAAATTTGGTATCGATGCGGCTGCATTAGACTATATAAAACTAAATACACCTGAAAATGCTATTATTTTAATGCCACCAAGCTCAATTCTGATGGCCGATTCTGCTTCGTTTCAGTTCAAAAAAGATTTAGGTGGAATAAAAGTCCGCAATTGGGCCTTAAATTTACTTTATCCTAGAAAGTTGGTTTACTACGAAGAAAAAGACAAAAATAAATTTTTTAAGCAAATTTCCCACGTGGTTGTGATGTACTCATATCCTCTCCCTTAAACTTGCTGCCGGTATCACCATCAATCTCTAATTTATCCGCTCTTCCTGAGAAAGTAATTTTTGAGCCGGTGTTCTGACTTATTTTTAATAAAGTAATATCCA
>JBJXGB010000111.1:0-23962 GCA_046152935.1 Cytophagales bacterium
GTTGGAATAGTTTTGATGTTCCGTTGGTGAGTTTCACTGGGGTCAATAAAAGCAATATCTCTCAGTTTAAGTTTGTAGGCTCTGGCGGAAAAAATGTGCTTATCGACAACTTGTATTTCTGGGATAACTCAGCCACAGTCGATGCTGAAGCCCCAACGGAATTTGTTGCCACCAAAGGTTCAGTTGAGGCCAATAGTGTTGAATTGTTGTTAAATGCTAATGACAACACCAATGTAATCAACTATACGGTTTCTTATAATACCACTACGGTAAATGTGGCGGGTGTAGCTGGCACACAAAAAACTGTTTTGATTGAAGGCTTGATGGCTTCTACAGCTTATACCTTTACAATCACAGCAAAAGATGCTACTGGAAATATGGCTGCCAATACGCTCACTGTAATGGCAACTACAACATCAGTAGTGGTTGTACCTGCCGCCCCAACACCAGCTGCATTGGCAGCTGAAAAAGTGATATCTATATTTAGCGATGCTTTTGTAAGCAGTGCTGGTGGACTGAATGTTAATCCTAGTTGGTCGCAAGCTACTTTGGTTTCTATTGTAACGCTTTCTGGCGGAAATACAGCCTTGGAATACAAAAATTTTAATTACCAAGGTACTGAATTTTCAAAATTAGATGTGTCGAAGCTGAAATTTTTACATTTGGATTTGTATTCTGCAAATCTGCCTAGCGTAGAAGTATCAATAATTAGCCCTGGTCAGGAAAACTTTTACAACGTAACCCTTAGTGGAGGTAAGTGGAACAGTGTAGATATAGCTTTGACAAATTATACTGTGCCAGACTTAACTGAAATATTTCAATTAAAAATTGAAAATAAATCAGTATTTGGCAAAACGCTGTTGGTTGACAATATTTACTTCTGGACCGATTTTGTATCTACAGTAGTAGGACCGCCAGCCAAAGCCAAACCTTCTTTCCCAATTACATTTGAAGATAGCTCAACTGTTAATTATTCAATTAGCGATTTTGCTGGCAATACGCTTTCTGGAATAGCAGCCGACCCTGACAATGCAAATAACAAGGTGCTCAAATCGGTGAGATCTCCAAAAGTTTCAGGTTTTGAAGCCTATGCAGGTACTGTAATTGCCGGAAAAAGTTTTGTAAATCCAATTCGATTTGTTGCTGGCAAAACTAAAATTACAGCTCGTGTTTATTCACCAGATGCAAACACACTTATTGCGTTGAAAGTAGAAGGAGATGGCACGCCTACCGAGTCTTTAGCTTTAACTACTGCAGTAGGTTGGAACAATTTAACATTCGATTTTGGAACGGCAAAAACCGTGGCAGGAATGAAATCTCAGGTTGCACAATTAGACAAAAACTATACTAAATTGGTTATTTTTTATAACTTCTTCGTACCTGGTGCCACACAAGCAGTAGATAAAACATACTACGTTGATGATATTAATACAGATGCAATATCAACAAGTGTTAAGTCTGGCAACAAAAACAATGAGTTTTCAATTTACCCAAATCCAAGTGAAGGAGCGTTCTCGGTAGAAAGCACAATAAATGCAACATACGAGATCGTGAATACAAGTGGTGTATTGGTGAAATCTGGCACTTTAGTTGTTGGTGTAAATAGTATTGCTTCAGATTTACAAAGTGGCATCTATGTGTTAAGAGCCAATGGTACTGTTAAAAAACTAGTCGTTAGATAGATTTTTAACATCGCCTCTCAAAAAGGCAATAATGCAAAAACACCTCCTAGTTAATTGGGAGGTGTTTTTGCGTTTTTAATGAGGAATAATTGGTATGGTAAGCAAAAAATAGTTAGAGACAAATTTGAAAAATCACCGCAAAAAACAATTGCCAAATATTGGCTGGGTGATGAAGTAATCAATAAAATGCAGCCTCAAAGTACTGGTTACGTACGATTGCGGCCATATTTGTACTTTTAACTTTACCTTAACATTCGTAATGGAGCCAGCTACTAGCAGATGAATATACTGGCTTTACAGCATTTTTTTCAGTCGTACTTTGAAGTGTACGTGGTTACCATCCGCAGTCAATTTATTTCTTGAAAACCAGACTGACCCCACCTATTCTCTTGGGCTATTTTCCTAATCAGTTTGATGGCGCGCACGCCCATCAACTTGAAGAACACAAATGCCAAGGCGTAGGAATAGAAAACTATCTGTATATTTGAATTTTGAGCGACAAAACAAATGACAGAAAAGAGGAATCTGAAACGATTGTACATTTTAATTGGCATAATGAGTTGGCTTGGGCTTACCGTTATCGATTCGCCCATTCTTTTTAATGCTTTTATTGAGGCCGCTTCTTTTTGGGCATCATTTACCAAAAACACTTTTTTGGGCACTCTCACCATTTCGATCCTGCTATTTTATAAACTCGAAATCGACAACAACGAAAAAGGTACATTAAATGATATGTTTTGGAAACTTTCGGTGTCTGGTTTTGTGATCACATTGTTGCTTACCAGCGATAGCGTAGTACAAGTTTATCTTTCACAAATATGGCCAGAAATCGCATTGGGGCTCGTCTCTATGATAGAACAAGGCATCATTGCCATCACACTTATCTTCATCATTAGCTGTTTTTATGTATTCAAACGCCTTATTCTATATCAAAAATCTAAGGAAATCTTGTCGCTATGGCGAGTGTTTGAATGCATGATTTATTTAAGCCCGATCTGCAACTATTTCAATTTCTTACACAATGAAGTTGTATTTCAACTTTTGGCTTTGCCTTACATTTTGCTTGCGCTCATACTTTGCTATAATCTGAAGTGGATTGCCTACCTAAATGTAAAGCAAAAGTGGAAAGATATTGTGTTTCTTTCTATCATCTTAATGCTCACTTTGGTGCTGGCTTGGAATATTATCAATTTTTCGATCGAGCACGCCTTGGTCACCGACCTTACCAATAATGTGTTAATTATTACGCTATTTACATTTGTAAGCGTCTACAGTTTATTGTCTATTTTGGTTTTACTTTTTAATCTGCCTACCTCCTCGGTATTTGAGCGAAAGTTTGGTGAAGTAATGCAGTTTCAAAAGCTGAGCAAGTCGGTGCAAATCGGCAAAACAGAAGAGGAAGTTTATCACTTATTAATAGAAAGCTGCAGTTCGACTTTGATGGCCACAGGTGCTATTTTAGAGCAATTTGATGAATCGGGAAATACAAAAACAATCATTTACCGCAATTTGGACCAAGAACGACATCTTGAAATTGCAAATTTCAATCGCTCAAATACGATACAAGTTGGTGTGGATTATTTTTTGGTAGATGATTTGAGCAAATTGTCTAAATACGATGAAATTGGCTACATGGGCTATGCTTCTATGCTTATTTTGCCGTTGAGCAGCTTTACTGAAAAGTATGGCAATTTGTATTTATTTTCCGAAATCAAACAGGGATTTGAGAAAGAAATGATAGAAATTGTGAATACGTATGTGGCGCAAGCCTGTACTTCGATCAGCAATTTAAGGTTGATACAGCAAGCCGTCTCGCAAGCGAGGTATATGCGAGATCGTGAAATTGCAAAGCGCGTGCAATTAGGATTGTTACCAAGCCAATTACTTAATAATCAATATATTGAGATGGCAGCTGTTTCGATTTCGGCCGATGAAGTTGGGGGCGATTACTACGATTTCACTACGCTGAGCGACACTCGATTTGTGATAGTAATAGGCGATGTATCGGGCAAAGGCACTTCTGCCGCATTTCACATGGCAAAGTTAAAAGGCGTTTTTCATAGCTTGGCAACACTCGATTTGCCAAGTGATACTTTTATGAAACACGCCAATGTAGCACTTTCTGCCTGCCTCGACAAGGCCACATTTGTGACACTCAGCCTGTTGGTTTTTGATTTTGAAAAGAAAATGCTGTCTACTTGCAGGGCGGGACATTGCCCAACGCTGTACTTTCATCAAGATACAAATCAGGTAGAATTTATCGAACAGAAAGGCTTGGGGCTGGCCATCAACCGCAATCATCCCTACTCCATCGATTTTGATGTAATCGAAATACCATTGAAAAAAGGCGACATCATACTTTTATATACAGATGGCATTACAGAGGCCACCAATGCAGCAGCAGAAGAATTTGGATCTGAGCGAATATTGCATTTTTTACAAGCAAACAACCAATTTGGCGTTGAAGAGATAAAATCAAACCTATTAAACACTGTGCAAATGCATTGTGGAAGTAAAATTAATTTAGACGATTATAGTCTGATGTTGATAAAAGTGAAGTAAAAAAAAAGCCTATCTCAAATCAAATATCTGTGCCGATTGCGAAGGCAAAATTGAACTTATTTTCGAGATTGTACGAAGTTTCAAATCTTAAAACTGAATTGTAAAAAGTGACAATGTGTATGCCAGCTCCAATGCTGCCCATCAGCCTGTTGCTCAACTTTCTGTTGTCGGAAGTAAGCAATGGATAATTGCGAACAGGCTTGTCGTTGAATGCAATTCCATAATCGCTAAATACGGTAAAATACAAATCGACAGGCATGGTACGAAACTGCCTAATCGGTATGATTTTGCCGAAATTCAACACTTTTGAAAAGAAACGATACCTAGCCGAATTACTTGAAAGTAAAAAATGCTGCCCATCGACAAGGTACAGTTCATATCCGCGCACAAGATCATTTTGATAACCCAAACCCTTAAAATTCACATAAGGTTGCAGATTGGGGAATGATGTTTTTGCCTTAAATCTAGTGGCAAAAAAAGTGCGCTTCCCAAGCTGCAGGTACTTTGCGTAAGTAGCTGATAATGAGCTTAATTGCACCGATTCCTGATAAGAAAATCCAAGTTGCTCGACAGTTGTACTAAAATAATCGCCTTTGTGAGCATATTGCCTTATGTCTCTTTTATCAATGGTGTAGGTATATTTTGCTTGTAAGTATATTTGCCTTGTATCCCCGTTTAGAAAATAATCTGGATTCAGAAGCGCCACAGTATCAGCAATATAGTTGTTGTTGTAGCTCAATTCGAGCGAATGCGAAGAAAATATTCGTTGCCTAAAGTTAATCGAAATACCAGTTCTGAAAAATGATCTCAAGAGCGATTCTCTAGGCGATTTTATGAATTCTAGTTTGTTGATATTGGTTTGAATTGCTAGCGATTTATTGTCAAAATACGCGAAAAAAGGCCTTATACCCCATCTTTGTTTCCTGTCGATATACGGTATTTCATACGATATCTCAAAATTATTTGTGAAGCCAGTTTGCAATGTCAATCGAAGCGATTCTCGCCTGCCCCTCACATTGTATTGAAACAATTTTGCTCCAATATTTACGCGATTTAAAGCGGCACCTCGTTGAAAAATCCACTCGTTCAAATTTCGATCGGCAGGCTCCAAAATTAGTTGCGGAATGGTGTACCACTGCTCCTTCACCACAATTTTTAGATTTTTGACCCTAAAATTATCGGTTTGTTCGAGGCTTACATCTACTGTCACAAATAAATTGGTGTTGAAAACCTTGTTTCTTTCCCATTTCAACAGAGCATCAATTTTTGAAACTTCGATCGAATCGCCTTCTTTAAAATCTAGTTCTCGCTTGATAATTTGAGGCTTGGTGATGCGATTACCGTCAATCACAATCTCCTTGATAATAAAAAAATAGACTTTTTTTTCAGGATAAATACTATCAGCAACTGGAGCAATTTGCGCAGCATTTACATTTGCCAACGCAAAAGTTAAAATATTTAAAGTAAAAAAAAAGAATCGAAATATAGAAACTGGAAACTTTGAACGGTAAATCAATGAGAGAAATATAGACTTTAGAGCTGATTTTTGATAAACATACGTAAATATTGCCACTTGAAATACTTTGCACGATATCTTTGGCAAAGATGTCGTGCAATCACCACCTAGTATTTTGATTTATTGCCAATCAAAATACCGCAATATTATCAATATCGAAATCAGCCTCCAATTATTGCACTACACCGAAATAAACACATTTATTTTTCAAAGAAAATATATTTGCAATCAAAATTAGCAAGACTATTTCAATTTTTTATGCCATCAATTTGCCTTCATTCATTATTTTCCCAATTCCGTGCTTACTTTTGCAATTGGTTGAAATAGCAAAAACATTTTTGAAACATCTGGAAGAAAAGTTTTTTAAATTTTTAATGTATCTAAGCACTGCCTTCATTATTGGCTTGCTTTGCTCTGTAATATTGGCTGTCATTTATCGCGGTTTTACCTCTTTGAGTTGGGAAATGATATCTTCTGTACCAAAAGGAGGCTATTATCTTGGCAAAGAAGGTGGGGTTCTCAATGCCATCGTTGGTTCTCTTTATTTATCTGTTGGAGCTACTTTTATTGCCATGTTAATGAGTTTGCCGATCGTTTTGTATCTTAATTTGTACTTAAAACATGATTCTAAATTCGCAGCCACGGTTCGCCTTGCTTTAGATTTGCTATGGGGCGTACCTTCGATTGTATATGGAGCTTTTGGTTTTACACTGATGGTCATAATTGGGCTCAAAACATCGCTTTTAGCAGGAATTATTACGCTAGCCATCATGATTTTGCCCATCATAGCCCGTGCCATGGATGAAATTATGAGAAATATACCTACTGGTTTGATAGAAGCATCGTATTCTTTGGGTGCTACCCGATGGGAAACCTCGTTTAAAGTCGTTGTAAAACAGACATTGCCAGCCATTACCACAGCTATGTTGCTAGGTTTTGGTAGAGCCATTGGCGATGCGGCATCCGTGATATTTACTTCAGGCTATACCGATCGCATTCCAACTTCGATCATGAAACCCGCAGCCTCGCTGCCACTTTCAATTTTTTTTCAATTGGGTGCACCTATACCAGAAGTGCAAAATAGGGCGTATGCAGCAGCCGTAATATTAACCGTTATTATATTGATAATCAGCATTATATCTCGTTTGCTTTACCGCAAATATGCCAAAAACCAGATTATCTGACCACAATTAAGCCATGCCTGCACACATTAAAATAGAAAATCTCAATGTACATTATGGCGATCGCCATGCGTTGAAAAACATAAATCTGGAAATACCCGACCATAAAGTTACTTGCATAATGGGGCCTTCTGGCTGCGGAAAAACCACCTTGCTCAAGTGCTTCAACCGATTGATCGATACCTACGACAATGTCACTATTTCTGGTAAATTATTGATTGACTCAGAAAATATTTTTGACAACAATGTCGAAATTACACATTTGAGAAAGAAAATGGGCTTGCTTTCGCAGCGTCCATTCCCCTTGCCAATGTCTATCTATGATAATGTGGCTTATGGCCCACGGATTCATGGCCTGAAAGATAAAACTAAAATTGATGAAATTGTTACTTTTTATTTGAACCAAGCAAGCCTTTGGGACGAGGTAAAAGACCGTCTTCACACGCCAGCCTCTAAACTGTCGATCGGGCAGCAGCAACGCCTGTGCTTGGCGCGAGGCCTAGCTGTGAAACCAGATATTATTTTGGGCGATGAACCAACCTCTGCCCTCGACCCAATTTCTAGTAAAAATATTGAAGATAAATTTATTCAACTAAAGAGCGATTATACGGTTGTGATAGTAACTCATAGTTTTGCACAAGCCAAGCGGATAGCAGATTATGTAGTTTTTATGTATTTGGGTGAAATAGTAGAACAAGGCGATGCAAAACAAGTTCTCGAAAACCCGAAAGAAGAGCGAACCAAAGAATATGTGTTTGGCAAAATAAGTTGATAATGTAGAACAATTAGCGTTATTTTTGTTAAAATAAGTTGTATTTCTACATTACTTTTATCCCATGAGCTTGCCATTTGAACTACTAAGCGGAGACTCCAAAATTTGGATTTACCAATCTGAACGAAATTTCAGTGCTGAGGAGCAAAAATATATAAGTGCAAAACTAGATCAATTTCTAGCCAATTGGGCAAGTCACGGGGCAGCAATCGTGTCTGGCTACACTTTTAAACACCAAAGATTTGTAATTGTAGCTATTGATGAAGCAACCACAAATGCAAGCGGCTGCTCGATCGATAAATTGGTTCATTTTATGGCGCAATTAGGTGCTGAAATGGGACTGAATTTAATGGACAGAAATATTGCCTTTGTAAAAAGTGAAAACATCGAGTCTGTAAATATTTCACAGGTAAAATATCTAATAACTATTGGCGATATTAATGAGCAAACCCATATTTTCAATAATTCTATCACCACCAAATCAGCTTTGAGCAATAATTGGCTCGTAAAAGCCTCTGAAACTTGGACCTCGAAATACTTCAAAAATCAATTGGTTTGATATTTAGTGATACATTTTTAGTATAACTCAACACAATATAATTTGAACAAAAATAGAATATTTGCCATTGCATTTGCCCTCATTGTATTGGGTGGATATTGGGGCTACAAGACTTTTTTAGCGACTCCTTGCCTCAATTTTGAGGAAATTATCTTGCAGAAAGATGGCTTTGGCGATGAAATACGCTTGGCTTCATTGCAAGAAAAAGTGACACTTGTCGCATTTTTTCAGACTTGGTGTATAGATTGCATCAAAGAAATGCCTACCATTTTAGCTCTTGAAAGCCAAATCAAAAACTCAAATTTGAAAGTGATAATGGTCTCCGATGAGCCTATTGCAAAGCTTGAAATATTCAAACAAAGATTTCCAAATTTTGCATTTCAATATTATTTATCGAAAGAAAAATTGCCTTCTTTTGGCATTAGAAGATATCCTACCACCTACTTGGTAGATGAAAAAGGCAACATATTGAAAAGCAGTTTGGAGGGAAATAATTGGGCAAGTGCTGAAATTGTAGACATGATTACCAAAAAATTGAACTAGTGGATGTATCGAACCACAAGTATTGGATTTAATAATTAATCAAAAAACATGCTCAATCAAATAGAAATGGCTGATGCCTTTCGTGCAGATGGTAAAATATACGTAGTGGTGGCTGTGGTGGCCATTATTCTCAGTGGAATCATTTTTTATCTTTTTCGCACCGAGCAGAAACTGAAAAAGCTGGAAGAAAAACTAGGCTAACAAATGCAGAGATTGGCTCGGATACACGACTTCTGTCAAAAATAAACCTTCGGGAGGAGCTGAAGTTTTGGCGTAAATTCGATTGCGTTTCAATATTATTTGCTCAAAATCAGCCACAGAAATATTTTTTTGGCCTACTTCTAATAGTGTGCCTACGATTGTTCGCACCATGCCTCTCAAAAAACGGTTGGCAGAAACGTGAAAAATAAGCAGATCGCCATCCAACGCCCAATATGCTTGTGTAATCTGGCAATCGAAATGCAGCACATTGGTTTTGTATTTGCTAAACGACTGAAAATCAGTATATTTAAAAAGTAAGCTACAAGCCTCATTCATCAGTTGAATATCTGGAATTGGCCTGAAATAGTAGCAACATAAGTCTTTCAAAAACGGGTTTTTGGTCAATGAAATGCGGTATTGGTAGCTTCTTTCTTCGGCATCGAAACGCACGCTAAAATCGTCTTTTACCTGGTAAATATGTTGGATAAAAATATCGTAGGGAAGGATGGCATTTAGCTGAAAAATGAACTTTGCGGCATTTTCGATATTCGCAAAATCAAATTGAGCATACTGCTGATTGGCATGAACTCCAGTATCTGTTCGGCCACTCCCAAAAGTCTCAATTTCCATTTTCAGCACTTTGGAGATCGCTGAATTTAGCTCATTTTGAACGGTATGGGCATTTTTTTGAATTTGCCAACCGTGGTAATTTGTGCCTTTATATGAAAGTTGGAGTACATATCGCATGGAAAAGCACAAATTAACGGTCGTTTTTCAACAAAAGAAAAGGCGATTGGTGTTGATAAAAAAATAAAGTGAACTTATTTGAAATTCTACAAATACTGGCACAAATAGGCTGAATCTACATAGACTTTCAGTTGAAATTTGACATTCGCTGCCACTTCAAATCTATCGCCCGCATAAAACACTTCAAAACCTTCAGATCCGGGCAATTTCACTACCAATGCTCCTGTAACCACACTCATAATCTCTTTTTGAGTAGTACCAAATTCATATTCGCCAGGTATCATCACCCCTACAGTTTCTTTGCCTGCTACTCCATTCACCACCAGCGACTTTACTTTGCCACCAAAATATTCATTTACAGTTATCATTTTTTGTGTGTTAAATTAACGATCAGATTGTTATATAAGCCGCAAGTTTAAAAAAAAAGGTCGATATTTGAAATTAATATCAACTTGTTGAAACATTCTTATTTAAAATCATATTTCTTTTACAAATTAAAATTTATGTCAAAATCAGTAGAATTCGTATGGTCTGAATTAGCAGAACCACACAGAGGCAGAACAAAAGAAATGATACGTAAGTACCCGCAGATCAGAGAGTTGATTGGTAGAAATACAAATACAATCTTCGTGATTGCGTTTTGTGTCGCCATCCAAATAGCGGTAGCATTTTTGATAAAAGATTACCCTTGGTGGGCAGCTTTGATAGCCGCTTATGTGGTGGGGGCTTTTGCCGATCATACTTTATTTATCTCAATTCACGAATGTGCACACAATTTAATTTTCAAAAATCGCACTTTAAACACCATTGCTGGCATATTTGCCAATTCAGTAATGGTATTTCCAAGTTCAGTTTCTTTTCAAAAATATCATTTGAAGCATCATACTTTTCAGGGCGTAGAAGAGCTAGATGCTGATATGCCATTTCGCTGGGAGGCGAAATTAATAGGCAGTTCTACAGTTGGTAAAGCCCTGTGGCTTTTGTTTTACCCTGTCTTTCAGATGTTTAGGCCTTTGCGTTTGAAAAACGAAATCAGTATTTTTGATGGATGGACGATTGCCAATTGGGCTTCAAATCTCGTTGTAACCACTGCCATCTTCTACTTTTTCGGGCCTAATGCAGGTATTTATTTGATAGCAAGTTTATTTTTCTCTATTGGTTTACATCCTGTGGGTGCACGTTGGGTGCAAGAGCATTTTTTGACACATGGCGATGAACAAGAAACAAAAAGCTATTACGGTCCATTGAATACTATTAATTTGAATGTCGGTTTTCACAACGAACACCACGATTTTCCTTCTGTTCCTTGGCATAAATTGCCCCAAATCAAAAAAATAGCACCAGAATATTATGATACTTTGGGCTATCATACTTCGTACACAGCTTTGCTCTTTCAGTTTTTGTTCGATAAGAAATTATCTGTGGCTTCGAGAGTAGCTCGAGCAGACAGAGGCAAAGTAGCCTTGAACGATATGAGAAACTACAATGTCGAAGTAGCGAAATCGAGCGAATTGGTAGGAGTATAATCAACATTTTTGCAAAGGTTTTTACCTACATTCGATCATATTGTAGAGCGACATCGGTTTAAAAACCAATGTCGCTTTTTCTTTAAGAGAACATCAAAAAGAATGCTGCGAATGGTGCCGCCATCAGCAGCCCATCGAAGCGATCGAGAACACCGCCATGCCCAGGAATGAGCTGTCCAGAATCTTTGATTTGCAAGCTACGCTTCAACATCGATTCTATTAAATCGCCATAGGTACCGCCTATACAGACAATTACGGACAGTACTAACCATTTCCATAAAACCAAATCTGTATAATAATTGCTTAATATAGCTGCTAAGGTCAATGATGCGATCATGCCCCCTATCATGCCTTCCCAAGTTTTATTAGGCGAAATTCGCGGAAAAAGTTTGTGTTTTCCAAACGAACGACCAGCAAAATAAGCACCAGTATCACTTGCCCAAAGCAGAAAAAAACAGCCTGAAGCTATCTGAAAACTAAAGTATCCATTTGAAAATGAGGCAAAATGCAACAAAGCCAATGGCATCGCCACATAAAAGACGCCAATCATTGTATAGGCAATATTTTCAAATGGGTTTGATGCTTTGCGGTACAACTCTGAGATATAAATGATGCCAAGCAATACAAAAAAGAAGAAAAAAGCTTTGGTAGGAATATCGCCTCTTGCCACAAAAAAACATATCAAATTGAGCAATATGCCATTGATTATACCCCACTTGGTAAGCGGATCGTCACCATCTTCACGAATGAGCCCGTAAAATTCGTACTGACCGAGTACACTTACCAATAATATGAGTGCCAAGTACGTCCATTCATTAAATGTTAAACAAAACAGGAAAAAAAGCCCTCCAAGCACACTTGTGATTATTCTTTGCTGAAGATTTGAAAGTTTACTGAGTGCTGAAATTTTCATTTATTATACCACTTGCTGTTTCGGCCGAGGCTGGCTTTACAAATATCTCACAATTACCGAAATTATTATAAGAACTGTCTTTTTTGTTCAAAACTACTGCTACAATTTCATTTTGCTCCAGTATATCTTTTATTATCAATGCCTGAGCGACAGAGCTAGTGGTGTAAATTTTACTCCAATCTTCGTTTTTCATATTTTTACTAGTACAAATTATGCTCACTATATCTATTGGGCCAGTGTCAACCAGCCAATTTGGTAGCTGCACTAAATTGGGGTTAAAAACAATGATATTTCAAGTTTGTAGGAAATAAATAAGTACTCAGCTACATTAAAACAACAGAATCCCCAAAATAGTGACATTGAAAAAAGCACGTTCTTTGTGGTGAAATAAAGCAACTAGCAGATAAAAACCTAATTTGCAATTGCCGAACAAGAATTTATTAGCAAATTTGGATAAATCTATACATTCCATGAGCAAACTATTATTCTTCACAATTGTGTATTTCACTGTCACTATTTCATTGGCACAAATAAAACCAGATACACTGCTTGCCCGAAAAAATATTTTGGTTGCCGACTCGCTCTTTGAAGCAGGAAACTACGAAATTTCGATCGAGAAGCTTGCCAAAGCAGATCTGCTGTACCTAAAATATGGGATCGCAAACGCCCATTTTGATATTGCCTTCAAATTGAGCGAAAACTATATTCGACAAGCAAAATATGATGAAGCCAAAGTATTTGTGCAAGAGCAAATCGCTAGTTTAAGTAAGCAGCCCAAGTTAAGACAATTTTATAATCCGCTGTTTATCAGTGCCTTAGGTGAGATCGAATTGAACAAAGGAAGAACAGACTTGGCCATCGACCAATTTCAAAAAGCACTTGAAGCCACCCCAACAAATGCGTATTATTTATCAGAAATATACAATAAGCTAGGAGTGGCGCAATGGGTGTATGGCAACACCGATTTGGCATTGGAGTTTCAGATGAAGGCTTTGAATATCAGAAAACAAATATTTGGAGAAAAACACATCAAAACTGCCGCCATTTATAATAATATTGGTCTGTCGTATAGCCGCACCGAACCAGAAAAAGCGCTTGAATACTACCAAAAGGCACTATTTATTTACCTGAATATTTATAAAGATGGCAAACAACCAGCATTGGCGATTGCATACAGCAATGTTGGCTTTATTTACAACGGTAAAAAAGAGTACAACCAAGCACTGAACAGTTTTGAAAAAGCGCTAGCAATTTGGACTGCCATTTACAGCACGAACCATCCATCAGTTGCTTTTACATATAGTAATATTGGCCAAATATTTATTGGCAGAAATAGCTATGCCAAAGCCCAGACCAATTTGCAAATGGCACTCGATATCTATATTAAATATTTTGGAGAAAAGTATCCCGATGTGGCAAGCACCTACAATCAACTAGGAAATCTATACGAAAAACAAGGTAAATACAAGCAAGCACTTACCTATTTTCACAAGGCGATTGTGGCAAATTGTGCCAATTTCAAAAGCAGTAACGTCTACGTAAATCCCAAAGCCACAGACTATTACAACCCAAATATTTTGCTCACATCTCTCACATTAAAATCGAGAACGCTGGAAAATATTCATTTTCAAAAAACACTCAAAAGGAAAGATTTGCTAATGGCTTTGCGATGTTTGGAAACTGCCGACACTTTGCTCGATAATATTCGCCAATCGCGAACTAACAAAGCTGATAAAATAGCTCTTGGTGCTGTGGCCACAGAAGTGTATGAAAATGGCATAAAAATGTGTCTTGCTCTGGCAGATGTGTCGCTCTCGAAAGGCAAATGGAATAAAAAAGCATTTTATTTCAATGAAAAAAGCAAGTCGGCAGTATTGCTTGAGGCCATCTCTGAAGCCCAAGCAAAAAATTTCGCGGGCATTGCCGATTCATTGCTTGAAAAAGAAAAACAGTTGAAAGCCGATATTGCTTTCAACGAACAAAAAGTTTCTGAACATGCCTCAAATGCAAAATTAGATAAAGTATATCGAGACAAATTATTTGATTTGAATCGCAAATATGAGGTTTTCTCCAAAAAACTCGAAGTACAATTCCCAGAATATTACAATTTGAAATTTAATGTAAAAATAGCTGATGTAGCTGCCATTCAGCAAGTGATCGACAAAAAAACGGCACTTATCAGTTACTTTAATAGTGAAAATGCAGGAAGGCTCTACGTATTTATCATCACCCAAAAAGATTTTGAAATATTCGATGTATCGAAAAGCCCAGATTTTGAAAAACTGCTTATTGGGCTTAGAAACAGCATTTTATTCAACACAAACGAAACATATTTCGCTACTGCCTCTGCATTGTATACCCAATTATTCCCAAAACGCCCAAAAGTTGAAAAATTGATACTTGTGCCAGACGGTAAATTGGGCACGATTCCCTTTGAAGCATTATTACAGAAAAAACCAAACGATAATGAGACAGATTTTAGTTCATTAGACTACTTGGCAAGAAAATATAGTTGCAGCTACGATTTTTCGGCTACTCTTTTTGGCCAATCGCAAAGGCTGAAAAGCACCTCTGCTTCCAATTCTGTGTTTTTCTGTGCGCCTATCAACTTTAGCCAACATGCTAGTTTGCGATCGTTGCGAAACTTGCCAGGTACGGAAACAGAAGTAAGAAAAATAGATCAAATATTTAAAAATAAAAATTATGTAACTACTTCATATCTAAACGACAAAGCTACCGAAACAGAAGTAAAATCAGATAATCTGAAAAACTTCAGGTACCTGCATTTCGCCACACATGGCATTGTAAATGAAAGCCGTCCGGAAATGTCCGAAATATTTTTGTGCAGTGATGCTGGCAAAAATGAAGATGGAAATTTGTATTCTGGCGAAATATACAATTTGAATATCAAAGCCGATTTAGTTACGCTCTCGGCCTGCCAAACTGGGCTAGGAAAAATAACCAAAGGGGAGGGTATTATTGGCTTGTCGAGGGCACTTTTATATGCAGGTGCAAAAAATATCGTGGTTTCACTTTGGACGGTGAGCGATGAATCGACCTCAAAATTGATGGTGGATTTTTATGCAGATTTGCTCAAAAATGAGCACCCAGACTACAGCCGGTCGCTGCGTGAAGCCAAATTGCAATTGATTGCCGATAAAAATACGGCAAATCCCTATTACTGGGCACCTTTTGTTTTGATCGGAAAATAACTTTCGGCTCCAAAAATCGTTTTACACATAACCCTATCCATCATACAAAATAAAAAACACGATGGATTTAGGCTTTTGAAATGAAACAATCCAACTTCCAATCAGCAGATTTTTACCAAATAGACGATTTATTGACAGATGAACAAAAGCTCATTCGCCAAAGTATTCGCAATTTTGTAAATGGAGAAATATCGCCTATTATCGAAGAATGTGCAGAAAAAGCACAATTTCCCGCCCATTTGGTGAAACGATTTGGCGATATGGGCATTTTTGGGCCTACTATTCCATCAGAATTTGGTGGTGGTGGGCTAGATTTTATCTCTTATGGATTGATAATGCAAGAAATGGAGCGGGGCGATTCGGGTATGCGGTCGGTAGCCTCGGTGCAAAGCTCGTTGGTAATGTATCCAATCAATGAATTTGGAAGTATCGAACAAAAACGAAAATTTTTGCCAAAATTAGCTTCTGGCGACTTTTTGGGTTGTTTTGGCCTTACGGAACCAGATTTTGGCTCAAACCCAAGTGGAATGCTCACCAAGTACGAAGACAAAGGCGATTACTATTTGTTGAATGGCTCCAAAATGTGGATTTCAAATTCACCACTAGCCGATATAGCTATAGTTTGGGCAAAAAATGAAGCTGGCAGAATACGAGGCATTATTGTAGAACGAGGTATGGAAGGTTTTAGCACGCCTGAAATTCATGGAAAGTGGTCATTAAGAGCAAGTTGCACAGGCGAATTGGTGTTTGACAATGTAAAAGTACCCAAAGAAAATTTGTTGCTTGGCATTTCTGGATTGGCAGGGCCGCTAAAATGTTTAGATTCAGCTCGCTACGGCATAGCGTGGGGAGCTGTAGGCGCTGCAATGGATTGCTACGATACAGCAGTGCGATACGCAAAAGAGCGCATTCAATTTGGTCGCCCCATTGGTTCGTTTCAATTGATACAAAAAAAATTGGCAGAAATGCTCACAGAGATAACCAAAGCGCAATTGCTAGTTTGGAGATTGGGCACATTGAAAAACCAAGGCAAGGCTACTACACCGCAAATTTCGCTCGCAAAACGCAACAATGTAGATATGGCATTGCAAGTAGCCAGAGAAGCCAGACAAATATTGGGTGGAATGGGCATTACCAATCAATATCCAATAATGCGGCACATGATGAACCTAGAATCTGTGGTTACTTATGAAGGCACGCACGATATTCACTTGTTGATATTGGGTAGAGAAATCACTGGTATTCAAGCTTTTGAATAATAATTGTGCATAAACCTCCCACTTAATCAAAAAATAGTACCACCTAATCATTTGTGCAAAACAATGTAAATTTATTGCCGTAATATTGATGTATAATTAAAGTGAGAGAGATTTAAGCATTAAATTGTGGCATTAGGTTTCATAAATAATATCAAATAAATAGAGCATAATTCGCGATTGCTTAATTTCTTATTACTAGTGAGAAAATATAGTTAATTATTTCAGCTAGATAAAACACGATTTATTGCTAAATTTGCAAACTATTCTTGAAATGGTTAAACTATCTCATAAAATAAAACGTTATAAATAGCATAACAGATAGATTGAAATAATAATTAGAAAAACATAAAGAAGTCAATATAATTAAAGAGTAAGTTCATAGGTTTAGGTTTATAGTTTGTAAAGGTCTCGGGCAATGTTCGAGACTTTTTTATTTTGTTTCTTTCCCAAAATATCCTTCACTTTACAGCCTAAATCTTAGAAGTGAATAAATATTCTCCCATTGGCTTATTCGATAGTGGCATTGGAGGCCTAACGGTGGCCAAAGCAGTGCAAAAACATTTGCCAAACGAAGACATTATCTATTTTGGCGATACCGCCCACTTGCCTTATGGCGATAAATCGGCCACTGCCATTCAATCTTATGCCATCAAAATCACTAATTTTTTGCTGGAGAATGATTGTAAAGCGATTTTAATCGCTTGCAATTCAGCATCGGCTGCTGCTTTCGATCTGGTGAAAATGTACGTAGGCAGCAAAGCATGCACGATCAATGTGATAGACCCAGCAGTGGCACTAGTAGCACAGAAATATGCAAATAAAAGTATTGGGCTGATAGGCACAGTGCAAACAATTGCCTCTGGTGTGTACACAAAAAAAATAGAGCGTTTAGGTAAGAATATTAAAGTAAATTCTCTTGCAACGAAATTGCTTGCTCCCATGATCGAAGAAGGCTTCTTTGACAATTCAATCTCCGAAAGCATCATACATAACTATCTGAAAGACAATGCATTAAATAATATTGAAGCCCTAATTTTAGGGTGTACACATTACCCGATAATTAAAAACCAAATAGAGAAATATTACCAGGGAAAGGTAGAAGTAATTGATAGTTCGGTAGTGGTAGCACAAGCTCTAAAACTTGAATTGGAGACTAAAAACCTATTGAACGACAAGCCTTCGCCAGCAACGTTAAAGGTGTTTGTGTCTGATTATACACATTCATTCGAAGCCTCTACTCATTTGTTTTTTGGCGAAGCAATCAAATTAGACTACTATAAACTCTGGGAGTAGCATAGCAAACGGCTGAAGCAAATTTTTTTCCACAAATTAACGGCCTACTATTTTCGGTTAACTGCAATAAGGCTTTTGGGAGCACGGTTAACACCCATGTTTTGTTTGTTTGTGTGTTGATTTCTTCTGTTACAATTTGAACATTGCTATTTTAACCGATCAATCAAATATTTCTTTGCAGATTGTAAATCAGTTTTATGCCAAATAATCAAACAACACAGGATTGTCGCGCAAAGCCAGATAATCAAAGCCAAATTTAGTCATGTTGGACATCAATGGATTTCGATCGGTGGCTGTTTTATATTCTACCCCTACCAAAGCCGCACCATATTCCTTGTTCGTTTTCTTTAAATATTCAAAGCGTACAATATCGTCATTGGCACCTAAAACATCATCTAAAAACGAACGCAATGCACCTGGCCTTTGCGGAAAATTTACAATAAAGTACTCTTTCAAACCTTCAAATCGCAGCGAACGCTCTTTTATTTCTTGCATACGATCGATATCGTTGTTGCCTCCGCCCACTACACATACCACGTTTTTGCCTTTTATTTTGTCTTTGTAAAAATCGAGGGCAGCGATCGACAAAGCACCAGCAGGCTCAACCACGATAGCATCAGTATTGTACAATTGCAAAATAGTTGTGCACGCTTTGCCCTCAGGTACCAAAACTATATCTTCGAGCACTTCTTGGCATATTTTAAAGGTAATGTCTCCCACCCGCTTTACTGCCGCTCCATCTATAAATTTATCGATTTTTTCCAATGTGACTACATCACCCTTTTCAAGTGCCATTTTCATGGCTGGTGCGCCCAAAGGCTCAATTCCGATTATTTTTGTATTTGGCGATTTTTCTTTGAAATAAGAACCTACGCCACTGCCCAAGCCTCCACCACCAATTGTTAAAAATAAATAGTCGATCGGTTCAGTAAGATCGCTCAATATTTCGATGCCTACAGTACCTTGCCCAGCTATTGTATCAATATTATCAAATGGATGAATAAATATTTTCTTGTGTTCGGTGCAAAACTCTACTGCTGTACTGTAAGAATCGTCAAAAGTATCACCGCCCAATATTATTTCTACCCACTCCTTGCCGTGCATTTTTACCTGATTCACCTTTTGCTTCGGGGTGGTAATGGGCATAAATACATGGCCCTGAATATGTAAAAGCCTGCAAGCCAGGGCAAAACCTTGTGCATGATTTCCAGCACTGGCACACACCAAGCCGTTTTTCACCTCTTCTTTTGATCGCGCCACAATATTGTTGTAAGCACCGCGTATTTTGTAGCTACGTACAACCTGCAAATCTTCTCTTTTTAAGTATATATTGGCTTGGTATTGATCTGAAAGATTTTGATTTCGTTCAAGTGGGGTATGTTTTACAATATTTTTAAGCCTTTCGTGAGCCTCTTCTATTTTGGCAGATGATACGATCATTTTTTTTGTATTAGAATGTAAAATAAACGATGATATTCTGATTTTTTGGCGAATTGCCTAATAATATTATTCAAGAAAAAACTGCGCTCCCTATTCTTACCATGGTGCTGCCCTCTTGAGCGGCCACCAAATAATCGCCACTCATTCCCATCGACAATTCTGTAATTTCAATATTGTGCGAGCTAATGCTCTTTATTTTATCAAAAAAAGCTCTTAAGCTCCTAAATTCATTTCTTACCACTTCGACATCGATTGAGTTTGTAGCCATGCCCATTAATCCAATAATCTTAATGTTTTCAAATGCTTGAATTTCATTCAAAATACCAAGAGCTTCGGCTTCATCTAGCCCAAACTTAGTTTCTTCTTTGGCAATATACATTTGCAAAAGACAATTGATAACCCGTTGATTTTTAGCCGCTTGCTTATTTATTTCTTCCAAAAGTTTTAGGCTATCGACCGAGTGAATGGTATGCACAAATGGAGCAATGTATTTCACTTTGTTGGTTTGCAAATGACCGATCAAGTGCCATTCGATATCTTTTTGCAAAGCTTCGTATTTAGGTACTAATTCTTGTACTTTATTTTCGCCAAATATTTTATGGCCAGTGTCGTATAACTCTGCCAGCAAATCTAGGCTGCGCATTTTAGTGACAGCGATCAATTTTGTATTGAATGGGGCTAATTCGGCCTTTATTTTTGAAATATTTTGAGCAATTGACATACTATTTTAATAAGTAACTATTTAGGTCTGGTTTATCAGATCAATAAAAAAATTAATCAGCTTCTAGATTTCTATCAACTTCTCGAAAGTGCAAAACTTTCGGGAATATTGTTGTCACTGTAGTGCAATACAATACGAAACGTTGTTCCTTTGCCAATTTCAGAATTTTTGATGCTGATTTTGCCATTGTGATAATTTTCTACAATGCGTTTTGTAAGTGTCAAACCTAAGCCCCACCCTCTTTGCTTGGTAGTAAAACCAGGATTGAACACTTTTTTTTGTAGTTTCTTCGTCATTCCTTTGCCAGTATCAGATAGATCGAGGCAAAACCTTTCGCTATCCAATTCTGCAAGTTCTACTTTAATAGTTCCGTTGCCAACCATTGCATCCACCCCATTTTTGATGATATTTTCGATAGCCCAATCGAAAAGCGGCTTGTTGATGGCAATGGTGTAGTTCTCATTCAAAGTAGAAATAAATTGAAATTTCACCTTTTGAGGCATTCTGGTTTTCAGATAGTCGACTGCATTTGCAATCGTTTCTACCGCTTTTTCTTGCTTCAAGACAGGTGAAGAACCAATGCTTGAAAACCTTGAAGTAATCGTTTCAAGTCTATTTACATCTTTTTCCAATTCCTGAATGGCCTCCTTGTGACCAAAATTTTCGTCTGATTTGAATATTTCTATCCAAGCCATTAAAGATGATAATGGCGTACCTAACTGGTGTGCTGTTTCTTTCGCCATGCCGACCCAAACCCTGTTTTGCTCGGCTCGTAGCGAATTATTTATCACCAAATACCCTAAAAATACGAACAAAAATATAACCGTAAGTTGTACATAAGGGTAATATTTTAATTGAGATAATAAATCAGAGTTTTTGTAGTAAATGTAGTTTTTCTCACCTGGCGTAAACTCAATTTCTACTGGTGGGTACATTTTTGCCATTTTCTTCACTTCCGAAAATAAAAACTGTCTTTGTTCTTCGGCAGTAAAATTTTTAGGAATGATAAGATTTTTGTGGCTAATGGGTGTTTTTTTATGATCGGTCAGTATCACCGGTACCGAACTATTGGCTTGTATTATTTCTTGAAATAAAAACGACAAAGTGCCTACTTCTTCCGCTTGGGCGGCACTTTGAAGCCCTTTTGCATATAAATCGATCAATTTTTGCTCTCTTTCGCCCAATTTTACCACCAAATCGTTGGTATAAAAAAGTGAGGCAAAGGCTATAAAAAGAGCGAAAAGTAGCAGACCAATCTTAATCCAGTATTGTTGGTCGAAATTTTTGAGGGAAAACATAAGGTTAATTCACTGGCAAAATAGTATGTTTCAATGCATCAATAAAAAGGATGCTTACCAAAAGCTGTTATCTCAAAGTACATTTTTCGTAAGACTTTTAAACCAACACCACACTATAATAAAAAAGGGTTTTATCAACTAAAACCCTTTTCTATGATCTAAAGCAAAGTGGATTATGCCATGGCTGGTTCGGAATTTGCCAATCTTTGCAGTCGCATCGAGCTCGATTTGTATTTTGGAATAAAAATACTCAACACATACGTTTTGATAATATAGCCCCAAAAGCTTTTTTCAATCAAAGCAGGGTTGATATTGTGTGCAATTTCTTTGTGGAACTTTGGCAATTCGCTCCAATGAATATTGGCTCGTTCGTGGTGCATGGTGTGGTAGCCGTTGTTGAAAAGGAAAGCATTTACCCACAAAAAATTTCGAGAATGATCCCATCTTGATTCTTCATTGGCATGTACGTGTTGAACATAATTAAAGATGAACACCGAAAATTGAGAAAATTGTTGAGGAATAATGACGTAAATCAATGCTTTTTGCCAATCAAGTACCACAAAAGATACAATCCAGATGGCCAGAACCACTATTTGTGCAATGTATTCGTAATATGTTTTTTTATCATTCAACTTCAATTGTTTCATATACGGAATAATGCTTTGTGTCATTTGGTGAAAACCACTCACTGATGGGTAGCTGAGTGCGGACATAAAATGGTTTTCTTCTGTGTGGCGATACGTGATGGAGCTATCGCCTTCTTTGTTATTAAATCTGTGGTGATTTCTGTTATGAGTTGGTATCCACGTAAATACCGGTACTCCAAAAAACACGGTGAGGCACCAATCGGTAAATACATTGAGTGGTTTTGAATTCCACATGTTAATATGTGTGTGGTTGTGCGTCATTACCGAGGCTGCTACTGATAAATGCAGGTAAATAATGTAAATCCACCAAGAAAATCCGTTTGTCCATTGGTAGGCAAATACAGCTATGGTAACTAAAATATAGGCTATGGAGCGGTAATCGGCTTTGTATTTGAGCATAATACGATTGTAATCTTTAATTTAGTGATAACAAATATAAAAGTATTAAAGCGAATTGTATAGTAAATATGTTTTAATGTTTTGAGAGTTGAATTTTTAAAAAGTAAATGTTGAATAAAAAAAGAGAGTAAAAACTATTTTCAACGCTGTATTTTTACAGTACCAAATTATTTTTGACCTCATTCATAAACTGGTTTCCTCTGTCTTCGTAATTTTTGAACAAATCGAAACTGGCACAACAGGGACTTAGAAGTGCCACATCGCCCTCATTCCCCAATTCCAAACATAGTTTAATACATTCCTCTATACTTTGAGTTTCCATAATTACAGGAACCTTGCCTTTGAACGAAGTTTTGAGCTTTTCATTGTCTTTGCCCAAACAAATCAATGCTTTTACTCTACCTTTCACAACCTCAAAAAGTTCTGAATAATCGTTGCCTTTATCCACCCCACCTGCTATCCAAATCACTGATTGATAGGTCTTTAACGCATATTTGGCAGCATTTACAGTGGTGGCTTTGCTGTCATTTACAAACTCTATTCCATTGATAATTCCTGCTTTCTGCATGCGATGCGGTGCTGGCACAAAATCTTGCAAAGCTTCTTCAATTACTTCTTTTGTTACTCCCAAACTCATAGCAGCCAAGCTGGCCGCCATGGTATTGTATACATTATGCTCGCCTTTGATGGTCGATTTTGAAATATCGATTTCAGTTTCTTTACCAACTAGTTGAATGGTAATGCTTTCTTCATCACCACAGGCTCCGTCAAATTCATCAGGAAAAAGACTAAAAGGAAGTTCGATTGCAGGTGTATCAATATCGATTAACCGGTCTTCAATTAGCTCACTATCAATGCCATAGATGAAAATTCCATTTTCGTCCATGTTTTGAAGAATGCGAAATTTAGAATCTACATACTTTTCGATTTTATAATCATATCTATCTAAATGGTCTTTTGTTATATTGGTGATAATGGCAACATCGGCCTTGAAATCGTACATATCATCGAGCATGAAGGAGGAGAGTTCCAATAGCCCCACCCATGACCCCTCCCCACTGGGAAGGGGAGCCTGCAACTCCGAGAGTACTTTAAGCGCAAAACTATCGCCAATATTCCCCGCCAAAAAAACATTCATACCTGCTTTTTTGAGGATGTGATAGGTGAGCATTGTAGTAGTGGTCTTGCCATCTGTACCCGTTATACATATTTTCTTAGCTTTGGTATATCTCCCAGCAAATTCGATTTCGCCAATAATCTTAATTTTTGCCTTTTTTGCCTTTTGGATAATATCTGATTTCTTGGGGTCGATGCCAGGGCTTTTGATGATTTCTTTGGCATCAAGAATTTTTGATTCGGTGTGCGTACCTTCTTCAAATTCGATATTGGCAGCGTGGAGTTTTTCTTTGTACTTTTCTGCAATGCTACCCATATCGGATACAAATACCTCAAAACCAAGGTGTTTGGCCAATAAGGCTGCTCCAGTTCCAC
>JBJXGB010000113.1:0-10525 GCA_046152935.1 Cytophagales bacterium
TATATGAATACCAAAAGGGTGAGAAGAGGGTATTACGAAGTGTTTCCTGAATTGATGGTAGAAGAACCTAAAAATACAGCCGATAATTTTATACTTGAAGCCTTTACGCAGCGTTTAGAAAAGGAGATTAAGACCGAGCCTATTACATGGCTTTGGTCTCATAGAAGGTGGAAACACAAAAGATAATTGTGATACAAATACAAAGAATTAAAGTAGTAATGCGAACAAGCAAAGATTTGATATTGGCAACAAAGCCATTTACAGAAGAGAAAAGGTGGAGGAGTTGGACAGAGAGTTTTGGTACCCTGGCCCTGATAGGTCTATTTTTGAGTGGTACTTTTTTGGCATCTCCGATGATTTTGAAATTGCTCTGTAGTCTGGTTACTGGTTTATTGTACGTAAGAATGTTTGTGATTTACCATGATTATCAGCATCATGCCATTTTGCAAAAATCTAAACTTGCATCGTATTTGATGCAGGCGTTTGGGGTGTATATTTTGGCTCCTCAAACAATATGGAAGCGATCGCACGACCACCATCATGGACATAATTCGAAGTTAACTATCACAGGGATAGGCTCTTACCCTACTATAAGCAAAGATAGGTACTTGAAATTGTCGGCAGCCGAACAAAATATTTATTTGATGAATAGACATCCGCTCACGATAATTTTTGGCTATTTTACACTATTTCTATATTGGCTAAATATCAAATCTTTTATTCAGAGCCCAAGGAAGCACATCGATTCCTTGGTGGCAATTGTATTTCATTTAGGGTTAGGTGCTTTTATTGTCTTACAGTTCGGGATTGCCACATTTTTTATCTCTTTTTTTGCCCCTTTTTTCATTTCATTTGCCATTGGCTCTTACCTTTTTTATTCTCAACACAATTTTCCACAAGCCCAATTTAGAGAAAATCAAGATTGGACATACGATAATGCGGCCCTAACCTCTACTAGTTTTATGAAAATGCCGGAGCTAATGCACTGGTTTACAGGCGATATTGGTTACCATCACGTGCATCATCTCAACTCTCGTATTCCATTTTATAGATTGCGAGAAACCATGCGATTGATGCCTGAGTTGCAAAGTGTATACACAACATCATTGAATCCAATCGAGATTTGGAGGTGTTTTCAGCTTAAGCTTTGGGATGCTGAAAAAGGCAAGATGATACGATTGAGTGAAATTTGATTTTTTTTTGAATTTTAAAAAACTACTACATAAGTTGTAAAATGTTTCTATTTGTTAATATATATTTTTAGCTCATTAATATTTCAGTCATTCATTTGAAGTGGAAGTCTTTATTTGTTAATATTTGGTTACATTGCATTGTTCAATTTGCAATAATTCTACAACCGATCTTAAAAGTTTCTACTCTAAAATGAAGCTTAACACCACCTTATATATTCTGATAGCAGGCTTTTTGTGCTCGTTGCTCATTTTTGGAGTAGCGATCTATACTACTTATAAGTCTGAAGATAGTCTATTTGCCGATTTTAAAGAGGTAGAAGAAGCACATGGCTTTACCAACGACCTCAAGGAGATTTCTAATTTGATAAACAGTATTGAAAATAGCCACAAAAGTTTTGAGGTTTCTAGAGATGATTTTTTTTTAGATCAGCTCACTGAAAATGAAAATTTGCTTGTACAAGAGATTGAGAGGATAAATAATAGGCTCATAGATCGATCGTTAGATAACTTGATATTTCTCGAACTAAGGACTTTAATTGCAAAAAGGATAAATCTTGGCAGAGAAAGAATTGAAAAAATGAAATCGAAATCGTATTCGGTCGAGTCGGACAAAGAAAGTATTGATGAAGAAAATAATCAGAAGAGGCTTATTAGTTCCAAAATTCAATATTTGAATGACCACCAGCAAAAGGTACTAAACAAAAAGCACAACGATGTAATAAGCAAGTTTATGGTTACCCGCACTAACTTGATTGTAGTAGGTTTTTCGGCACTTTTATTCACCATATTAATATTTGTGTTTATTTGGCAATACAGCAAAACTCACAAAAAAATAGAAAATGATTTATTGGAGCTTAATGAGAATAAAAACAAATTTTTCTCTATTATCAGTCATGACTTACGTGGACCCGTTAAAAATATTGTGCTGATGGCTCAGTTGCTATATCAGCCTGCAAACAAAACAATTGATCCAGAAAAGATAGCAAGATTGATAGAGTCGTCTTCAAATAATTTAAGTTCTTTGTTGGATAATTTGCTGAAGTGGTCGCGATTGCAAATGAATAAGATTGAGTTTTTGCCTGAATTTATTGATTTGCAAAAAATAGCTGATGACGTGATTCAAAACCTTAATGTGCATGCTGGGCAGAAATCTATCGCCATTATCAATAACTTGCAGCCAAGCACAATTGTGTTTGTTGATCAAAATATGATTGCGACTGTGATCAGAAATCTTATTTCGAATTCGCTGAAGTTTACAAATAAAGGTGGAGAAATTGAGATTTATGCCAAAATGCACACCGATTCGATTGAGGTAATAATAAGAGACAATGGGGTCGGAATGCCAAAAGATATTGCCGCTAAAATATTTTCTATAGATTTTAGGCACATTACAAAAGGGACCAATAAAGAAGAGGGTACAGGGTTGGGATTGAAACTTTGTAAAGAATTTGTCGAAAAAAATAGAGGTAAAATATGGGTCGAAAGCGAGGTAGGCGTAGGCTCAAAGTTTATTTTTTCTATACCATTACAGAAGTCTTAATTTTTCAAGCTGTTTTAGAAGGTACTTGTAGAGACATGAGCGACAACCTTAGGCAAATGTTGCGATCTATCACAGCCATGGACTTTAAAATAATCACTTATTGATATTCACAAGCTATCAGTCCGCAATTCTGGTTGCTTTGAATTAGATTTTACTGTAGAGGAATCTATGTTTGAGTAGCGAGACTGCGGCTTCACCATCACTATCTTCATCTCAATTTCTTCCATAGCTCTAGGTGTTTTGTGTTTGCTTGCATTTGCAAGTAGTAAACCATTTGGGAGTGTTTTTTTAGCAAATTTTTCTTTTGGTTGAAATTTGCTGTTGATACTATTGCTTTCATTTTGTTCAACCGTATTTTGTGAAATGCGATTGGTAGTATCCTGACTATCAGTATTTTGCTGATTTGATGCACCGCTTAAGGAATCTTCAATAAATAGAGAAAAACGAGAATCTCGTAGCTCTTGATCGTGAATAAAATAGGAATTGTAAGCCGGACAAATGAAGTGTTTTTTCGAGCACGCCTCAAAAAGCAACATTGAAGAAAAAAAGCATAGAAAAGGTGCAAATTTTGTCTTGAACTTCATTGGTCTTTTATACTAGATTGGCAATAGAAAGTTATAGAAGGCCTTCTAACACATCTCTTAAATTCACTCTTTTTCCATCTTTATATGCAACTATCCAAGCATCTTTTACGCCCATTTCTCTGATGTACTTTTTGAAGTTATCAGCTTCCCAGTAGTCGTTGAAGTAGCCAAGGGTATATTTTTTGACGCCATCTGCATCTACATCGCCACTAAAGTTTTTGTTATTTTCAAAATATTTAACCAGATCTTTGTTTTTAAAAGCTCCAATTTGCACTTTAAAAATCACACCACCTTTGTATAATTTTTCTTTTGTTTCAGGATTGTTGGCAGTTAAATCTACCGTATTTTTGGCTGGAGCGGTAGCCGTTTGAACTGATTTTTTGTAGCTTGTATGTTCTTCATTAAGGTTTTTATGATCTGAGTTTGATTTTAGCAAATCTTCTTTCAGCTTCCTTATTTCTTCCTCTTTTTGTGAAATACTGGTTTGCATTTCGCTAATTGTCGAGCTTTTTGCCGCCAAATCTGCTTTATTTGCCTGCGATTCCTCAACCATGCGTTTATATTCCAACGGATCGACTTCTTTCATTTTCTTTGCCCATTCTTTTCTTACCGCTTTTGGATCACCTTGACCATTCGCAGCGTAAAAATTTATAAATAAAAATGATACTACTATGGCTACAAACTTATGAGAATTCATATTGTGAGAAGTTAGAATACAAAATTAAGAAAAAAAAGCTACTGTACTGCAATTGAGGAAGATAATCGAATTTCAGATTCTAAATTAGCACATAAATACCTAATATTTTGCACCTAAAGTATTGTACTCTATGAAATTACCATTCAACGAAGCTTTTTTACAATTTATATGGCAATACCAAGATTTCGACCATCAAAATCTGCGTACGACAGGTGGTGAAAACATAGAAATTATTCATCCGGGCTATAAAAATGTAGATGGAGGTCCAGATTTTCTCCACGCAAAAGTGAAAATTGATGATTTACTTTGGGTCGGAAGTGTTGAGATTCACCTGGATGCTTCTGGCTGGCAACTTCACAAACATGATATCAATGCTGCATATAACAACGTGATTTTGCATGTTGTGTATGAAAATAATCGCGGAGATTTGGCAGTAAGAAGTGATAAGACTAAAATCCCAGTGCTCAGACTTAAAGGCTTGCTTGATAGCCGTTTGATTGAGAGAGGTATTGCTTTGTTTGAGAATATTGCAACTATTCCATGTAGTAATTTTCTTAAAAATATTGATCCTTTGGTTTTACATTCCACTTTAGATCGTGCACTTACCCAAAGAATAGAAAGAAAAGCCAATCTTGTTTTAGAAATGCTTGAAGCAAACAAAAATGATTGGGAAGAAACGACATATACATTAATTACCCAGCATTTTGGGATGAAAATAAACAACGATCCATTTTTGCGACTTGCTCGTAGCGTACCATTGAAATTGCTGTTAAAGTGTGGGAATGATATTTTTAAAATAGAGGCTATATTGTTTGGTCAGGCTGGTTTTTTGCTGCATAATTTTGATGATGAATATCATCAGAAACTAAAAAAGGAATATGCCTTTTTACAGCACAAGTTTGGACTTGCAAATGAATTGCAACTTGAAGACTGGAAACATTTGCGATTGCGACCTCATAATTTTCCAGAGATAAGAATTGCCCAATTGGCCGCTTTGTACAGTAAAACAGCAACGCTTCACAGCCAATTGATACAAATTGAAGATGCTAAATTAATCAAAAGCCTATTTCACACAGAAGTTTCGGGCTATTGGCAAGCACATTATGGATTTGGTAAACCCTCTAAAAACCATGCAAAGGCACTTGGTGATCTGGCTTTAGACAATTTGCTGATAAATGTGGTGTGTATTTTGTTGGTATCTTACGGGCTTTACAAAACTGACGATCGTTTTATTGAGAGAGCAACAAAAATATTGGAACCAATAGCAGCAGAAAACAATAAAATTGTGCGACAATGGACCGAATTTGATGTAAAACCCAAAAACGCGTATGAATCGCAAGCATTGATAGAGCTTTTCAACGATTTCTGCTCAAACAAAAAATGTTTGAATTGCCAAATTGGCGTTCATATTTTGGGAAGGAAATGAACGACAGTACTTAACCTTCTGTGACCGCCTCGACAAATTTCTCAATAAATTGGATGGTTTCTGTATATTGATCTAAATCATACAGTACATCTTCTTTGTAAATAAATATTCGGGAGTTCATCGATTGGATATAGTAGTTTTTATTTTCTTCCATTAGTTTTAATGCTTTAGGCTTGAAAAATTTTCTAATGCCACTTTCGTCTTCACCTGATAGAAAATAGTTGTTTGAGAATTCTGGAAATTCTTCAAAATCTATATCTGTGTTGCCTTGCAGCTCCTTGATAAAATCAAAAGCTTGCTCTTTTGTGAGCGTAAAGTCAGGAATATTAACGTTTTTGATATTAGATAAAAATACAATTGTGCTTTTAGTAAAAGTTTTATTGAGCGAAAGCTCTTGAGTAACCTGAATATTCAAATCTGCAAATAGGAAGCTGAAATTATCTCTATTACCCAATAAAAAGTTTTCTGCATATCTAGAACGCCTTACTACGATAAAATCGCTGTAGCTAAATTTCATTACACTTGCAGAACGTTTTGGATCAAATTCAAGCTTATTTTTTTGTGAATAGAGCAATAATTTGCTTTGTCTTTCATTTAACTGCTCAGCTTCAAGATGGAAATTAGGGTTTTTCACCAGTGTTCTTCCCGCCAAGGGGTGATCTGAAAAATAATGGTGTTTATCAAAGCCTTTGAACTCGATTTTTCCGCCTTTATCATATACTTCCTCTTCGATATGGCTCAATCCCTCCATAAAAGTATGGTCGATTAAAGGGACGTAGGTGAAGTCTACTATAATATGGGCATTTCTTGGAATGGTTCTTAATTTATTTGTAAAAGGAATAAAATTGGTGAAGATAGCGGGGTTTTTCAACCTGATTAAGATAATACCTTTCATATTAAGAATAGATAAATTCACCTTAAAAAGCTCTTTCAATTTGATTCCGTTAATCAAATGAATGGTTAGTTTGATAGCAATACCAGCGGCTACCCCTATGAGCATGTCCGTTAATAAGGTGATTACCAGCGTGGTAACAAATATTAGTAATTGCTCGGCACCAATTTTATAGGTGTGAATAAACTCTCTAGGTGCAGCCAAATTGTAGCCCGTAAAAATCAACATTGCAGCCAAAGCTGCATTGGGAATCATTTGAATCAATGGAGAAGCCAGCACAATAAAAAGCAAGAGAAACAGACCATGAAAGAAATTTGCCCAGTGTGTTTTTGCTCCGTTGTTCAAATTGTTTGAACTACGCACTATTTCTGCAATCATTGGCAAACCACCAATAAAACCAGCAATCATGTTTCCAATACCTACAGCTATCAAATCTTTGTCAAAATTAGATTTTCGCTTTTTGGTATCTAAAGTGTCGATGGCTTTCGCACTCAAAAGGCTTTCTATGCTGCCTATCAAACAAAACATGATAATGTACTTAATGGAAGTGGGACTGAGTACTTTTGAAAAGTCGGGAAATGTGATACCGCTAAGAATAGATTTTGGCAAAGCTACAAGTAGCTGCGCTGGGTCGATATGAAAATGCAGTGAACCTAAAGCGTAATCGTGAATATGTTCCAAATCGAAGTATAAACCTGCTGGAATGGCAAATAAAAGAACAATTAAAGGAGCTGGAATAAGCTTGACAATGGGCTGTTTGAATAAAGGCTTAATGAAAAGAATGGCAAGACTTACAAAACCAATGATGGCAACTTCAGGATTAATCTCTAAAAAAGTTTGCGGAATTTCTTCCAATAGCTCTAAAGGTTCCTTACCATAAGGCACCACACCCATTAAAAAGTGAATTTGCTTCGAGAAAATAATTACCCCAATGGCTGCCAACAAACCATGAATAACCGAAGCAGGAAAAAAATTGCTCAATACGCCTGCCTTAAAAAAACCTAAACCTACTTGAAAAGCACCCGAAATAACGATGACAGCCAAGGCATATTTGTAGCCTGAAACCAGATCGCCATCGCCAAGTTCTGTAATCGCGCCCAAAGCGATAACAATTAACCCTGCTGCCGGACCTTTGATCGTAATTGGTGAACCTGAAAAGAATGAAACGATGATACCACCGATAATAGCTGTGTAAACACCTGCAATAGGTGGGAAGCCACTGGCTTTGGATATACCCAAACACAATGGCAACGCCAATAAAAACACCAAAAAACCCGAAATGGAATCAGATTTATAGCTCGATTTTAAGGTGTCGGCTTGGTATTGGAAAAAGGAATTGATTTTATTCATCTTTTTACGTGGGTATATAATGCTGCAATCTAAAAAATATTCTTTTATCGAAACAATAGGATAAACATAGTTGATTGATTTGCGTTGCCCAATTATATTCAATTAAAATGCCGTTAAAATTGAAAAAAAGGCCGATTATTCAAAAATTGATATGCTGCTAAACCGATTTTTTTAATTAACTTTTTTATATCTTCTCTCTTTAAATCTCCTGCATTTATCTGAGAGCTATTAACTTTTTGGATTACTAAATTTATTGTCTACATTCGATTTATGGAAAATATTTTAGAACGAATTACGCTTAACCCAGTTATTTGCCATGGAAAACCTTCTATCAGAAATAAAAGATATACGGTAGAATTGATATTGGATCTTTTGGGAGCAGGACAAACCTATGAGGAAATATTAAGCGACTACCCTGCTTTGGAAAAATTAGATATTTTGGCTTGCCTCGCTTACGCTAGCAAATTGACAAAAGTAAAGTCATTTTTGTCAGCAGCATGAATGTCCTAATTGACGCACAATTACCCGAGCTGTTGGTTGAAATACTTGCTGGTCTCTTGCCTTCGTTGGTGTGCGGTCGCCCTTGATGGTGTTTTCACCAGCAAGCCAACGATGTATGTGTGAAATTTGCCTAATTTTGCCAAATGGAACTCAACGAAAGCTTTCTTCAATTTTTCACGGCTACTATTCATGAATGGAAACATCTATTAAAACCAGACAAATACAAAATAGTGATTGCAGATAGCCTTAAGTTTTTAGTTGACAACAAAAGAGTTAAGGTATATGCTTTTGCGATAATGTCAAATCACCTTCATATTATTTGGCAGATGGTAGGTTCAACAAAACGAGAAGATGTGCAAAGAGACTTCTTGAAGTTTACTTCTCAAAACATAAAATTTGACCTAGTAAAAAATCATCCTGAGGTATTAAAACATTTTGAAGTAAACGTAAAAGATAGGAAACACCAATTTTGGCTGAGGAATTCATTAAGTATTGACTTGTATTCGCATGAAGTTTTTATACAAAAGATTGAATATTTGCATTACAATCCAGTGAAAGCAGGCTTATGTTCGCTCGAAGAAGAATATAGATTTTCATCAGCAAAGTTCTATTTAAATGGAAAGGATGAGTTTGGTTTTTTCTCTCATTACCAAGGAGAATAGGCTTGCTGGTGAAAACACCAGCAAGGGCGCGAGCTCGTACAGGTTTCATACTTTCTAACTCAAAGTTTTTTTGCATAAGTCTTAAAAGCAAATTTTATTAGTGTATTTTTGATATATGAGAGCAATAGAAGTGAATACATCAATTATTGACGGATATGTTGGCCTTTTGGACAATTTAAGCCCAAGCGACAAACTTGATTTAATTTCTAAATTAACAATTTCGGTCAAATCAGATTTAGCGGATAGAAAATCTTCTTTTAAGAAGGCTTTTGGAGCTTTTGATTCTACAAAATCTGCAGAAGAAATAATAGAGGAAATTCGCAGCAGTAGAGTGTTCAACAGAAATATCGAATTGTTTTGAAGAAATATTTGATTGATACGAACATTGCAATATTCTACATGAAAGGCAAGTTTAATCTGCAAGCAAAATTTGAAAAATTGACTGCTGACGATTGTTTTATATCGGAAATTACGCTAGCGGAGCTGAAATATGGTGTTGAGAATAGTGAACGGTCCGAAAAAAACAGGTTAACTCTTAGCAATTTCTTGACTGGCGTTCAAATACTTCCAATTTTTCATTCCTTGGACTTTTTTGCCAAAGAAAAGGCTCGACTTAGAAAATCAGGAATTGCTATTGATGATTTCGATCTTTTGATTGGTGCAACTTCTGTTACGCACAGTTTAACGATGGTTACCAATAACACTAACCATTTCAATCGAATAGAAGGAATAATACTGGAAGACTGGACAAAGTAGAAATAGCTTCAACTACAAAAATCAAGAGAAAACGTAGACGTTCAGCCGATTTATTTGGCGTCATAAACTTTTCTACTTTCTCTTCTTAATCAAATCCAGTACCCCATTTATAAACGTGAGCGGATGAGGCGGATTGCCAGGCACGTATAAATCTATCGGGTATTTGTCTAGAAAATCTCTGTTGAGAGCCTTGCTACCAGCAAATATCCCCCCAGAAATGGCATCGGTACCTACCAGAATAATTATTTTCGGATTTGGAACTGCATCGTAACAAATTTGAACAGCTTCTGCCATGTTTGCAGACAAAGGGCCTGTAATCACAATACCATCTGCATGGCGAGGCGAAGCTACGAAATCGATTCCCCATCGCCCGATATCAAAATTTACATTGTCGGTAGCGTTCAATTCCCATTCAGCACTTGTATCGCCTCCAGCCGATATTTGGCGAAGTTTCAAAGACGAGCCAAAAAACTGATGTATTTCTTTCCTTACCGCATTTGCATCTAATTTGATCGGCTCGTTTTGGCCCGACCGAATAATTAATCTCTCACGAATGTTGGTAGCTGTTTTATAGTCGTTCGTAAACTTGATCTTGTCCTTGCCTAGCGCTCGGCTGCATTCGTTGCAAAACACACATTTGCCCAAATCGATAGAAAACGGATTGGGATTGATGGCTTCGGTAGGGCAGAGCGCGGCCACCAACCTGGCTTCATCACCACTGATGGTTTCGCTGATTATGGGACTGCCGTTGGCAAAAGTATCAGGCAAGTTGACTGCCGTTACATCTGGGATATATTGTTTGCCTTGGCGAAGCCAAATTTTAAATGTGTCGAGCATTTTTTTTAAGGCTTAATGAGACGCAATATTATTTCAATATCGTCAATATGATATTAAAATGCGCTTAAAATGTAATTATCAAGTTGT
>JBJXGB010000116.1:0-6122 GCA_046152935.1 Cytophagales bacterium
CTTTTAACATTGAAGACACTACATTAAAATACAATATTTTGTACAATGTGCGAAACACCATCGACTATGGTTTTTACAATTTGTACATTAAATACGAATTGTATGGCACAGCTAATGAGCTCATTTCGAAAGACTTGCACGAAGTACAATTGATGGATTCCAAAACTGGCGAACCCTTTGGAAGTGGCTTAGGCGATATTTTTGACAACCGTTTTTTTGCTTTGCAAAACTTGAAGTTCAAGAATAAAGGCCCGTATATGGTGAAAATTAAACACTATATGCGGAAAGACCCTTTGAATGAAATTTTAGCCTTTGGGATAAGGGTAGAGAAAGCAGCTGTGCAATAAATTCACATTTTTTGGTTCTTCTAAATGATAGCCGTAATTCAGAGGGTTTCTGAAGCCAAGGTAAGCATTGAAGGCAAATTAAAAGCTGAAATTTGCGATGGATTTTTAATTTTGTTGGGCGTAGCAAAAGACGACACCGCTGAAGATATAGCATGGCTGGCCAAAAAAATAGTTGAAATGCGGGTATTTGGCGATCTGGACGGCAAAATGAACAAATCTATCAAAGAAACGAAAGGCGATATTTTGCTAATAAGCCAATTTACCTTGCTTGCACAAACCAAAAAAGGCAACAGACCCTCGTTTGCAAATGCTGCTCGACCGGAAGTTGCAATTCCATTGTACGAATCGATGATTCGCGAACTGAATATGATGCTCGATAAACCCATTTTTACTGGCGTATTTGGGGCCGATATGAAAGTAGCTTTGATTAATGATGGACCCGTAACCATCATTTTGGATTCGAAGAGTAGAATTTAGGGTTGGTTCACTTGCTTTACTGCTTTTCCGAGTTTTATATTTTGAATACGCAAAATCTTCAAGCATAAAATGCCATTCTTAAGTTTAAAGGCAACAGTAAGTAAATGTAAAAATGGATGTTGTTTTTGAAAAATATTTATAGTCAATCTACAATCAATACATGCAGAAAGATTTTAATCCTTTTTATCTGAGTTCTACATTGCAGATGTTGAGCATTTCTACTCGCCATCAAACTATTTGTGTAAAACTTGACAAACCAATAGGACAGATTTAAAACTTAAAAACATTAACTTAGCGATATATATTTAGGACGAGAATGAAGCAAAAATTAACGATAAAAACCCTAATAAAAGAAGCACAGACTTTCTGTGTTGAACAATCTAAATTTCAGCATAAAGAACTGTTTGGAGTGACTGACGGCAAAGCGGTTGGGACTCTTATTGAACAGAAATTCCAGAAACACTTAAATGATAAATACGAAGTTAAGATTGGTTCTTCAGCAAGTGGAGTTGACCTTCCATCTGAAGACATTCTAACTGACATCAAAGTAACTTCAATAAAACAGCCCCAATCTTCTTGCCCATTCAAGGACGCTAAACAAAAGGTTTTTGGACTTGGTTACAATTTACTTGTATTCGTTTACGACAAATCGGATGACCCTAAAAGTAAATCGGCAACACTTAATTTCGTTAGCTGTTCATTTGTTGCAAAAGAGAGAACGGCCGACTACACAACCACTTTCCGTTTAAGAGAAATGGTTAAAGATAAAGCCAATGAAGCCGACATCATAGCTTACCTACAAGACAAAAATATTCCAGCAGACGAAATAACATTATCAAAATTAGCGGAGTTAATCCTTAAAACTCCGCCCGAACAAGGATACTTGACTATTTCTAACGCTTTACAATGGAGATTGCAATATCAACGAATTGTAACTCTTAACGATAAAGTAAAAGGAATTACCAAAATTGTAAGTTACAACAAACCTCAATGATGAAAATATTTGAAGCAAATATTACTCATCAGGTTTCAGATTTCTTAAATGACAATCTGAAAAATATTGCATCTTCTGAAAAGGCAAATCAAAAAATGTATGATGCCTTCTGCATCATACATTTTTTTGATAATGATGAAGAATTGGCAAGTCTAAAAGAAGTTCTTTCCATCACTTATTATATCGTTGAAGAACCAGACAGAGCAGAATATGGCGACTTTCAAACTAATTCAGATTTAGCAAATAAAGTGACATTACGCTTGGCTTCAAAAAACATTTCACCGGAAGTTGTTGTTGAGCCTACCTGCGGAAAAGGGAATTTTATTATTGCTTCTTTACGCAACTTCAAAAACATCAAAAATGTATTCGGAGTTGAAATTCATAAACCTTACGTTTGGGAAACTAAATTCAGCATTGTAGATTTCTTTCTTTCTAATCCAAAATCACACAAACCAAAAATTGCGATACTTCATTGTAATGTTTTCGACTTTGACTTCAAAACGATAGCAAAGGAGCATTCTACGAATGATATTTTAGTAATTGGTAATCCACCTTGGGTAACCAATTCAAAATTGGGTAGTTTAAATTCAACCAATCTTCCTAAAAAAACGAATTTCAAAAATCATAGTGGTTTAGACGCAATGACAGGAAAAGGCAATTTTGATATTGCTGAATTTATTACATTGACTATGATTGAAACCTTTCAAAATATGAAAGGGAATTTATTGTTATTGGTAAAAAATTCTGTGATCAAAAACATCGTCTTTGACCAACATAAAAACCGATATAAGATTTCAGCTATTGAAAAAAATTGCATTGACAGCAAAAAAGAATTTAATGTTTCAGTTGAAGCAGCTTTATTCTATTGTAAGTTAAACTCACTTCCTACATTTGATTGCACGGAATTTGATTTTTATAACAATGAAAAATCTCATCTTGAATTCGGTTGGCTTAACGATAAATTTGTTTCAAACATTGACACTTACATTCACACGAAAGAGATTGACGGAGAATGTCCTTTTGTTTGGCGACAAGGTTTAAAACACGACTGTTCAACAGTAATGGAATTAGACAAAGTGAACGCCTGCCCCGACACAGACGGGGGACATTATGTAAATGGGTTAAATGAAGAAGTAAAATTGGAAGACGGTTTAGTTTACGGTATCCTAAAAAGTTCAGACCTTAAAAATACTGTAATAAATCAGACACGAAAGTTTACGATTGTTACGCAAAGGAAAGTTGGTCAAGAAACAAAATATATCAAAACCGAATATCCTAAAACATATCAATACTTGACACAGCATCAAGCAAATTTTGATGCAAGAAAATCAAGTATCTACAATAACAAACCTTTGTTTTCAATATTTGGTATTGGCGACTATTCCTTCAAACCTTTCAAAGTTGCCATTTCAGGACTTTACAAGACTTTTCATTTTACGCTTATTCTGCCACAAGACAACAAGCCTGTAATGCTTGACGACACCTGTTATTTAATAGGTTTTGACAAAATAGAATTTGCGGTTTATGCTTTAATTCTTTTAAACTCCGAAACGACAGTTCAGTTTTTACAATCAGTAACTTTTCCAGACGCTAAAAGGACTTTTACAAAGGACGTTCTAATGAGAATTGACCTTTTAGAATTAGCAAAACAAATTAACAAAACACAACTACAATCAGAACTTGAAATGCTGAACGAAAAGTATAAACTCAATTTGACATTGAACTTATGGAGCAACTTTATCAACGAAATGACACCTGGAAACCATGATCAAATGGCAATTTTTGCATAAACCAAAAAAGGCAACAGACTTTCGTTTGCAAATGCTGCTCGACCGGAAGTTGCAATTCCATTGTACGAATCGATGATTCGCGAACTGGATATGCTGCTCGATAAACCCATTTTTAATGGCGTATTTGGAGCCGATATGAAAGTAGCTTTGGTTAATGATGGACCAGTAACCATCATTTTGGATTCGAAGAGTAGAATTTAAGACTTAATTCATCCAACTGTCATATCACAGTCGCTCTTGAAAATGGTTTGGTGTCGTCAAATATTTTGCGATAGGTGATGTGGGTCTTGGCAATTTCCGCACCAAATTCATCCACCAAATGAATCATTTTTGGATTAAAATCGCCAATCCAGTTCATCTCAAAAATATCGTATTTATCTTTTGGTTGAATAATTCGGGCCGCCTCCATTATTATGGCACCCTCAAGTCCACGTGCCTGGTATTCTGGAATGATGCCAAAGGCTACGCCAAACATTTTTCTACACGATTTTGCAATTTTTTGATAATAGAGAAATTTTAGTTTAGCCAGCAAATCAAATTTACCACCAAGATATTTGAAAATCTGGTTCAATTCCGGAATCATGAGGAAAAAGCCGACAGGTTCGTCTTTATAGTATGCAAAAACAACAATATCGGTATCGACAATGGCATTCATTTGCTTAAATATAGATACCGCTTGTGCTTTTGCCATGCCTTTTAGCCCGCCATGTTTTGCCCAAGCTTTGTTGTAGATGTACAAAAAATCGTCTGCAAACTTATCGAGCTTATTTTTATCGTAGTTTTTGTAATTATAATTGGGATCACGGGCTATTCTCAAAGCTTTTTCTTTGTACAAATCTGGCAATTTGGATTGCACTGGCATTGAATATGTGTATTGCTCGAAATAATTTTTGAAGCCATAATTTTCAAAAAAAGCCTTGTAATACTGCATTGTGTAGGGCATGCAGTAGTTGGGTTCTTTGTCGAAACCATTTACCAAAAGACCCCACCATTGGTCTCGCTCGCCAAAATTGATGGGTCCATCAATGGCCTCCATGCCTTTTTCTTGGTTCCATTTGACAGCTTTTTCAAAAAGCAATTGAGCAACTTGCTCATTATCAATACATTCAAAAAATCCCATTCCGCCTGTAGTGTACTCGGTGGCTTTGGCTGTTTTGCGATTTACGAAGGCTGCAACACGACCCACAGTTTCATTTTGCTCATTTTTCAAAATCCAACGCACACATTCGCCATGCCTAAAAAACTTGTTTTCTTTGGTGTCGAATACCTTTTCAATATCCTTGTCTAAAGGCCGAATCCATTGGGGAATATTTTTGTAAAGGCGAACAGGCAAGGCCAAAAACTCCTTTTCAGAGGTAGGGTCATTTACTTCAATGAATTGCATATAGAGCAATAATTAATTTGTGTAGTTGTTGGAATACTATCTACCTCACCTTCTCTTTCAAAAACTTAGCCGTGTAATTATTATCAATTTTGGCCATTTGTTCAAGCTTTAAGACAATCTATTTCCATGGATTATTCTTTTGATTACGATCATTTTACCCTTTTCAATTTTGAAAGCAATCACATAGGTATTTTCAAAAATGGCACACCTATAACCATACTTTCGATATGTGGCATATTTGCAAAGGTTGTATTTAAGTGGGAAATTATTAATGGTTAAACAAAAATCGTAAGTTCTATTGGCATATTTTAATGCAGTTTCTGGATAACCTTGTTCTGAAATATAATCAACTATTTTGTCAACATCAACGAGTGCCCTTTCTGAAATTACTACTTCCATTTGGACTCAAATCTCTTTTGGGTTATAGTTCTAGCTTCCGATATTGGTACTTGAAAAGTGCTATTTTCCGCTTCAATTACTGATTGTTCCATTTCAAATGTAGTAGCAGGGCGACCTGGTCTCACCCAATCGTCATCAGAAAGCGAAGTTTGGGTTTGTCTATTCACTTCAACCACTCCCTTCAAAGCCATCAATGTCTTTTCAGGAAAATTATCTGCAATATTCTCATCTATTATCACTTCAAATCTTAACATGACAATTTTTTTATTATCAAATATAATCAAAATTCATATAAAAATCGAAGCGTTAATATGCCTTAACAAACAATTAAAAGGATTTATCTACTACCTCAACTTCTCCTTCAAAAATCTAGCTGTATAATTATTCTCGATTTTCGCCATTTGTTCGGGTGTGCCTTCAAAACAAATATAGCCGCCTCCATCGCCTCCTTCTGGCCCAAGATCAATAATCCAATCGGCACATTTGATAATTTCTACATTGTGCTCGATAATAACTACAGTATTTCCTTGCTCAACCAAGGCATTTATTGCCTTTAGCAATTTGCTAATATCGTGAAAATGCAAACCTGTAGTGGGTTCATCGAACACAAAAAATATACCTCCCTGACCTGAATTTCTGCCTTCAGCAATGAATGTAGCCAACTTTACCCTTTGCGCTTCTCCCCCACTCAATGTGCTTGAAGATTGTCCCAATCGGATATAACCCAAACC
>JBJXGB010000121.1:0-9353 GCA_046152935.1 Cytophagales bacterium
GGTTTGGGACTGTACAGATTTGGCAACGATTTGTATAATGAAACTCGCCTGAGCTTGGGCTATGCGCACAATATTATGGGTGTAAATTTAGGTCTTCAAGCCGAATATGTGCAGGTGGCTATATCAGAATGGGGCAGCAAAGGCAATTTGGTTATCAATTTTGGTGGGCAGGTACAAATAATCAATAATTTAAGGTTTGGGGCACATATTTACAACATCAACCAAGCCAAAATAGCCACTTACCAAGACGAACGCATACCCACCATCATGAAAGCAGGGGTTTCTTACATTCCTATCAAACGGCTTTCGCTAAATGCAGAAGTGGAAAAAGACATTGAAAAACCACTAAAAGTGAAAGCTGGCGTAGAATATGGCGTGATTGAAAAGCTCTATTTTAGAACAGGTATCAATGTAAATCCAGTAAAATATTATTTCGGAGCAGCTTTCATTACCAAATCTCTAGCCATTGGTTATGCTATTTCCATCCATGAGCAATTGGGCCTCTCTCACGCTTTCAGCGTTGGTTTCATATTCAATGCAGCAAAAGAATCTTCCCAAACATCACCAAAAGAATAGTGCATAAACCGATGGGAAAATGGATTTTGAGAATTTTCTGCCTTTATTTTTTCATCCTTAGCAATGGCGTTTTTGCCCAAAAAGCACCACGCCCAGAAATTGATCTCGATCGTTTTACACAAGATTTATTTGGGGCACAATCGGGCGATGCGCGCTTCGATGCCATACTAGAGGCTGTATTTCAGTATTATCGCGACCCTTTGAATATGAACACCGCCACCAGAGGCGAGCTCGAAAGCCTTTACATTCTTTCGCCTTTGCAAATCAAAAATTTTTTAGAACACAGAGAAAAAAACGGTTTTCTAATTTCAGAATATGAATTGCAAACCATTCCAGAATGGAATTCAGAGACTATCGAGCGTATTTTGCCATTTATCAAAGTACAAGACGATGGTTTGAATGGCGACACACGTAGCTTGTGGACAAAAATTAAAGAAGATAAGAATAACTACATTATTGCACGCTACCAACGGGTTTTGGAACTACAAAAAGGCTTCAAGGTGAACGATACCATTAAAAATCAGGCTTTCTTGGGCTCGCCCGAACTTATCTACACAAGATATCGGAGCTACCAAAAAGGAGATTACAGCATCGGAATCACTACCCAAAAAGATGTAGGCGAATTGGTAGATTGGAATCCCGCAATCAAACAGTATGGCATGGATTTTTACTCTGGCCATGCAGCAATATTCAACAAAGGCCGATTAAAAGCCTTAAACATAGGCGATTACCAAATAATGATTGGGCAGGGAATGGTGATGTCGGCAGGCTTTTACATTGGAAAGGGAGCTGAAACTGTTACTACTGCCAAGCGGAGCAATACTGGGATAAGGCCATATACAGCTGCTTTGGAAACTAATTTTTTGCGTGGAGCTGCCGCTACCGTAAGTTTTGGACAGTTCGACATCACGCCATTTTACTCTTATCGTTTGCTCGATGGCAATATTGCCGATGGCGAAGGCAACAATTCGGTTGGGAGTCAAAGAAATAATTTTGGAGGTGCTACATCGATACAACAATCTGGTTTTCACCGTACTAGGGCGGAATTGGAAGATAAAGAAACGATAAAAGAGCAAATAGTCGGCAACTATATTCGGTATAGTAGCAAAGACCAAAACCTAAAAATTGGCGTGAATGGCATTTATAATTATTACAATCCTACCATCAATCGAGCCGTCAATATTTACAATCAATTTTATTTTAATGGAAAAGACAATTACAATTTTGGGGCAGATTTCAGCTATAATTGGCAAAATTTTAGTTTTTTTGGTGAATACAGCCGCAATAAAGCAGGCGGAAATGGTGCAGTAGCTGGTTTTATCACAAGTCTAAATGCCATTGTAGATATGGCTTTGCTTTTTAGAAGCTACGATCGAGATTATTATAGCGCTTATGGCAATTCATTTGGCGAATCGTCTGTCAATCGAAATGAGCGAGGTGTGTATTGGGGAATAAAAATTACACCAAATCGCAAAATTAATTTTGCTGGTTATTTTGATAAATTTTATTTTCCATGGCTCACAAGCGGTACAGATGGGCCTACAGATGGCTACGAATATTTTGGGAGATTGAATTTCAAACCCACCAAAAAAATATTGCTTTATGCCCAATGGAGGCATCAAAACAAGCCCACCAACGCTGCCGACAACAACACGCCCACAGATTTTGTAGCTGAGGCCACCACCGACAACTATTTGATAAACCTCGATTGGAAAGGCGAAAAGCTGATTGGCACAAAATCGAGGGTGCAGTTTACCCAATATAGACAAGCTGGCCAGCCGACAGAATCTGGCTTTGTAATATTTCAAGATTTGGACTTAGATTTTAGCAAAAAAGTAAAAATATCGGCTCGCTTTGCTCTTTTTGATGCCAACAATTACAACACCAGAATATATGTGTACGAAAAAAATGTGCTTTGGGCTTTTGCCTTGCCAGTTTATTATGGGCAAGGAATACGTGAGTACCTGATGCTTCAATACAATGCGACCAGAGATATTACACTTTGGTTTCGCATTGCACGGTTTGAATATAGAAATGCCGATAAAATAAGCAGTGGCATAAATGAAATAACAGGAAATTCAAAAACTGAGGTAACTTTGCAACTCAAATACGATTTTTAATCAGTAAAATGATGAAATCTAATGCCATTGCAAGGTCTATTTTTTATTTATGCTTCAGGAAAAGAAAATCTACCATTCTGTTTTTTGCCAGTGTGATGTTACTATTTTTGGGTGGATGTATTTATTCGCCTACTCAACCGTGGAAACCACACAAAGCGGTAAAAATAAAGTTGGAAGAGGTATGAAATGGTAGCAAAAACTATTTAATTATTCCAAACTAAAAATTTCATCTACAGTCAAGGAAAAATCTGACAAAGTTTTTCCTGCCTGGCATAATTCTATATCGGTAAATATACTTACCGTTTTGTAGTTTGTAAACACCCATACTTGCTTCAGAAATGGAAATACTTGCCAAACTACCTCTACACCAGCATCAAAATACTCTTTTACTTTTATTTCAGTTTCTATTGTGTTTTCGTTTTTTGAAATAATTTCAATTACCAGACTAGGAATTGGGTGGCCGCCACTGGTCGAAATCTTGATTTGTTCTTTGGTAAAAAAAGCAATATCTGGTGTGCGAATAGTGTTTTCGTTCAAATTGCAACGGGTTTCTGGTACTAGGGCATCGCCATTTTGGTAGTATTTGCTGCTATTAAATTTTCTAGAAATATTAATAACAATATACATTTCTGTATTTTTCAACTTTGAGCCATTTTTTACTGCAAACCCATTTTTCCATTCGTATTTGAAACCATCTTTAGGATTCCAGTCGCTAAAGCGATCAAACGACATAGGTATTCTTTGCAATCCCTGTGGTTTTCTAACGGCTCTGGTTTTTTTTGTGGGTTTTTCTAAAATTGTTGCTTCCATGTTTTACGATCTATCTTAATGAAAATTAATTAAAATATTTGAAAATGGCAAACAGGGATTTTTTCGTTTGTTACTCATAGTCTTTGATTTATAGTCAACATATAAAGACTTTTGCTTTGTGGATGTAAAAATAAAAATCGGTCTTAGAATCAAAGAACTTCGTGAGAAAAAAGAAATGTCACAAAAAGACTTATCATATTCTGCTGATTTAGATAGAAGTTATATTGCAAGTGTAGAAAATGGGCAAAGAAATGTCTCAATTGTAAATATTGAAAAAATTGCTTTTGCCTTAAATGTAACTATAAAAGAGTTCTTTAATGACAACGACTTTGAGGACACTACAAGAAATTAAAAATTCAATTGATCTTAGAATTTCATCAGCAGCTAACAACCCAATAGATTTAGTAGAAGCAATTGAAATTATTAAAACTTCGGTAGAAGACGTAATAAGATTTTCAGGAGAATCTGGAAAAAAGTCATTAATTACTTCTCAGCAGCTCATAAATCTTTTACATGAAGTAGTAAAAAACTCGTTAATCGATGATGGGGTAAATCCGAATTTAATCCATCCACATTCAGGACAAGCCCATGGAGAAAAAACGTTGGCCGGGTTTCTTAAATTTAAAAAGCAAGATGTTTGCGTTTTCCCAAACAATAAAGAGCCAAGAATTGAAAGGATTGATTTTAATGGACTTTATAACACAGGAGTAACAGAACCATACGGAGAATTGTTTTCTGAACATATTTTATCAATAAACATCAGAAGCCAATTAAGTAGTTTAGGAAACAACATTGATACGATGTTTGAAAGAACGTATGCTGAGCCTTTGAATCTACACAGACGAGTGCCCAAAATGGTTCTCGGAGAGGTATATCTGATTTCTGTTAGAGAACTCGACTCCACTCAAGTAGCACAAAGAAATGTGATTTATAAGCAGTTTACAGCTTCTACTTCAAATTATTTAGAAAGGTACATTAGAGGTTTTTCTGCTTTAAATTTACGAGCAAGTCAAAGAGACGATGACTTTAAGTATGAAAGAGTCGCACTAATTATTGCTGATTTTTGTCAAACCCCCACTAAGATTTACAATACAACGCAAGACTTAAAAGAAGATAATTTATTGCCCGAAAGCTCAATAGCTTCATTAGAGAATCTAAGTTACAATGGATTGACAAGAACACTATTGGATGTATATGAAAAACGCTTTGGAATTGGGATACTAAGTTGATACCTATTGATTAAAAATTCATTAATTTCACAAGTGTTATTTAAGTTTCTTATAATTTCAATCTCATTTTGTGTTAATTCTGGGATATTGAATTTTTCGATAAAGTTTTTTTGATAACAAGGATAACCGCCTTCAATTGAAATGCTTGTTTTTGTTACGTAATAATCCATTATGTAAGAGTTCAATATTTTCTGAACAACATCTATATTTTCTAATTTGCCTATTGGATTAGCATTTTCATCGAAAAAGCCTTGAATTTCGGGTTCACGAAAGAAAATTCCGTAACCATTGGTAAAAAAAGCCTCGTGTTCTTCAACTAATAAAAATCTTGGGTGTAGGCTGAATGTTGGATTTAAAATTTTCTTTCCAATTCTTGTAAGTCCTTGTGATCTTCCCCAAACAAAAAAAGGGTCAAAGTTTACTTTTCCTTTATCTCTTGCTAATAAATTCTCTTTTTCCGTCAATAAATAAGCATAGCATTTGGGGTATTTATTTTTAAAATCGTTTTCTGAAATTGCTGTAGCAATTCCCTTTTTAATAATGTAGGGAAAAATAATTTTCCTTGTGTTTTGCGCTGCTTCTTCTTGAGTTTTGAAATCTGAAATCTTATAAACTGGTTTTACAGCTCCATTTTCAATTTCAAATATTCCTTTTTCTGTTGTTTTTAAATAGCAACCGTTTCTTGTTTTAGTGCCATCAATAAAAAATATCTCATCTTTTAGTGTGGCTATACCTACACAAATATCAAACAATTTACCAATTGGTTTGCCGATGGTTTCTATGTTTTTGATATTTTGCTGTTCATCTGTTTTTAATAGTCGCCACTTTTTTGTATTTAAGTCTTTTATATAATTTGGAGAACCATTGGCTTTTAATAAAAACTCCTCTGGGCTATAATCTTCCTTAATTCTGTCAAATGTAATTGCTTCGTTTTCTTGCTTGTTAATAAACGTAAGTGCTGTATACGTTTGAGCATCAAAAACTTTCTTGTGGCTAAAATCTATGATCCTGTTAACACATTTTTTGTCTTGAAAATACTTGCGTATAGCTTCTCCAGAAAGTGAAGTAAAGTAGTTGTTTGGCGTTATGTAGCCAAGTTTTCCAGTTTGTTTTAATAGCTTGTAACCAAGTTCAAAAAAGGCAAAATACAAATTAAAAGTTCCACCTTCAACTGTTGTCCAATGTTTAGCTAAATAGCTTCTATTTTCATCTGTTAAATCCTGAAATTTTACATACGGTGGATTGCCAACAATATTATCAAATTGGTGTGCCCAATTTGCTTTTAAACTGTCTTGGTGGTACAAATTGAAATCGCTGTGGGAAAGTTCTTCTCCGTTTTGTAGAGCGTAAATTGTCAATATAAGTTTGGTTCTCTGAATGTTATAATCAAGAATGTCAGAGCCAAAAATATTTTCTCGAATAATAATCTTAATGGATTTGCTAAAAGACCGCTTGTAATATTCGGTTAATCCGACTAAAAACGCTCCACAACCGCAACTTGGGTCGAGATTTTTATGCTTTTCTTGCGGTTGAACTTCGTTAATAATAAAGTCGACTATATAGTCTGGAGTAAAAAAAGCTCCATTAAATTTTCTGTCAGAAACTGGGATTATTAATTCTAAATGATGTTCTAATTCTTTTAAATTAGAAATAGTCAAAGCAGACATTTCAAAATAAAGTGGCATGCTCTGCTCAAAATCGGCAAAATAAGTAGCTAATATTTCGTTTTGCTCGAAATTTATTTTATTACTTATCAAGTAAAAGTAAATTAGATGTTGTTCTAATTTCTGCAACTCAAAATTTTGAATTAGCTGATTTAGTATAGCCTTTTTAACCATTACCTAGCTGACTTTAAGCAACAAATTTAGTTAAAATTCAATTTGATCGATGTTTAAAGTAAAAATAATATTTACCTGTATGCCTGCCTTTTGGCATTGTAGAACTCTGTTGCCAAAGTGATTGATAGTCTTAGTGCGGGGCAAAAGTCGTTACCTTCAACAAGAATGCTACTACCACCTTACCAAATAAAAAACCCAACATCCGCCTTTGCTAAGTAGTCAGACATTGGGTTTGATTCAAAAATTCACTATTATTTGCAGCAAAAATACCCTTACTCAAATGCCATTTTTACCAATTCGGCTTGCTCTTTGGTGTGGATTTTCAAATATCCAGTGGCAGGTGAAGAACTTGGCTTGCGAGCATAAACCTTCAACGGCACCTTCAAATATATACGAATAATGTAATCCCAATAGCCCATATTTATCGGCTCTTCTTGCACCCAAGCGTACGTTGCGGCAGGATATCTAGCTAAAATAGCAGTCAACTGTGCATCTGGAAATGGATACAATTGTTCTATTCTCACAATGGCAACATCTTTGCGATTGTTGGTTTGCTGTTCGTTCAGCAGATCGTAATAAATTTTTCCAGTACATAACAATACTTTTTTCACAGAACCTGTATCTGCAAAAGTATCATCGTAAGTCTCTTTAAATGAGCCTTTTAGCAAATCATCAACAGAAGAAATAACCAATGGATGACGCAACAAAGATTTTGGAGTGAAAATAACGCAAGGTTTGCGGAAATTCCACGCCAATTGCCTGCGCATGATATGGAAAATATTGGCTGGCGTAGTCAAATTGGCGATAATCATGTTGTTTTCAGCCGCCATTTGCAAAAAGCGCTCTGGTCGTGCCGATGAATGTTCTGGTCCCTGACCTTCGTAACCATGTGGCAAAAGCATTACCAAGCCGTTCATTCTTGTCCATTTGGTTTCGGCACTCGATATAAATTGATCGATCATGGTTTGGGCACCATTGGAAAAATCGCCAAACTGAGCTTCCCAAACTACCAAAGCATTGGGTGTAGCCATGGCGTAGCCATATTCGAAGCCCAAAACTCCATATTCTGAAAGCAATGAGTTGAATATCTTGATCTTGTTTTGGCCAGCCTCTGCATTGTCGATTTGGCAATACGATTCGTTTGTTTCGCTATCAAAAAAGCAAGCATGGCGGTGAGAGAATGTGCCTCTTTTCACATCTTGGCCACTTAATCGAACTATTTTTTTATCTAAAAGTAAAGAACCGTAAGCCAATAATTCAGCCAATGCCCAATTTACTTTTTTATCTTCCAACAGCAATTTGCTACGGTCTTTGATCAGATTTTCTATTTGTTTTAATGGCTTAAACTCGGCTGGAATGGTAGTGAGTGCTTTTGATAATTTGTCGAAGCTGGCCTTTGGAAGCGAAGTATTTGGCGATTTTGCAAAATCTTGTTCCGTAGCCTTAGTCATTACCAACCACTCTTGCTCCAGTTTTTGAGGCACGTATTTCAACGGTTTTTCTTTTACCATGCTCAATTTGCTTTGCAAAAGTTCTTTGAATTGCAAATCCATTTCTTCGGCTTGCGCTACATTTATTTCACCTCTTTCGATAAGAGATTGCTTGTAAATCTCTCTCACGTTGGGGTGTTTGGAGATCGCAGCATATAATTTCGGCTGGGTAAATCGTGGCTCATCGCTTTCATTATGGCCATTTTTGCGGTAGCAAACCATATCAATAAATATGTCTTTGCCAAAATGCTCACGAAATTCAATAGCCGTTTTGGCCGCAAATGCCACTGCCTCAGTATCATCTCCATTTACGTGAATAATAGGTGCATCTATTACCTTTGCCACATCAGTACAGTATATTCCTGAGCGGGCATCTTCAAAATCGGTAGTGAAACCTACTTGATTGTTAATGACAAAGTGAATAGTTCCGCCCGTGGTGTAGCCTCTTAAATTAGCCATTTGAATGGTTTCAAACACCACACCTTGACCAGCAACAGCAGCATCACCATGAATTAAAATAGGAACGGCTTTTGAGAAATCGCCTGCATATTCATCATCGATTTGGGCTCTAGTATAACCCAAAACCAGTGGATCAACTGCCTCTAAATGAGAAGGATTAGGCATTAATTTCAAATGCATATTTTTGCCATACATGGTGGTGATTTCACTTGAATAGCCCATGTGGTATTTTACATCTCCCTGGCCTTGAATATCGTCTGGATTTACATTGCCCTCAAATTCATTAAAAATTTGTTCATAAGTTTTGCCCATGATATTGCAAAGCATGTTCAATCTGCCACGATGTGCCATTCCAATCACTACTTCCTGCACGCCCATCAAAGATGCCACATTAATAATAGTGTCGATCGCAACAATGGTGTTTTCGCCACCTTCTAAGCCAAATCTTTTTTGACCAACATATTTGGTGGCAAGAAAATTTTCAAATAAAACGGCTTCATTCAACTTAGAAAGTATTCTTTTTTTGATTTCGGTTGATGGATTGTAAGCCTGTGCTGCTTTTTCAAATTCAGTTCTAAGCCAACGTTGTATTTTTGCTTCGCGAATAAATGTATATTCAAAGCCAAAAGAACCTACATATACTTTTCTAAGCGCATCTACCATTTCTTTTAAAGTGGCGTTTTCCATGCCTATTTCTTTCCCTGCCTTGAATTTGGTATTCAAATCAGCATCTGAAAGCCCAAAATCTGATAAATTGAGCCCTGCGTCATGGTCTCTTCTTTCTCTTATCGGGTTGGTGTTGGCTTTGAGATGCCCCCAACGTCTGTAGGA
>JBJXGB010000166.1:0-6594 GCA_046152935.1 Cytophagales bacterium
TTTGCTACAAGAACAAGAATCAAAAGGCAATCAATTCTTTTCTAATTAAGTCAATTAGCCGTTCATAATTTCCGTGGTCAACAGATTTCATTGCTGAAATGTAAATTTTTCGACTGTCGCCTTCCCTTTGGTACAATTCAAGAGGTTTGTATCCGAATTTAAGTGCGATGATGTTCATTAATATCCGTCCAGTTCTGCCATTGCCGTTGTTGAACGGATGTATTCGGATAAATTCGTAATGAGCATAACTCAAGCATTCTAGATGCTCTTCTGTGGTTGTGGAAATGTTTATCTTGAAGTTTAAGTTATCAATGAATTGGCACATTAACTGCAATATCTCGTTTGGTTCGGGCGGGGTCAGTTGACCAACGATCACATTTGTTGTGCGCCAATTACCCGCCCAATCATACAATTCTGAAAAAGCAATGTTGTGAATTTCAAGCAAAAGTGTTGTTGAAATGTTGGTTTCGCTATCGAGTTCAAATACAAAAAGTTCAGCAGCGGCAATGCCTTTTGCCTCGATTTGGTTAATGACATTCTTATCTGTTAAACCGAGTTTGTTGTCTTCTGATGAAGGAGTCCAGCTTGTGTCGTTTTTCATAAGTCAAAAATAGCAATTTAGCGCTATTCCCCCACAGTTTAAGTGATGCTAAAGGAACACTTAAACTAGTGGGGGACGAATTGTATGGCAGAAAACCCATTTCGGGCAAATACGACCATAAACCCAACAATTCAAGTCCGCAATTGCAGCTTGGGGGAAGGTAATATGTGAAAAGCCCCCAGCAGCCTTTTAATTTGTTTGTGTCGGGAGGGAACCCCCGAAACCACAACCAATTATTTGAAAATGCGCCAGAGGCAGGAGTCAGCTTACACTCGCCAGAGGCGAACGAAGGCCGGTGATTGCCTGTAGTTTTATTTTTTTTTATTCAATTGAGGCAAAAAGTAATCCAATACTTTCTTGAAATTATCTTGAGATGAAAGACAAGTATCTGTCAAAAATCCTTTCACATTTGGATATTCTGCCAATCCTCTATAATAGAAAAATTTGTGGTCGTCTTCAATGATAAAAGGAACGATACCGTTTGCTAAGCATTCTTTAAAAAGTATCAATCTACCTACTCGACCATTTCCATCTTGAAAAGGATGTATCTGTTCAAACTGAAAATGAAAATCAATAATATCGTCTAATGATATTTTGATTTTATTGCTATATGCCTCTATTAGATTTCTCATGTCGGATGTTACATTGGAAGGTAGCGATGTTTCATTGCCTCCAACCATATTTGCCAGTAATTTATAATCGCCAACCCGAAACCATGATTTCTTTGAATCTGACGTGTTTATTTTAAGCAAATGATGAAATTTTTTAATATGCTCTTCCGATAATGGTTCATCGGCAATGGCTAACATGTAATCGAAGCAGGAAAAATGATTTACAGTTTCTATAATGTCATCCACATTTGCAGTCGTTTCTCCATTCTCAAAATAAATGGTATTGGTTTCATAAATATATCTTGTTTGTTGCTCTGATAATTTACTTCCTTCTATTCGATTTGTGTTGTATGCAAGTTTTATTTGTGTTTGATGATAAATGCCACCTTTTAATCCACTTGATTTTTCTTCTCTGAAAACTTTTAAAAGCTCCATATTCCAATACTTTTATGCGAGTACAAAGGTAGTTTTTTTCACTGTTATCCTGAGTTTGGTAACTCAGAATTCTATAGCAATAAGGAACGTCTTTAATTAAAAACTAAAGACAGCTTTTTATATTGCTATGCAAACTACGCATAGCTGGGGTAAAAATATACAATCATTGGAATATACACCAGAGGCTGCAGATAGCTCACACTGTCCAGATGCAAGCAAAGGCGGTTAGCTTGCCGACAACGCAACCAAAATGATGTTGCGTTAGAACAAACTTCCTTGCTCTTGAATGGTATATTTTTGCTCGTTAATAAATTCGGCTTTGTTGTCGAATGAGCGATTGAGCTCGTTGCTTACGGGATAATATGCAATATCAGCATCTGAATAGCCATTGATTAAAGTCAGGGCTTTTTTGCCATCGCAAGCATTGTCGAGCCACATTTTTTCGGCTTCAAGTGTAAGTATGGCAGGCATACGATCATGAATAAAAGCAAGTGTTGGCGTGGGCGGTTGCGTAATGAGCACAAACTTATCAATCAACGCTTCATTTTTGTCCATTTGGCTTACCCACAGTGCTGCCAAAGCAAATATTTTATCAGACTTTAGTTTGATTAGATAAGGAATTTTCGTTTTGCCTCCATTAAATGTTTTCCATTCAAAATAACTAGTAACGGGCACTATACACCTACGTTCGTGCAAACTTTCATGGAACAAGGGGATATTTAAAATGCTTTCCTTTCTTGCGTTGATGGTGTTTTTATGCATCTTCCCATCCGCAGATGTGAAATTGAGGCCCCAATGAAAAAGCTGCAATTCTGCTGGTGCATAGCTGGTAATGACAGGTGCAAAAGTGGTGGGGCAAACGTTGAAGTTGGGCAATTGATAATTTTGTTGTTTTCCATACAACTTGGCCCCAAATCTTTGTTCGAGATTAGCATCTGCTACTGCAATAGAGGCTCTGCCACACATATTTGATGTTTTATATTATTTTTTAACGCCTAGTACTGGTTTTTCTTTAAGCTTTGTGGCTCTAAACGGCTTCTATTTTCATAGTTTTGCTTGGTCAATGTACAAAACGAGGAATTGGAATAAAACCATTGATTAGTTCGTTTCTTCATGCTGTTCTACTTCCACATTGATTATAAATGAAACTATTAAATAAATAGATTGGAATAAGTGCCAGAAAACCCCCATGTTGTAAACCGCAATTGCAGGGTTTATGAAACCATATACATAGCTAAGTTGCAAGATAAAAACAGATAATGCTAGGCAAAACATTAAGATTTTGACTGGAATTTTTGTTACTCGATCCATTAGCAATACACCTGTGGCCTGTACAATGGTCACAAATCCGAGTATCAAGGTACAAATTGTCCAAACTAATTGATCTGAAATAGTAAACTCAAGAAGCAATAATGGCAAACAACTGTATATAAATGCTTGAACAGAATGGGTTATTATTCCTTGGTATTGATTTTTGTTCCATTCCACGAAACTTGATTTTTTAAATTGCGCAACTATGGAAGCAAAAGCAAGTATGGCAATAGAGCACTCTATAAACGTAAACAACAAGTCCATGCGAATTATTGAATTTAAAGATGTTCAAAGATAATTGGGATGTTTGATAAGTTTCTAGCAATTTTTTAACAAGCCGATGCTAATTTTATGATTTTGATTTGTGAATTTACAAAGCGAGTTCGCTCGCCTCTGGCAAGTGTAGGCTATCTCCAGCCGCTGACATCACAACAAACAAAATCTTGCCTGTCGCTATGAGAAGCTTTTGTAGGGCTTTAAAACCTTGCCTGTCGCTATGGGAAGCCTTTGTAGGGCTTCAAAACCTTGCCTGTCGCTATGGGAAGCTTTTGTAGGCGTACAAAACCTTGCCTGTTGCTACGGGAAGCCTTTGTAGGGCTTCAAAACCTTGCCTGTCGCTATGGGAAGCCTTTGAAGGGCTTCAAAACCTTGCCTGTCGCTACGGGAAGCCTTTGTAGGGCTACAAAACCTTGCCTGACACTATGGGAAGCCTTTGTAGGGCTACAAAACCTTGCCTGTCACTACGGGAAGCTGTTGTAGGGCTTCAAAACCTTGCCTGTCGCTACGGGAAGCCTTTGAAGGGCTTCAAAATCTTGCCTGTCGCTACGGGAAGCCTTTGTAGGGCTACAAAATCTTGCCTGTCGCTACGGGAAGCCTTTGAAGGGCTTCAAAACCTTGCCTGTCACTCAGCGAAGCCTTTGAAGGGCTACAAAACCTTGCCTGACACTTAGGGAAGCTTTTGTAGGGGTAAAAAACATCGCCTGTCACTCAGGGAAGCCTTTGTAGGGGTACGAAACCTTGCCTGTCAATCAGGGAAGCCTTTGAAGTGCTACAAAACCCTGCCTGTCACTATGGGAAGCCTGTGTATGGCTTCAAGACCCTCTCTGAATAAATGTTTACCAATATCTACAAATTGTAGGGGCGTTTTGGTATGATTTAAAAACCTACCCTCGAAATTTTACTTACTGTATTAATAAATTAAGAGAAAGTGTTGATTAATTGATTTGTATTACTCATTTTTATACTTTTTAGTAATTATAAATTAAAATATTGAACCAAAAAGCAATTAAAATCCCTCGCCCTTATTGGTGTTTTCACGAACGAAGGCGAGTTTATTTTGCACGTGGAAACACCCGCATGGGCATACAAAGCGAAATTAGAAATTAAAAGCTCTGTGGAGACACAGAGCTTGGAGTAGGAAAAACTTAGTGTATTGCTCTAAATGTTATAATAAATTAAGAGATATTTAATTCTCACTAAAAAATATATTTACAATGGAAATGATTAATCGGTTTTTTGATAATTCGAAATTTATTGATGCAAAAGAAAGTGATGCCAGAAATCTTGTCTTTACTAAATCTTTGGCAATAGAAAAATATATGTCAATGTATTTAGCTTTTATCTTAGATATAAATGAGTATGAGAAATCTACATCTTTTGGTAACACAAGTCAATCTTTATCATTTAATCAAAAAATAAATTTATTTACTGATTTGAAATATTTAACCAAAGGCGATAAAAATAAACTACTAGCATTTTCAGAAATAAGGAATCAGTTTGCACATAATTCGCAATGTGTTACTTTCGAAGATACTTTTAATAGTGATATTAAAAATCGTTTAAAAAAAGAGTATACTAGTCTTTCAGATTTAGATGTAAAAGAGGAAGAATATCTTAAAGTATTTGAAAATCTTTTTAGTGATATAAAGTTAATGTTTGAAAACCTAAGGCAAACAATTTACAGTAATAAAGCTAGTGAATACTTACTGGAAATTTGGTATATGATTCTAAATGAAACATTCACGAATCTAAAAAATAATCCTGGACATTTTAACGTGCAGGCAATTCAGCAAATTCAAAACGAGGTAATTAGGCTTTTTGATGATAAATATGAATTACATAAACAAGAATTCAGGAAAGATATTCAGCTTAAAATAGGAAAATATTTCAATGATTGAATTTATTTCTCAAAAAACTAACCAAAGTTGACTTTAATCATGTCTGTCTCCAGCGTAGGTAATTTGTGCATTCTAATAACAGAAAATAATTTTAAACACAAGCTGTTTTTGGTTGCAATTAATTATAAGCTCTGGCGACAGACAGAACTTGGAGAAGAATCAATCTAATAAATCCCATCTGACTATACAAACTATGGAAAGTGAACAAAAAAATAGCATCTATAAATCTATTGTAAACAAGTACACTAAAGAACACGCTGAAAAGTTTGAAGCTAGAATCGAACTTATTTTAGAGGATTTAGCACTTCAAAACAAGCGCTCGATGATAATAATGGGCTGCGCTTATTTAGAAGAGCTCTGTAAGAGTTGTGTATTTGAGACGATGACAAAAGAAGGAAGAAAGGAATGTCTAAAACGGCACCCTAAAGAATTAACATTTAGCTCGGCTACAACACTTTTATATTCTCAAGGTTATCTCTCAAATGAAATTTTCGCATTAATCTCGCATATTCGGGATAACCGAAATAAGTATGCTCACCTTCCAATTATTGAAGATAATCACATTCAATCAATTAATGCTAGAAATGAGAAAATTAGGCAACTTCTGAAAGGAAGATGGGCTACCCGACATTTAGAAAGAATTAATAAAATTGTAGACATTGATTCTCAACTGTACTACATAGTTTTTGAAAATTTAATCTATGGCTTAATGGGTCTTGAAATGTTCATTATCCCCAATCAAAAGTTAGCGAGATTGCAGTTTATAGAAGGAGAAAGTTTTCTTAGAATTCATATTAATGTTGGAGAGATCAACGAGTATAGTGAATCTCATTTTATTCAAAAATTTCAGAAATAGACCCCTAGCTATCGGTAGTTTGCGAAGCAATATGAAAAGCTGTCTTTAGTTTGAAACTAAAGACGTTCCTTATAAATGTATAATCTTCAGTTACCAAACTCCCAGCCCTGGTGTTTTCACCTGCAAGCCAATTTATTTGTTGGTCAAAAGACCTTTTTATTTGAATGCTTTGTATGCCACCACAAAGCACGGTAGCGGAACTCTACTGGTTAGTGGAGATACGTAAAAATCTCACATTAAAGAACACATCTTAACAGAAAAATTCATGTCAATTGCTAGATGATGCAATCGGATAGATAATACTAGTGGGTTTTTTTTTTAATGCTGCAATTATACTTTTTCTCATTTCAATTAGACCTACAATTTCATTTTCTAAGTATAATATTTCGCCTTCTTTAGACAATAATGCAAAATTTGTTGTTTCGTTGGGATTGATGAGGTTTTTGAAGGCACCAAATTTCGGTTCATTCATTCCTAATTCTTTGTAGCTCTTTGCTGTTGAGGCTATGGTAGCCATCGTAACAGTAGGGTAGTGTCTAATTTCAAAATCTTTTTCAGTACGGACAACTTCATATTTTTGCGTTTCGGTATTTTGTATCGACA
>JBJXGB010000167.1:0-10634 GCA_046152935.1 Cytophagales bacterium
TTTGCTACAAGAACAAGAATCAAAAGGCAATCAATTCTTTTCTAATTAAGTCAATTAGCCGTTCATAATTTCCGTGGTCAACAGATTTCATTGCTGAAATGTAAATTTTTCGACTGTCGCCTTCCCTGTGGTACAATTCAAGAGGTTTGTACCCGAATTTAATTGTTATAAACACTATAAATCAAGAAATCATGAGATACTTATTGTTATTATTCTGTTTTTCAATGTGTTACATAGCTTCTGTAGGGCAAGAAAAAGGAATCGATTCTGCACAGAAAAGTTCAAACCTAATGACTACAAAATTAGTCGAAAGCGATAAATCTACTGTATTTGGAAATATCAATGAAATGTTTTTCTCTTTGAAGGGAGATATATATTTGCTTGACCCCAAATTTACATCGCTATCCCAACTCTCAAAATACAAACCATCGGGTAGTATTTACACCAAAAGAATCAATGTTTTCACCTCCGCCTTTACGGCAGGTTTTCCTGGCATTACCAATCGATTTGAATGGTTTGCGTTGGAGTACAATGGGATTTTCTACATCGCAGATTCCTCCTATTATTTTTTCTCATTAATGTCTGATGACGGGTCTATGCTGCATATAGACGATGAACTAATAATCGACAATGATGGATTGCACCAGCCAATGCAAATCATAAAAAGAACCATTTTGAACAAAGGGTTTCACAAGATAAAATTGCAGTATTTTCAAGGGCCTCGTGATTTAATAGCACTGCAATTGCAAATTTCGAAAAATAGTATCAATTACGTTCCTTTTGATGTGCAAGCACTTAACCCATTAATGATTGAAGAAAATGAAAAAGAAGTCGAAATTAGAATGCGAGATGGCATCGTATTTGACTATAATAGTAAGGCTGTTAAGAATAATACCAAGATTATTCTAAAAGAGATCAAAAAGTATTATCTCGACAGATTGAATTTTAAGCAACTTATAGTAGAAGGCCACACTGATGATATTGGAACCACTGACTATAACAAAACCTTGTCCCAAAAAAGGGCTGCTGCAGTTGCAAATTATTTTATTTCAATCGGAATGTCGCAAGAAAAAATAAAAACGATTGGGTATGGCAAAGAAAAAGCAATTGTAGCAAATAATAATGAGGCAAATAGAGCGAAAAACAGAAGAGTAGAATTGAGAATAATTAAAAAATAACAAATCGAAAACTCCAACTACATGTAGATTAGCGAATCAAATCTAAGTATTGCCATATGAAAACAAAGCCCGACCTTTGTTGGTCTTTTGGCCTACAAATCAATCAAAAACAACTTTCCAGTCTCTAACTAATAAATATATTAGTCATTTATCTATTCTCGCGTAATATCTTGCAGCTAAAAACACCTGCATGGTCGATGATGTTTTTACCTACAAGTGATCTTTTTTAAACAAAACACCATCAACGGCTATGGATAGAAAAGTACTTAAAAACAACTACTGAAATCAAACAGTCTGATTGCAAATTTGCTTTAATCTTGATTTTTCTTCCATGTGTTTTGCTACATCACAATAGTCCTTTTACTATTATTTTAATATTTTTACGAAAGAACAATTAAGTACAACAAATAAAAGATGGGAAATTCTATTTCAAAAATTATTGCAAACTGGCTATCTTCTTTTCGTAAATATTTCTTTTTTTACAAAGATGGTTTTTACGAGCTCCCCTACATTGCCAATAGTCCTGAGTTGATCATTGCTTCTTTCAATTCAATGCCATTTGTGAAACACTATCCCAAAAAATCATATTTTACTACCAATAATATGTTTTTGAAAGGAGAAGGATATTACCAAAAGATAGAAGAAGGGTTGTGGTTAATCGTAAATAATATCGAAATTAAAAAAGACCTAAGTTTCAAACTGTATTATGAACCCGGTATTGAAGCCAATTACCATACACTCAATATATACATCAGCAGAGAGGCCAAGCGGTTGCGTTTTCCCAAATTGAATCTTGAACTAGAATTTGTAGATAATACATGGGGATTGTTCAAAGCAGGTGCTAAGGGTATCAATTCTCATTATAAGGGTCAGAAGTCAATGTTTTTAAACATTTATTTTAGCCATGATTGGGTAAATGATAATATTGCTTCCAATGGGGTGCTAAAAAATAAAGTTTTGGATGAATTTTTTAAATCTTCGAGAGAATACCTTATTCTGCCCAATTTTTTTGAAAATAATAAACAAGTCTATGAAGACGTAATCTATAGCTTTTTTAATAACGATGAAAAAAAAGAAATAGATGTTTTGATGCTTAAAAGAAACACGCTCCAAATCATATCCACTTTTGTTGAGAAAATAGATGAAAATTCTATTCCTGGTATTTACAGTGCATCTAAAGAAAATAGCAGCCGAAGACTCATGAAAGCGGAATACATGATCAGAAATGCTATTTTCAGCGAATTTCCTTCTATACCTACCTTGGCAAAAGAAACGGGTATATCCGAAACCAAATTAAAAGCGGAATTTAAACATGTATATGGCACTACCATGTACCAATACTTTTCGAACAAGCAAATGAATTATGCCAAAGAACTATTGACCAAAAAAGATATTTCCATTAAAGAAGTAGCTTTCAACTTGGGATTTAGCAATCCGAGTAAATTTTCAGCTGCCTTCAAAAAGACACATGGTTTTTTACCTTCTGAAGTATAAATATGTCGGATTGGAGCATCTATTATTTCTCCTTTTTTCTACATTTGCAAAGGTGATATTCCTAAATGTTGTAAAATTAAAAATTTTTACATGTAGGCTCAGCGAATTTTAAGTAGTAGCAATAGTTTTCATCTCTTCAATTAAAAACCAATGAAAAAAATGATTACAAAATTTACAGCAACAGCGTTTTTGATATGTACGTTGAAATTAGCTTACAGTCAGCTAATAACGCCAGTTACCTTTTTTGGTACGAACACCACGCAAGGCTCTAATTTGAACCAATTAAACCAACCGGAAGGCATATTGTATGCCGCTGATGGTAAAATTTATGTAACCGATGCTGGCAACCACCGCATCAGTGTCTGGACGCAAAGTGGAAATACCTTTGGCAACGTAGCTACCTTTGGTGGCATCGGTTCGGGGCTAGCTAATTTTAATAATCCTAGAGATATTGCCCAAAGTACAGATGGCAAACTCTTTATTACGGATCAAGGCAATAACCGTGTAAGTGTGTGGAATGTAATTGGCAACAACTATACAGCTGTTACTACTTTTGGAGGAATAGGAGCAGCTTCAAACCAATTTGACATACCAGGAGGTTTGGCTATAACCAATAATGGAAGAATATTTATAGGAGATGTAGGTAACTCACGTATAAGTGTGTGGACCATTAGTGGAAGTTCTTATTTGCCTTTTGCAACCTTTGGAACTACTTACGGCAGTGCAAATAATCAATTTAGCAGCCCTTTGGATGTTGCCATTGGAACGAATGGAAACCTTTTCATAGCCGATGCTGATAACAATCGGATCAGTGTTTGGACAACAAGTGGAAGTAACTTTGGGGTACTTACCGTATTTGGCACTAATATTTTTTTTGGTGGTGGTACATCACCTATAGATTTTACCTATCCTGTAGCGGTGACTTTAGATGGCAGTGGCAAAATATTTGTAACAGATCAAGGTAATAGTCGCATAAGCATTTGGACCCAAACAGGCAATACCTTTGGCTTCCTTACTTCCATTGGAGGCGTCTATGGCACAGCCCTTAATCAGCTTGCCAATCCATCGTCTGTAACTTTACTGCCCGATGGCAAAATTCTCATTGGCGATCAACTGGCTAGAGTAAGCGTTTGGCAAAACTGTGTTACGCCCGCTATTGTAAGCCAACCCATATCTCAAACTGTATGTGGAGGCAGCATGGCTAATTTTGTGGTAAGCACTACAGGCGTAGTATCAAACTACCTTTGGAGCAACGGATCTACCACTCCCAGTATGCAGACCAACTTAGCAGGAAGCTACACAGTTACAGTAAGTGGCGTTTGCGGCAGTGTAACTTCTACTGCAGCGCAACTTACAGTAAATAGTGGCACTGTAATTACGAACATTACTGCTACTTCTCCTGTAATTGCAGCCGGCTCAAATACCACCCTTAGTGTACTGGCAACTGGCACTAACCTTGCTTACCTTTGGAGCAATGGAGCTACTACACCTAGCTTTCAAACCAACGTAGCAGGTGAATATTTTGTAACGGTAGCAGGCACCTGCAATAGCGCAGATACGAGCATAACGATTGGAAATTTGGTATTGGCAGCAGAAAATAATGGATATTCTTTTGTTACAAGCTTTGGAAGTTTTGGCTTTGACGATAACCAGCTTTGGCAACCTTCAGATGTACAGGTCAGTGATGATGGTAAAATATTTATTGCAAACAGAGCAAATTATCGAATAGCCGTTTGGACACAAAGCGGTAATAATTTTGGTTATTCTACTACATTAGGCACCTTCCCGATCGAAGATTTTGAGGGAGGATCATTAGGTGAGGATTTAAATTTGACCATTGGAAAGGATGGAAAAATATTTGTATCAAGTGGGGGCAATTCGAAAATAAGTGTCTTCACACAAAGTGGAAATAATTTTGGTAATGTTGCCTCTTTGGGAGTAGGTCGTGGGTCTGGAAACAATCAGTTTGATAGACCAGAAGACCTGACCTTTGCGCCTGACGGCAAAATTTATATTGCAGATCAGTTTAATCATCGTGTCAGCATTTGGACACAAAGCGGCAATAATTTTGGCTATTTAACCCAATTTGGCAGCTTTAATGTATTCAGCGATGACTCCTTTAGTGGGCCGCAAAGTGTAGTAGTTACTTCGGACGGAAAAGTTTGTGTTTCTGATAGAATTAATAAATTCATCAGTGTATGGACGCAAAGTGGCAATAATTTTGGCTTCCTTTCCACCTTTGGCAAAAATGAGTTCAAAGGTAACCATGTAGGTATTGACAGTAAAAATTATTCTGTTTCGATCGGAATAAGTGGCAAAATTTATGTGGCTGAGGCAATAAACAACATTATCAGTGTATGGACGCAGAGTGGCAGCAGTTTTGGTAAACTAACTTCTTTTGGAGGTTTCGGGACAGGTAACGGGCAACTTAACAGTCCCCAAAGTGTTTTTGAGGGTAAGGATGGAAAAGTTTATGTAGCAGAAAGAGGAAACCACAGAATATCGGTTTGGCAAGCACCAACACCTATATTTTATACACAAGTTACGTTTGATGTTACAGCTCCTACTACCTTTACAGGCAATACAGCTACGCTTACTTGGCCTACTATTGCTGGTGTGGGAAACCTGAAAGTAAAATATTGTCTCCGAATTTCAAAGGACAAAACTTTTGGCTCTATTGTAAAAACTGTATGTGGGCTTACTGGCAATAGCTACAACTACGACCCCAATGCCTCAAATCGTGTGGAAGAGTCGAATGCTTTTGATAATTATTATTTCCAAGTACAAGCTGTAGATTCAGTAGGCAATACTTCGCAATGGTCAGCTACCCAAACGTTTTTATTAAACACTACAAGTACAGCGATTGCAGAAGAGGATGAGACAGAAAAAATTTCTATTTATCCCAATCCTATTTCAAGCAACTTGCTTACCGTTGACAATGCCGCAGAAGGAGCAAGTATCAGCATATTTACCGTTCAAGGTCAATTTGTTTTAGGTCAGAAAGCTTCAGGAGGCATTTCACAAATAGATATATCAATGCTTCCTGGTGGTGTGTATTTTATAAAAATTAGTAGCATAGTTCTTAAATTAATAAGGCAATAGTTTTTTAATAATTATTGGGCTTCCATTTAAGCATTTATTAAATCAACAATCCGTAGATAATCCATGCTGATCTACGGATTGCTAAATGAATAACCGTCTTTGACTTCTTTGAAATATAGGTGTTCTAAATAAAATATTACGAACAGTCTTAGGAGCTTCTTGGCTCAAAAAGGATTTTTAATCGAAAGAAGCGTCTTTGTCTTGTTGAGTATGGTTTTACAGTTGGACTAATGAAAATAATTCCCATCATACATGTTTTATGGCTCAAGGAAATTTGATGTTTGTGATTAAAAACAAAAAAGAAAGCTGATGACAAATAGGAAAATGTATTGAAGAAGTAAAAGAAGGCGAAATGCCGATGGGCGGATACACTTTTATTCACAAAGAAGCTCAACTAACCGAAGCCCAAAAAACATTGTTGGTGGAATGGTTTGGTTCATTGAGAAAGTCAAATATTGATTAAAGTATGAAATTTAAAGGTTCTGGGGTACACTATCTTACAATTGATGCTATTCAAAAGGTTTAATTTTTAATCTTATACTGAAAAAGGCTGCCAAACAGAAAACCAGCAAAATTCATAAATATGATGTTAAGTGCCGTATTATTTCCTTTCATCCAGTTTTCTCATAAGTTCAGCTATTAAGTTGTCTTTCTCAGTCAATGCTTGGTCTTTCTCAGTCAATGCCTGGTCTTTCGCAGTCAGTGCTTTTCTGTTTTCTGCTATTTCTTTTTGATACTTCTTCTCTTTATCCTCAAACATTGCATTAACCGTTCTCCAAGCTTCTTGTTCGGTTTCTATTTTCTTTTTCTCCTCTGTGTTGGTACCTGAATGGTGTAAAATATCTGTTGCAATTTTAATTTCTTCAATATCCACCTCATGGTTAAACTCTTTAATTATTTTCTTGTCGTCTACAAAGTTTGTCTGCTCAAAAATACTCAAAAGTTTGTCTAACCTCGTTTGATAACGATCTGTAATGCGCTCAACTTGAACTACATAACTGTCATGAGTCAACTTTTCAACAAAAGCCTCGGAATTTCTACAAACAGCTTAGTGTCTAGTGCCACTGGAGTAAGCTACCAATGGCTTATCAATACGGCAAATAATTATTCTTTGATTGCTGGGGCTATTCAAAATAGCTTTACCCCAACCATTTGTGGAAGAAATTATTATGCAGTACGCCTTACCTACAGCGGTTGTGTAGACACCAGCATTAGCATTTTGGCAGCAAAAGATAGCAAATCGTATTTGAGAATTAATGTATGCAAACCAAGCTATACAGTACCCAGTGGCAAACGTGTGCTCACAGCTACTGGCATTTATGCCGATACCACAAAAAACAAAGTCGGATGCGACAGTATTATTGAGATCGATTTCAGTATTACCAAACCTATAAGCGTATATTTGGGAAGAGATACCACCATTTGTTTCTTCGGCTCCAAAACCATACAAGCACCTGCAAATGCGACAGCATACCTTTGGAATACTGGTGCTACTATCCCTGGTATTTCGGTGAGCAGCACAGGAATGTATACAGTAACGATAACCAACGGTGCCTGTGGCAATACTACCGGAAGCATTAATCTGACTTTTGCAGGAAATAAACCGCAGCCTACCGTATCGGGAACCCAGTTTAGCGTAGAAAATATTGCCGGAGCCAATTACCAATGGTACGATTGTAGCAACGGTAAACAACTGGTGCCAGGGGCTACAGGTCCTATTCTAAATGTATTAAGTTGTGCAGGCTCTGCTTATGCTTATTCGGTGCAAATAAATCAGAATGGCTGTGTAGTAACCTCTGATTGCCGCACCCTTGAAATGGATTACCAGCGCAAAGGCAATGCATTTTCTATTTTTACTTTTAGTGGGGCAACATATCAACCGTTCAAAGCGCACCTAAATGCGGCAGGAGATCAAATAATCGTTGATTACCTTCCAAATACGTATCAATTTACCCTTGCTACCATACCATCTTATATATATAAGTGGGATGGCACTCAATGGAATCTGAATGGCATTGTGCCAGCACGAGATGCAAGTACCGCAAGCTTCTTTGCCGGACTGCTGGTAAACACGAATTATCGCGATGTGAATATAACGGATATGGATGCCTCAGGTGCTGTAGTAGCTACTGTTGCTTCCAAAAATGAAGTGAAAGTATACACTGTCAATGGGGTATTTAATACACAGAAGGGAAATACCATCCGTTATCCAGAACTTGGTTCAAATTCTTCTTCCGGAATAAGCGCGGTACGATTAGATGCTACCGGTAATAATTTAATGGTTATTTACGGCACTTTGAGCTATTATGGGGATGGGTATGATCATTATATAGATGTGTATAACTATGGCGCAGATAAAATTTGGAAAAAAAGAGGCGGAACTTTTACAGTGTCAGGTTTGCGCCAAAGTACCGAAATCAATGCGACTGGCGACATCATTGCCTTCAGCGATGGCAAAAGGTCTGTCAATGTATTTAAATGGAATGGTTCATCTTGGCAGGCATTGGGGGCATCTATTACGACCACTGGTTTTGTAAACTTTAGCGCAGATGCCTTGGGTACTACTGTTGCCATTGGTGAAAACATCAACAACAATATCAACATTGCCCTCCGCCAATGGAACGGCACCACATGGGCTACCACCAAAACACCGTTTGTGACAGAGGGCCTCAATGCTGGAAATATTCAAGACAATGGCTCTGTAAAAATCAGCAACGATGGCAATGCACTTTTCTTATCTTATGGTGAGGCAAATAAAGAACCTGACTTTTACACTTCTTTTTCTTCCTATAGTAAGATTATTCGTTGGAAAGATAATAAATGGAACGAGAAGAAACTTCCACTAAATGGTGATAAAAGGGGATTTGAAATAAGAGATGATTATTCTTTTGGTAGGCAATTCTACGCTGAAGAATCTGTCACTGCTTCTGCTGATTTAAGTACCTTGGTTCATCTTTCTATTTTGCAAACTATACAGGAATCTTATTTTTTCGTAATTTCAGGTATTCGAAATTCAAACTTAATCCCTTACCGCTATGCAGAGTGTACCGAAGGTATTGTGGCCTCTGTAGACGCACCTAGCGAAGAGCTCCCAAACGGTCTTGCACTACAGGTATATCCCAATCCGGCTGGTTCGGTAGTGTATGTAGTTCTTAACGAAGCCATGGCATTGCCGGGTGCAGTTTCTATCTTCAATAGCAGTGGCGTTTTGGTAGCAAGCCAAAGTGTGGTGCAAAGTGGTTTTACTTTGAATGTAGCCCATTTGAATACTGGCTTATACATAGTACGCTATGCAGCGCCTAATGGCAAGTCGTATATGGCTAAGCTAATGAAGGAGTAATGGTTTAAAGAATGCTTTTGGGCAAGGATGCAATTAATAATAGGTGTTGGCACAATGCAGACTACCATTGAAGCCAGCATCTATTGCATTTTTGGCTGCTGTTATGTATTCTTCTTTGGTATTGAAAATGTCTTGGGCTGTCATTTCTTTTGGTGTTGGATAATCTTGCAGTTGTTTGGCATCTGTCCACATTTGCCCTGCCGGTTTTACTGCCGATGGAGTCATTATTTCGGCACTAGCGATCATATTAAGTGGGTGGCTTATGCGACCAGTGTGCATAAGTTGAATCACTATTTTACCTCCATTGCCATGTACTGCTGTGGTTATCTTTTTCCAACCTTCTATTTGTTGTTTGTTAAAAATGCATGGTATTCGGGTATAGCCCAAGCCATTGGGCGATGGCGATGTGCCTTCGGTGATGATGAGCCCAGCATTGGCTCTTTGCTCATAATATTTTGCCATCGAGGGATTGGGTATATTTCCAATCGCCCTGCATCTGGTCATGGGCGACATCACTACACGATTGTCGAACTGCATTGCACCCACTTTCACAGGTGATAATAATTTGTATTCTTTCATGGTTGTGTTTTTAATGGTTAATTTTTTCTAAACTTCTCGAAAGTTCTAAACTTTCGAGAAGTTGTATTCTTGTTTTCAATCTCCTTTATTTTCCTCCAGATCGTTGTGATTATCGCCACCGATGCTGTAAAAATTGTTTTCTTCGTCTTCGCTACCAATTTCTTCTTGCTCATCGTCTAGTTCCGAGCCGGGCACATCTAAGTCGCTGCCAGATTTGTTTGCGTCAAAATCTTTTTCGTTTCTAGATTCGTTTTCTTCAAGCTCATTCAAGTCTTTTAGTTTTGATATGTCTTCTGGATCAATTGCTCCCTCTTTTTTGAATTTGCTATACACATCTTCGCTCGCAGGATATAAGGGATAACCAGGAAAAGATAAATTGCTTTTTGTTGTTTTGCTGTTCATTTTATTTGGCTACTTTAGTTCAAAATTTACATTTACTATTATTTCATTTCTTCGTCCAAAGAGCTGATAAGGAGGGTTGTAGCCCAAATATCGAAAATTTCCAAAATAGAGTATTCCCTTTCCTTGTAGGGCGTTTTTTAGTTTTTCGGAGTAATGTTTAATGTCTTCTCCCGAGGCGAACCCACCGAATTGAATAGCAGCTACGTATTCATCTTTGGTATTTATTATCACTACTTTTGAATCGTTTGGGGTGGGCAAATTGTCTGTGTTATATTGGGAAGGCATTACAAAACTCATCGTTGACACAGAATCGTTGATATCCATGTGCACAGGCGATGTCATGGCTATTTGTTGTTTTTCCGCATTGCCGCCAAAAATATAATTAGCCAAATTTCTAAATCCTTCATTGCCCAATTCTTTGTAGCTCTTTGCTGTTGAGGCTATGGTAGCCATCGTAACAGTAGGGTAGTGTCTAATTTCAAAATCTTTTTCAGTACGGACAACTTCATATTTTTGCGTTTCGGTATTTTGTATCGACA
>JBJXGB010000180.1:0-5082 GCA_046152935.1 Cytophagales bacterium
GGCAGTTTGTTTGTCTTTTTCCAACGATATGCGTTCGTCAGCTTTTTCATTTCTATAGTCTAATCTATTTTGCGCGAATGCATAAATCGGCAACCAAGCTGCAAGACAGCCTGTAGAACCAAATGCCAAAGCAAAACTGCGGGTTTTCATATATTGCCAATTTAAGTCGATGAGTACAACTAGCCAGCAACATTGCTGCTTTTAAGAGGAAGGATTGACAAAACCATGCCACTTGAAAAAATTGAATAGAAATTTCAACGAAGTCAAATAGAGATTGTGCTATTCAGCAATTTCTAATGCCAACATCGGATGAATCAAATGTTTATCTGGGTTTGGACTAATCAGTTAAAAAGTGCTTTTGACTGTGCTGCGGCAGTACAAATATTCGGGAGCTTGAGTGGGAAAGAAAAAAATCAGTTTCAATACCCTTCATCAGTCAATATTTTTAAGAAATCTCCGATGGTATATCTGGTATATATTTCTTTGTATATGGGCAGATCTGCTCCATATTTCAGATTATATATTTCTTCTTTTGTGGGAATGTGGTTTGTATCGGTCGATACGATGTGTTTCCACGTTGATATTCCTTTTTCCGTAAAAAGCCATTCAGTTTCAAATTTCAGCGTGTCAGATTTGGTGGTTAAAAGCTCTTTTACATTTTTACCTTCCGTTTTTCTGGTAATTACGATTTTTTTATAGCAGCTACAGTTAGATTTTTCGGTTTCCACATAGCACCTCACATCCCAAATCTGATTAGTCCAATCAGTAAAATGCTTACGAATAATCGCTGTTCTATCTTCATTATACCTAAAGCCCCAGTTTATCTCCGCTTCTAACAAATAAGTTGAAGAATACCTTTTGTAATGATTATATTGCTTTCTATCACCTTTAAACTCTAATTTATTGCCTTCAAAATCGTAGTCGATTTGTCCTATTTTTTTGTACTCCCGCGCTAAGGTGTCGTATACAAAGCATTCCTTGTACTTGATGTAGTCGTTTGCATAATCTACATTCTTCAAAAATTTTATTCCCAATCCTTTTATTCTCTTCTCTCTTACATTTTGTGTGTTCTCGCTAATGTAAGTGCTTCTGCCCAAAGTGTAAATGCGAGAGTTTCCACTTTTTAGGCTGTAGCTATCGTTATCAAATCCTAAAATTACAACAGCATCTACTCCGTACTCTTGACCTTGCTTTTGTATGCTTTTCAACAAAGCATTATCATCTAGATTCTCTTGAGAATACGCTTCAATAATGCCCACTTTAATATAATTCGTATCCCTTATAGTTTCGTTTTGGAAATAAAGTTTCACATTCTTATCGTGTTCGGGAGTTGGAATCTTTGTTAGGCGAAAGTCATCATCAGAATTTCTAGTAGGATAAGCACTATATTCGCATGATGCAAAAAAAAGCAGTACTAGAATACTAAATATATTACTTAACCTTACCATAAAAGGATATTTCTTCATTTTAAATATATGACTTTTCAGCCACTGTCAATTTCGCACTTTCTTTGCCTTAATCCATTTTTAGTCAATTGAACTTAGTTTGTACCGACTTTTGAATTTCAAGATATTATCACGATTACAGCAATGCACAACAGTGCAAGTCACCAAATCTAAAAAATCAATTTCTAGATTTGTTACCTATTATCAATTTAGCAAAGTCATCGTCTTTCAGCATTTCCGTAAACGGACCTTGCTTGTAAATCGTGCCATTATGCAGAAACAGAACCTTGTCTGAATTAGACAAAAGCATAGGGTCGTTGGTTACCATTACCAGCGACCAATCGTTCTGATGCGTAAAAAACAAACGTTGCAATTGTTTTTTCTCGTTTTGCTCAGTAAATACCTCATCATCCATCACCAACATTTTGGGTTTTTCTGCAATGGAACGAGCCAATATTATTTTTTGACGAATATTACTCGCCAAATCTCTGCCACCACCTACCAATCTGGTTCGTAAGCCTTGCGGTTGGCGTTGTAGAAAATCGTTTAGCCCCACTTCTTTTATCGCCCACATCAAGCTTTCGAGCGAAATACCATTTTTACCAACCGTAATATTTTCCTCTATCGTTCCTTCAAATATTTCATCGTGCGATAAATTTTCGCCAATGGTATCGCGGTAGCTAAAAATATTAATATCTCGCATCGGTAGGCCATTTACGGTAAAAGACCCATCGTAATTGTGCAATAAGCCACATATTATCTTAATTAATGTCGATTTTCCAGAGTTGTTGTGCCCGCAAATACATACTTTTTCATTGGGACTGATGGTGAAATTCAAATCTTGAAAAATTGGTTTTTCAACATCTTCGTATTTGTAAGATACATTTTTAAATTCGAGCGAATAACCATCATCTTCCGGCACAAAAGCACCCAATTTTATGCCATGCGTATCCTCCAAAGGCAAGTCTGTTACGTGCCCAACTTTATCGAGGGCTGTCAGCAAATCATAAATTACGTCTAGCGTTAAAATCAATTTTTCAACTGCGTATATCACAAGTACTATAATTAACTCAGCAGCAATGAATTGCCCCAGGTTTATCTGACTATTTATTACCAATGCGCCACCTAATATCAGCAAACCTGCAGTAATGAACACCTTGAACGAAACGATGGTGATGTACTGCCCTTTCAACACTTTAAAGTGCTTGTTTCGTGCAACTAAGTAATTTGACAAATAAATATCTGTCTTTTCAATGGTTAAATTTGTATAGCCGGCCAATTTAAAAGTATTGGCATTTCTAGCCAATTCTTCAAGCCAATAAGCGACTTTGTACTTGTATTTCGATTCGGAAATACTCGATTCCATCCCTTTTTTCCCAGTCAGAAATATTACAGCAACAATAAGAACGACTAGGATAATGGCAAAAAACACAAATATTGGATGGTAAAATGAGAGCAGTATCAATCCAAAAATGATCTGGAGGCTTGCTGCGGTAATATCGATTAGGAATTTGGGAAGCGATTTTTGAATGTTTATCACATCGAAAAACCTGTTTACCAATTCTGGGCCATATTCTTTGCTGATGGCTTCCAATTTTATTTTAGGGATACGAAAACTAAACTCGTAAGCCGCTTTGGCAAACACGCGTTGCTGCAAAAGCTCTACAAAAGTAACTTGAAGCACCGTTAAATAACCTGAAAATGCTGTGGCAGCGACCATTACCAATGTCAGCACTACGATCGAACCCAAAAGCTGACCTCCAGATAATAATGAGATAACTGACTGAATACCAAGCGGTAAGGCCAAATTCACGATGCTCACTAGCACTGCAAAGAAATAAATGTAGCTAATTTCTCTTCGCTCAATATTCATCAACCGCAACAGCCTTTTGAATGGCGTTGAATGATTTTCGTTTGCGGTGTGCGAAGTCGTCTTTTTCGATTCATTCGAGCTTTTAGTGTACTCGCTATCTTTATCTACGTCCGACAAAAGCGGCTCGATGGGGAAGCCAGTCACAAAAAATATCTCCTCATCCAATTCGAAATCTTTTGTGCGTCCGTACGCATAAGTATAATTCGCATTCACCTCTTTTACCAATTGGTACGATTCGAAATGCAAGATTTTGGTTTCAGATTCTTTAATAGAAGTGCCTATAAAATCTATTAATTGGAAATTTTTACCCGCTTTTGTAATCAAAACAGGATTGAAATCCGGACCGTGCTTGAAACAAACGATGGGAAAAGAGAGATCGTTTATAAGATTTTGAAATTTTTCCTTAGGCAAAGAATTAACAGTAAATATGAAGTTGGCAAAGTTGCCTGTATCATACAATCTGTCTAAAAAAAACTCTAAAGAATCGTAAGTTTCATTTAGATATCGGCCTTTTTCGTTAAACAACTCGTAGTGGTTTATCTTCATGTGCGAAGCCTCTACAAATTTTTCAATCAGGTTATTTACTAAGGTAAGGTTCATTTTTTACTTGTATTTGGGTTTGAACCCTGTAGGCTTGATTTTTGGGGTGGAAATAATAGCTGATTCTTCGACAATAGGCTTATTATCCATATCGTCTAGGTCTTTTTCGAGTTTAAATTGTCTTCTCACCTCATTGATGAGAAACAATTTTTGTTGGGTAAAACTCACTGCACCAGCACGATCGAAGACAAACTCCCATTCGCTAAACCGTTGTGGCTCAGTAGTTTGGAACTTTATCGGGTCGATATTTTTACTTTTGCAATAGGCTTTAAAATCCACTTCTAAAATATTAATTCAAATAACGAAGCGAAAATACAAAAAATGTTGGCATTTCGAGATCAGATATTTATTTGATAATACCAATGCTGCAGAAAACACATATTCTTATTGGAAAATTAAGGGGAATTAACCCAATTCAATCTGCTGTGTAGATATCTGAATATATTTCCTAAACCAATTTTTCATTCTCTCTTTTTGTCTTAGTTTTGGAAAATATGAATATCGATTGGGACGCACTTCATCAGGCACTTACAGATTTTTTTAAGTACAAAGTACTTAAATTAAGTGCCTCATTGGCCTTTTTTACCTTTTTTTCTTTCCCATCAATGTTGGTTTTGGCGATTTCTAGTTGTGGCTATTTTTTCGGAAAAGATGCAGTAAGAGGCCGTCTATTCAACCAAATAAATGATTGGGTGGGCGATAAAGCCGCTTCACAGATTCAAAATATTCTAAAATCTGTTTATGTGGCCGACAACAACCATTGGACGACTTGGCTCGCCATCATTTTCTTGGTTTTGAGTGCCCAGAGCGTGTTTGAAGAAATAAAAGACTCGTTGCGAACTATGTTTGAAATCAAAGCAAAGCCTCAGAAAGATTGGGCGGTAATTATATTCAACCGCATTGTTTCGTTTGTATTAGTTGCCATTACGGGCGTTGCACTCACTTTTTCGCTGTCGCTCAATTTTCTGCTCACCGCGTTTAGCGTAGGCATCAAAGAATATCTGCCTCGTGGAGCTGGATTTGTAATCAGCCTTTCTAATTATTTGAGTATAGCCATTATTTTCGTAGGTGTTTCCACCTTTGTGTATAAATTTCTACCCGAAATAAAAATTTATTGGAAATCGGCTTTTCATGGTGCTATTTTAGCCACAGTATTACTTATTC
>JBJXGB010000122.1:0-3321 GCA_046152935.1 Cytophagales bacterium
CTTTTGCACACTTTTTTAACTCATCTAAATTTACAACTTTAGAGGGTCGGCAATATTTAATCCTGTTATATTATTAAAATCGCTATCGCTAGTAATGAGGATGAGGTCGTGAACGATGGCCGATGCAGCTATGATGGCATCGGGTGTTTTTATTTTCCGACTTCGTCTAATGCTTACGCATCGAGAAACCACAGCAGGGGTAAGAGCCAAAACTATTGCATCTTGTATAAATGCGTTTACAATTTTTTCTTTGCTTTTATCGATATTAATCCAAGATAAGGCTTCAATCTCTGTAATTACAGAGATTATAGGCGTTTGATCTAAAACTTGTGCCATAAAATCCATTCCTTTCTCGGTAAAATTACCAGAAAAGAAATTTGAAATAGCATTGTTATCAATTAAGTATTGTCCCACTCCTTACGCATTTGTTGTGTGTGGTTGTTGAAACTTAGAGCGTCTTCTTTAGAGAATACGTTTCTATATTTATCAGACAATTTAATTGTACTTGGATTTTTTTCATGCACTAGCCCTTCTTTTTTTTTTAAAAACAATTACCTCTAGTTCCTGTCCCAAATAATCTTCGGGAAGCACCAAAGGCACATTACAGTTGACTTGTGTAGGTGTTATAAATGTTCGTATCATCTCATTGAACTTTTAGAAATTAATGCGGTTTCGGGTCTGACTTGCCGACACTTAATTTTGGAGTAAATTTAAGCTCTTCTTTTGGTTTATTACTATCCTTGCAAACCATTAGCTCGAACGCTTTAGTTCAGAATCGAGGGCGACTGGTTGTGGCCATTTTTTACGCGACTAAACATATTTATTAGCAGTCAAAAAACTTTCCCATTCCTCCAATTTAGCTTTTTTCAACACGCGAGGAAATTTATTTTGCCCGCCCTCTTTGCCTTGGGCTTTGAGCCATCCATAAAATGCCGTTGTAGGCAGCACATTAATATAGATCTCTTTGATGGCCTCTTGGCGTTCGGTTTTATAGTCATCGTTTAGTTGGCTCAAGTAGAAATCGATTTTTTCTTTCAACAATACAGCATCTACCTCTTCATCGCAAGCCAAATACCATTTGTGGGCAAAAAGCTTGCCTTCGGGAATTCCCGCCACCGCATATTCCACTATCCGCACGTTCAAATCAATGGCCGTATATTCAATGGCTTTGTTCATATTATCGACCGACAGATGCTCGCCACATAAACTAATAAAATGCTTTGTGCGGCCCGTAAGTATTATTTCTGCCTCTTTTTTATTTACAAATTTAATGGTATCGCCTATCAAGTAGCGCCAAGCGCCCGCCACTGTCGAAATTAGCAACGCATAATCTTTACCTTCTTCCACCTCATCGATCAATAAAGTTTTGGCTTGGGGTCTAATTTCACCATCCTCATCAAAATTTGCTTCGTTAAAAAGTACAAATTCAAAAAATATACCATTGTCGAGCAGCAATTTCATTGGTCTATCTGGATGCAGCTGCAAAGCAATAAAGCCCTCTGAAGCCAAATATGTCTCTATATAAATAAGCGGCTTGCCCAACAGTTTTTCAAAGCTAGCTCGATAAGGCTCAAAAGCCACCCCACCGTGTGCATATACGGCCAAATTTGGCCAGACTTCATGGATGTTTTGTACTTTATGGTGTTTGATAATGCGTTCAAAAAGAATGGTCATCCAGGCGGGGACACCAGCCACGTAGCCCATGTCCCAAGTGCCGGCACGCAGCGTAATTTGACTCAATTTCTTGTTCCAATCGCGAATGGAGGCAATTTTTTTGCCTGGTTTATACAACGATGTAAGCCAAAACGGCAATTTGCTTGCCATAATGCCACTCAAATCGCCTTCGTAATAGTCTTTTTGTTTAAATAAATCGGTGCTTCCGCCAAGCATCAATACGCCTCTGGTTAAAATATCTTTGTAATCGACATTGAAATTGCGAAGCGTAAGCATTTGTCTGATTCCAGCTTTTTTGTTGGCTTTCATCAGCTCTTTAGTAATGGGAATGTGCTTGCTAGCCGAGCCAGAGGTGCCCGAACTCAAGGCAAAAAACTTCACTTTGCCTGGCCAACACACATCCTCGGTGCCTTCGAGGGTTTTGAACCACCAATCGGCATACATTTTATCGTAATTGTAAATAGGAATATTTTCGGAAAATACCTTGTAATAATATCTGGGGTTGATTTTCAATTTATAGGCTTCAATTATGAAACCGAAATGGAACATCCGACCAAATTGGGTTTCCTTGGCTGCCTTTAAAAGTTTTTTGAGCTCTCTTTTTTGAATCTCGTAAGGCGCAGGACTTCTGATTGCATATCTTTTTCCTATTTCAACCCCTTTACGCAACAAATTTCCTAAGATTGCCATATATTTCTATCAATAATCGTTTTTAGACAAGAAGATTACAAATATAAATTTTATGTGGTAAATTTATTAGAAGAAATGAAAAGAGAAATTCATAGTCACATCGCGCATAAAAAAACCCATCATTTCTGATGGGTTTTGTGGAGGATAACGGAGTCGAACCGATGACCTCTTGCATGCCATGCAAGCGCTCTAGCCAGCTGAGCTAATCCCCCTTTTTTAAATACTAGATAAAACTTGTCATTTCTTTGGCAGACCAACTCTTTCAATAACTTCGTTAGCTTTTGCAAGTTTTTCTGGAAACAAATTTCTGCCTTGAAGTCTTTCAAGCGTTTTGTCGATTTTCACAATCGGCACCTTGGCTTTATCAATTTTCTGAATTGCATTCATAGTACAAATTTACCATAATTTTCGTCTAACTAAAAAAGCTTCATAATCTTTTCCTTTTTCAAATACCGACCAAGTGTCGTTACCCAAACCAAAGAGCTCAAAATCTGCTAATATTTCATCAAGATTTGTTGAAATACCAATTCTGTAGAGTCTAGTCCTTGCAGCATTGCTGCCGGTAGCGTAAACCCAAATTTTGGGGTGTCTATCTGTAAAAGCATACAAAGTAGAAGCAACTGTAGCCAATACTTTTGAACTATCATTATTGTTTGAAGTTATTGTATTGTCTCTGTCTCCTCATGGTAATCACCAAACGCAATATTGTAAATATTTTTATCCACCGTTCGAGAATATACTACTAGCTTCTTTATCTTTCCTTTTGGACCTTCGCTTGTAAATTTGAAAAGTTCGGCTTCATCATCTGTTAAGTAATTGTATTTTGGAAATATCATTCACAGATAACGAAATTAGTTTTTGACGAAGGACAAAATTTATACTAAAATTATTTGCAAGCGCCTTGGCCAGCTGAGCTAATGCCGAAAAAGGAATGCAAAACTAGCAATATCTTTCATT
>JBJXGB010000014.1:0-15500 GCA_046152935.1 Cytophagales bacterium
CCGTAAGCTGCTGTAACAGAGAATATTGGGTTTTTCAAACCAAAACGATCTATGATAGATTTTGGCTTCAATTTATCTTTAAAAAGTTTTTCAACGATCAACGTTATTTCGCCATCTTTCATTTTCACTTTGCCTGTGCTGTATGTGTTTACATTTATAGATACAGGTTCGGCAACGCCAATGGCATAAGAAACTTGCACTAATGCTTTTTCAGAAACACCTGCGGCTACCAAGTTTTTAGCAATATGGCGAGCAGCATAAGCGGCACTTCTATCTACTTTTGAAGGGTCTTTTCCTGAAAATGCACCACCTCCGTGGGCACCAGCACCACCATAAGTATCTACAATAATTTTTCTGCCAGTCAAACCAGTGTCACCATGAGGGCCACCAATAATAAATTTACCAGTAGGGTTGATAAAATATTTGATTTGCGCATTGAACATGCGTTGCACCTTGATTGGCAATTGTTTTTTAACCAAAGGAATCAAAATATTCTTCACATCGCGTTCAATTTGCTCTTGCATAGCTTTCTCAGCTTTTGCATCGCCACCTTTTACGAACTCATCGTGTTGTGTAGAGACCACAATCGTGTCAATTCTTTTTGGTTTGCCTCTATCGTCATACTCAACCGTAACTTGCGATTTAGCATCTGGACGCAAATATTTCATTCTCTTGCCTTCCTTGCGAATATCCGCCAATATTTTCACCAATAAATGTGAAATTTCAAGCGTAATGGGCATAAAATTGTCAGATTCATTCGAAGCATAGCCAAACATCATGCCTTGGTCGCCTGCACCTTGTTCTTTAAATAAACCCTCACCTTCATTTACACCTTGTGCTATATCGGCCGATTGGGCATGAATGGCATTGATTATACCGCATGATAAATAATCAAATTGGTATTCGGCCTTGGTATAGCCTATTTTTTTTACCGTTTCACGCACTACTTCTTGCACATCTACATAGGCATTGGTAGTGATTTCGCCAGCTACAGTTACCAAGCCTGTGGTTACTAAAGTTTCGCAAGCTACACGTGAATGTGGGTCTTGAGCCAACATAGCATCAAGAATAGCGTCAGAGATTTGGTCTGCCACTTTATCTGGGTGACCTTCAGAAACAGATTCTGATGTGAATAAATAAGCCATTGATATTAATTATAAAGTATTGGAAAAAGAATTATGAATTATGAATTATGAATTATGAATTATGAATTATGAATTATGAATTATGAATTCAGCCAACCTATATGACTGTATGAACATCGGTTTAGATTATATAATTACCAAATTGGGGTCTTTAATTCTCAATTCAGACCATATAACCGTCAATTTGGAGTATATAACCATCAAATTGATACTTTTAACCACTAAATCGGAGTATATAACCATCAAAAAGGAGTATAAAACCATTCAACCAACATATAAAACCATCAAAACGGGTGTTTTATACTTCAAAACAAGGTATTTTACCTCTTTGGGCTGCAAAATTAGCTTAATATTTGAATAATCAGCAGTTTTTAAGCTCAATTTAACAGAATCCCTGCCCACAACCCGCTCATAAAGCAGGCCAAAGAGGCTGCAAGCAGTGCTCTAAAGCCTAATTCAGAAAATGTACTTCGTTGATTTGGAGCCAAAACACTCATGGCACCTACTTGTATGGCAATCGAACTAAAATTTGAGAATCCACACAATGCAAAAGTAGCGATGTAGATAGATCTCGCACTCAAGGTGCCTGCATTTTTCATTTCAGAAAGGCTCAAATAGCTTACAAACTCATTTATGACTGTTTTTTCACCCAGAAGGCTGCCTACTTGCAAGGTTTCGTGCCAAGGTATGCCCATAAAAAAGGCAAACGGCCGGCAAATCTGACCTAAAATATATTGCATATTCAACACAGAAAACACGCCAGCAGTGTTGTTGTTGATTATTTCGTTGAGCCCCGTTACAGCACCCATCTTTTCAAATCCATAATTTACCAATGCAATCAAAGAGATAAAAGTAAGCAACATTGCCCCAACGCCTACGGCCAATTTTACGCCATCTGTAGCCCCAATCGAAAGTGCATCTAATAAATTCGACCCAAAATTCTCATTATTTAGTTCTAGTTTTTTGTCTATATTCTTGGTCTCTGGGTATAATATTTTAGCAAATACGATGCTTGAAGGCACATTTATTACCGATGCGGTTAGCAAATACGAGGCAAATGCAATTTTTGACTGTGTATCATTTCCTCCCAAAAATTGAATGTAGGCAGCCATTACGCCCCCAGCAATGGTTGCCATTCCTGCCGTCATCACGCACATTATTTCCGATTTTGTCATTTTTGCGAGAAATGGTTTTACCAAAAGTGGCGATTCGGTTTGCCCCAAAAATATATTGCTCACAGCCGAAATGCTTTCTGCACCCGATATTTTCATCGTTTTGCTCATAAGCCAAGCCATGCCGAATACTACTTTTTGCAATATTCCCAAATAATAAAGCCCTGCTGTGAGGGTGGAAAAAAATACAATGGATGGAAGCACTTGAAATGCAAAAACAAAGCCCAAGTTGTGATTGACATTGCCAGAAGCACTGTTTTTTGCCAAATCGCCAAATAGAAATTGAGCCCCAACCAATGAAAAATCGAGAACTTTTACAAAACAACGGCTTGCAAACTGAAATCCTTCTACAAAAAATGGTGTTTTTAGTAGCAACACAGCCAATACAAATTGCAAAATCAACCCTGCAATTATCAACCTATAATTAATCGATTTTCGTGAACTAGAAAATAAATAGGCGACAAAAAGAAAAAATACGTAACCAGCAATGGCTTGAAAATAGAGCATTAATCTTGTTTAGGGGCGTAAGGATTATTTATTTTCCAATAATACAAAATAAAAAACAGGGTAAGGTATGGGGTGTGAAGTAATTTTTTTAAGTACAGCACTACACCAAAACCCAAGGTATAATTGTGTGTGAATAAACTAAGCATTGAAAAGAATACTATCAATATGAAAATAATTGAAAAAATGGCAAATATACTCCTTAGGACTTGCCCAAATGGAAATAAACTAAAAATGCAGCCCAAACTTGCTAACGAAAAAAGGATAGTGAAGCTAAGCGTAAATGCCCATTTGTAACTTTGTGCCCAAAGTTTTGAGACTTCAGCGATATCTGTGGGGTATTTTTCTGGCGAAAATTCTTTTACAGTTTCAAATTGCAGGGCAAACCACGATTCGATTTTGGAGCGAAAATAAATCATCAACAACATTGCCAACATGAAAGTGGCTGATAGCAGATAGTTATGCGACTTCATGCTTTTTTGAAAATTTTGTGATCCAAAGCAGCCAAAGTGCCACCACAATGGCATACATTATTATTAGGTAGGTATATTTGTGGTTGAATCTAAATAATTTTAGGTTTTCATAGTGGTCGATGGCAAGCAAAGCTACCCTTGCTACATTGCAAGCGTAAAGCAGGGCCACTCCCCCTATTATGTAAATGATTTTTAGCCACCATTTTCCATCATATATTACGATGAAACCAGCAAAAATGGAGAAAATTTCAAAGCCATTGCAGCCAGTATTTATATGCACAGTAGAAATAATGTTTACACAAATACTTGTGCCTTCCAAGCAGGTATTGTAGCCAAACAAGCCAACTAACCAATGTCCGCCATTGGCTACTGCCTTGTTCATCCAGTCATCAAAGCCCTGTGGCTGCATCACCAAATGATACACCAAATACCAAGATACAAACACTAAAAGTGCTTTTAGAGCGTAATTCAATAGTTTTTTATCAATCATAGTCTTTTATATCTATTAAAACGCATATCCAATACTTATGCCAAACCTAAATGGATACGAGACTGCGGGCGTGTTCACAATCGAATTAAATACGTTGTCTTTTTCTTCGTTGTCTGCGTAATTTTTAATATAAGTTCGATACCCAATGCCAATGCCAAAGTAAATATCAATGGTAAAACCACCTTTATCAAAATTTCGCATCAATCGATCGCCTATCAGCACGTTAAATTCATAATTGTTTACTGTCAGTGCCAATTGCTCGATGCTTGGCATGGCAATGCTAGTAGTGTCTAGTATTTTTGAAGTATGCTGTAAAGTTCTGCCGCGCAATTCGCCTGCTATGTATGGCAAGCCAATAAAATCTGGATTGTAAAAATAGCGCTTGTACCTGAATCCATAGCCGATTCCTTGGTAAGAATCAGCCTTCAATGGCTGCGTAGTATGGTCTGTAAAAAGTGGATTTCTATACATAGATAGCGACAACTCAAAGCCCCATTTTTGTTGCACATAGTATTCGATATTGATTGGGAAATTATTACCCAGTACCAAATTGAGTGGTTCGATACTCAAAATGAATGTTTTGTAAACCAATGGGTCGGGTTTGTAAAAACGAAATTTGAAGGGTTGCACTTTTTTTAATTTTGGCTTTTTAATCAAACTTGGTTTTTTTACCAAAATCAACGAATCTTTTTTGGCCTTAAGCGTTTCGGTTTCTTCTTTGTCATCATAATATGTTTTGTAATACCCTGCAATGGTGCCATCTTTTTTGTACAATTTCCATACGCCAGTCTTGTTTCCATTGTTGAGGGTGCCTTCCATTTTCAATTTGCCATCTTCGTAATATCCTGTGTACCAACCTTCTCCATTAATATAATTGCAATCACCTTCTTTGGTGCCATCTTCATAAAAAAACTCCCATTTGCCGTCATATTTGCCTTTTTTGTACTGTCCAATCAGCTTTGGCTTGCCATTGTCGTGGTATTCTGTATATAGTCCGTTTCCATCTTTAAATTCACCCACACCTTTGGCCTTGCCAGAGCTATAAAACATTTTCCATTGCCCTTCTTTTTGCCCTTCTTTTTCAGCTCCCTGCGAACTTATATTTCCATTTTCATAATAATACCGCCAAAATCCATTGGTTTCACCTTTGGTATATTGCCCAAAACTTGACGGATTTCCATTTTCGTAATAGTATTTCCACTCACCATCTTTCAAGCCTCCAATTTCTTTTCCAGTAGCTTTCAGTTGTCCATTTGGGTAATAATATCGCCAAATACTATCCCCTTTGGTTTGTTTTATTTTCCCTTCTGCTTTTTTTGCTCCGTTCTCGTAAAATTCTGTGTAGTAGCCAGTTCCGTTGTTGTAAAGTGCTGTTGCTTTTATATTTCCATCATCGTAGTAGTATTTCCAGTCGCCATCATTTTTGTTTTCGGTAAAATAGCCTTCTGTTTTTATTTTCCCATCTTCGTAATAATATCGCCAATAGCCATCCTTTTTACCTTTATCCATCTTTCCCTCATGGCTTTTCGAGCCATTTTCGTAATAATATATCCAATGGCCTTCATTGATGAAATTGTTAATCAACCCTTCCATTTTCAGATTTCCATTTTGATAAAAGTACTCCCAGTAATCTGTAGCTTGGTTGTTGGTGTAAAAACCTACGGTTTTGGGTTTACCGTTTTGGTAGAATGTTTTATAAAGACCTTCAAGAATGGTCGAATCCTTGTTATTGATGCGATATTCCTCTTTTAACTGCTTTCGTTCATTGTCGTAGTACGATTTCACAGCTTTTGTTTGGGCAAAGGCCAAAAAATGCCAAGATATCACAACTACAAAAAATATACTTTTAATCATTTTTTGTGGAATCGATAAAAAAGTTGTCAACATAAATTTCAATACCAATTTCTTGTACATTTATGAAGCATTAATATTTCACAACTTGCCCCAGTTTTCTATTTCTTCTTCAGTCCAAAGTAGTGGAAAAAAAATCTTTTTTTGAAAGCGTGGAGGCAAATATTTTTGCCAATTGGTACCTCCAGTGGCAGCCAATACTTCTGGTTTTTTATCGAGAAATTTTGCGGCAGTTCTAAAATGTGAAAGCGGCCAAACTACATTCATTTTGTGGTCGTATTCTCGCAAAGATTCCTTCAAATCGTGTGTCAATATTTCATTGGCCATTATTTTTTTCGCAATGAAATACAAATTTCTCTCTTTGTAATTGTTGGCATTTCGTAGCAATTTTCTTGTATATTTTTCTTCAAACTGCTTGAGCGTCAATGTTTTTTTGCCAGAAGACAGTTCCTGAGCCCCACGTTTCCAATACAAATTTTCAAAAATCACTTCGATAGATTTGTTTTCAAATGTCAATTTATCCAAGTTGTGGTCGATCAAATTTATTAGATCGGTTGAATATATTTCAACCAGCCTAAATTGAAAAGATTGAAAGCCACTGGCAGGCAAAAGCGACATACGAAATTTCATAAATTGATCCATATCCATGCCTTTCAGCATGATATCATACGAATAAATCAAATTGTCCCAATATCGATTCAGCCTTAGAACTTTATTTAAAAGGTACGTTTGCGTTACGCTTTTTTCATCAGCGACTTGCTTCAATTCCCAGTTGATAAGTTTGAAATATAATTCTGTAATTTGGTGATAAATGATAAAAATTAGTTCGTCTGGCTGGTCAGTTCTAGGGCGTTGTAGCGAAAGCAAAGTTTCAAGCTGCACGTAGTCGGCATAATGCAAGTATTTCGCATACAGCAATCCATCTAAATACGAATTCAGATCTTGGCCTGAAGATTCAAATTTTTCACCCAATTGTTGCAATTGAGCAGCTATTTTTTCAGAAATAATAGAATCCATGCACAAAACTAACTAAATCAATCCAAATTGGTTGAAATGCTGTTGAAAATAGCCTCCACATTTTAATATTCTACTTATTAGTCATTTTTATTAACAATTTATTAAAAGCTATTTTTAGCTATTAATTTACATTATCTTGTTACCTTCCCATTTTGATTGTCATTAAAATCAAAATATATTTTTTTTATGGTTAGCTCTATTCTTTGTTTTATTTGGTCTTTTTTGATTTCCGTTTTCGCTATCCCGTCTATCATAAATGTAGCTCATTTGAAGCAATTGCTCGATGAGCCCAACCTACGCACCATACACATGTCGCTCACGCCAAGGCTTGGTGGAGTAGCTATTTTTGCAGGTTTTACTTCTGCAATTACCATCTTTGGCGATTTCGATCGAGAAATTCAACAAGTTTTAGCCAGCTGCATCATCTTGTTTTTTGTGGGCTTGAAAGATGACATTATCACCCTTTCTACTTTTAAGAAGTTTTTTGTGCAGATATTAGCAGCAGGTATAGTAATATTTATTGGCGATATTAGAATATCAAATTTTCATGGTTTTTTAGGATGGTACGAAGTTCAGCCTGGCATTAGCTACGCCTTTTCTTTTTTGGTAATCATCGGTATCACCAATGCCATCAATCTGATTGACGGCTTAGATGGCCTTGCTGGCAGCATTACCATCGTTATCACTACTATTTTTGCGATATTCTTTTTCAATAATCTAGTTGGCAATTCAAGCTTCTACGCCAATTTAGGTTTTGCACTAATAGGTGGTGTGCTTGGGTTTTTAAGATACAATTTCCGAAAAGCCATCATTTTCATGGGCGACACTGGCTCGCTGGTGTGCGGCTTCCTTATTTCTGTTTTTGCTATTAAATTTATACAGTTTCAATATATCCCTTCTGGGCCTGCCGTGGCAGTTTCTATCCTTATTTTGCCAGTAGTAGATACCACAAGGGTTTTTATTTTGAGAATTTTGAAAGGTAAGTCTCCTTTTTCGCCAGATAAAAATCATATTCATCATATACTCAAAGCAAAAGGCTTGAATTCCATGCAAATTGTAGCAATTCTGAGTGCCATAAATATCATTTTTTTCGCACTTGTTTATTCATTGTCAGATTTATCTTCTAATATTCTCATGGCTTTAATTGCCATTATTTCGTTACTTTTGTGCCTTCTTTTAGAGTGGGTAAAAAAATAGTTACATTCTGTATTTTTCTTTTTGGCATTTTCCATTGTGACAAAACTTATAGTTTAGATGCTGAATTAGTCAGAAGTCTTAACCAGGAATTCCTTGTTTATGATAATCAGCACAAATCTCTACTCCCAGTTATCGACAAATCGAAATATACAAATACACTGTATCTTAAGATACTCGCCTCCGATATTGCCAATCACAAGCTAAAAATTCAATCAAAGAGTGCTTTTTATCTCTATTTGAATAGTAAAATTGTATTCCAAGCACCAAAGGGAATTTATTGGATAAATTTAAGAGATTTTGCACCAGCCCAATTCAACAATGATCATATTTTTCTCTCAATTTATGCTCTCAATGCCATTAATAGTGTAAACGTAGACTTGTACCGAAATACCCATTTGACATTTCAAAATTCCAGTGCTAAAAATATTGCTCTCACACAAGAAAGCGAGTACTTTAAGATTAATTCTTTTAAAAAAAACAAATACATGATAGGAGTAATAATGTCTATTCTAACATTTATCATCCTAAAAGTCTTGGTACCGAAGATTTACCAACGAATATTTAACGTACAGATTGATATGAGTTCCCTCCTAAACCGATCGTCATCTAAACTCACATATTTTCAAAATGAAAGCATTTTTATCTTCATGTTTATTTCGATTTTGGTAGGAATATATATGTTCGTCTTTCTCGACAAAGACACTTATGTATCAGGTTTCAAAATACTAAACAGCACCTATCAAGCAAATCTTTTTATTTACGGCCTATTGGGCACATTTGTACTTTTCTTTTCCAAGTACTTGGTCTATACGCTTTTATCGTCTGTTTTTGGGGTGGAGTCCTTTTCAAAAATCTTAATTAATGAATTTTCGAAAACAATTTTTCAAGCACTCTTATTCATATACCCAGTCTATTTCATAATCTTTTCTCCTTACTATCAATTCGACAACAATGCTATGTTAAAATTTGTGTACCCGATCGTATTGGTATTATCTATTTTTATATTAAAAGAGTTATATTTTTTTTATCACTTATTCAATTCTAAAAAATTTTACATAATTGCGTATATTTGCATTTGCGATTTATTTCCTACTTGCGTATTTCTTAAAATATTATCACAATCCGAATTCATTTAAATGCAGACAGAGGCCAATAATTTAGCATTACCGTTGCAATCAAGAAAAATAAAGGTATCAAGCATCTTAGTAACTCAAGCAAAACCTACAGATGAGAATTCTCCCTATTTTGTATTTGCCAAAAAGCACAATATTAAGATCGATTTTCGACCTTTCATTGATATCGAAGGTGTGCCGTATAAAGAGTTCAGAAAGCAAAAAATAGAGATTTCTGACTATACTGCAGTGATATTTACAAGCAGAAATGCTGTCGATCATTTTTTTAAGATTTGTAAAGACGGCAAAGTAGAAATAGCCCCGACAGTAAAATATTTTTGTGTGTCAGAGCAAACTGCCAATTACCTGCAAAAATATATCGTGCTTCGCAAACGCAAGATTTTTACAGGATTGAAGACAGCTGCAGATTTGTTTGAGATAATGAAAAAACACAAAACCGAGAAATTTCTATATCCATGTTCAGATATTAGAAACGATGAATTGCCTGTGTTTTTAAAAAATAATGATTTCAATTATGTAGAAGCCATCATGTACAACACAGTGCCGAGCGATCTATCCGATCTCACAGATGTGAAATATGATGTTCTGGTGTTCTTTAGCCCTTCGGGAATCAATTCTCTCTTTCACAATTTTCCAGATTTTGTCCAAGATGCTACAAGAATAGCCGTTTTTGGACCTACTACCGGAAAGGCTGCTCGAGATGCTGGTCTCATTCTAGATATCGAAGCACCAATGCCAAATGCTCCCTCGATGACAGGCGCTTTAGACCTATATATCAAGGAATCAAACAGTATCTAAAGTGCATGAAAATGTTTCGAAAAGTAATTACCTCTATCATTATATTTCACAGTATAACACATTTTCAACAGACATTGGCCCAAAGCGACCCACAGTTTAGCCAATACATGTTTGTAAATGAATATGTAAATCCTGCCTCTACAGCAATAGACAACCGTACAAATTTAGCTTTACTCTTCAGATATCAGTGGGCTGGAAGTGGTTCTATCGCGAGCAATACCGAACTCAATGGCTCGCCTGTTACTCAATTGTTAATAGCTTCCACAAAAATAAAGCAGGTAAATAGCGGGGTTGGCACTTACATTATGAATGAAACTTTAGGCCCCTTATCGAATATTAATGCGAAATTTAATTATGCCTATCATTTCGATCTCGGAAAGTCACAATTAGGTGTGGGCATTGGTATTGGTATTTACAATCAAGGAATAGATTTTTCTAAATTTATTTACAACACACCTAACGATCCTGTTATTAGTTATTTGAGTAGAAACGAAAATAAACTGAACTACGATATCAATGCGGGGGTTTTTTATAAAAGTAAAAATTACTTCATAGGTGCAAGTTCATTCCATCTCAATACACCTATATATAATGATTCGACCAAAGCTTTTATCTCACGACAATATTTTTTTACAGCTGGGGCGACAATACCGATAAATGAGCTATTTGTTTTTTCTCCTACTGTACTAATAAAAACCAATTTTATTAGTATTAATCAAGCCAATTTAGATATTTCTACACTTCTTAAGTATAATAATGAACTGCTTTGGGCTGGCTTGTCTTACAGAAGTGGTATATGGAAACCAGATGCTTTAGTAGCAATTATTGGCGTAGGTATTACCCAAAACAACGCCTTGAAAGTGGGTTATGCATTCGATCTTACTGTTTTGGGAAATGCTGCAAAAGCGGGCACTTCACATGAAATAATGTTAAGCTACTCAAAACCAGTTCAAGATATTTTGCCAAAACCAATAATAAGAACACCACGATACAGATTTTAATTTATTATTAATTTTTATATGTGTGTTGTATTTATAAAATTTAATATATAGTTTTGGCAGACTTTAAAAGTTTTTGATACTCAAAGTATGACAAAAAATAGCTTTGTTGAGAATACAATACGAATTCTTGCATTAACAATCGCCATTGTAGCAATAGACGCTTGCCAAAGAAATAATAGTAACAGTAACGTTGCTCAAGGAGATTTGGTTGGAATTCCAGATCGAGTTGGATGGTCTCAATCTGTACCTTATGGTATGGTTGTGTGTCCTTCTGGAACTTTTCACATGGGGCAGGCAGATCAAGATGTAGCTTCAACGCAAATCAACTATAACAAGCAAATTACGATCGGAGGCTTTTACATGGACGAAACCGAAGTAACAAATAATGAATATAGACAATTTATATATTTTTTGCTTCGTCCAGATGAATATCCAGATTGGAAAAACACCCAAGCTTGGTTAGACTCTACGATTAAAAGCAAAGGTGATGATTATATAATCAGAGATTTGTACCCAGATACAACTGTTTGGGTGAAAGATTTCGCGCATCACATGGGCGATCCAATGATGGAATATTATTTTTATCATCCAGCCTTTGACGAATATCCTGTCGTAGGTGTCGATTGGTACGCAGCAAGGATATTCTCATATTGGAGAACTAGATACATGAACGAGTGGAGAACAGAGTTGAGCGGTCTTAATCTATTTGCTAATCCATCATTCAGATTACCTTCAGAAGCAGAATGGGAATACGCTGGAAGAGGCGGAAGAGATATGGCCAAGTATCCTTGGGGAGGTCCTTACATCAGAAATTCAAAAGGTTGTATGCTTGCAAATTTAAAGCCGGGTAGAGGTAATTACTACGATGATGGTTTTATGTACACAGCTCCTACTGGTTCTTATTTTTCCAATGATTATGGATTGTTTGATATGTCAGGAAACGTGTCCGAGTGGTGCGAAGATGCCTTTTACGAATCATCTGTGCCAATCGTGTGGGATATGAATCCAACCTATTTTGACATTGCAGAAAAAAGGAAAATTGTTCGTGGCGGTTCTTGGAAAGATGTTGCCTATTACCTAGAATTAGGCACAAGATCATTTGAATATGCCGATACTACAAAATCTTTCATAGGTTTTAGAAATGTTATGACCTACCTGGGTCGTTCTTCTGGAGCAGAATTTTAATTCTCATACTTAATATTTTATACCAATTAACTTCAATAAAAATGAGCGCAGCTTATAGATCTTCACATCCTCTTACAGGTAAAGACAAATTTTACCAACAAATTGCACCAGTTATCACTGGTGTTGGAGCTTCAATTGTAATTTTGGGAGCGCTTTTTAAAATTATGCATTGGCCTGGTGCTGCTCCTATGCTTATTGTCGGTCTAGGTACTGAGGCAGTGTTATTTTTATTGTTTGCTTTTGCTCCAGCGACTACAGATCCAGATTGGACAATTGTTCATCCTGAGTTAGGTATCGATTCTCACGGACATGCACACAAACCAGCAAAGAAGGAAAATGCTGGCGGTGCCTTGAAGAAGTTGGATGATGTAATTTCTAATGCTTTGCCCCCAGAAGTAATAGACAAAATAGGTGCAGGCTTCGCTCAATTGAATCAAACAGTTTCCGAATTAGGTAAGATTACAGGCGCAGCAGCGGCTTCGGAAGAATACACGCACAACGTTAAAGCTGTTACAGTTACCATTCAAGAATTGAATAAGTCTTACTCTACAACAGTTAGTGCTATGTCGGAAATGGCTAATGCATCTTCTGATGCCAAAGAATATCATTCTCAAGTGCAGAGCATTACTAAGAATTTAAGCGCATTGAATGCAGTTTACGAAATGGAGTTGCAAGATGTTAATGTGCATCTAAAATCTATGAATAAATTTTATGGTAGTTTATCAAGTGCTATGGAGAATATGGGAGAAGCTAGCAAAGAAGCTCAATCATTCAAAACAGAGTTAGGTAAATTGACTGGAAATTTGTCTTCTCTTAACAATGTATATGGGAATATGCTAGCTGCAATGAAATCGTAAATTTCAGTTTTTCGTAAAAATAATTTTCACAAAATAAATATAGAATCAAATGGCAGGTGGTAAAGAAACCCCAAGGCAGAAGCTGGTTGGTCTGATGTACTTAGTATTATTGGCTCTTCTTGCATTACAAGTAAGTTCTGCAATCATGGAGAAGTTTAAGTTTTTGGATGAAAGCTTACAATATTCTAATGATGCAATGGATGAAGACAATCTTCTGCTTGAAAAAACGATCGAAAAGGCGGTTGTCGACAACGGTAATAAAGCCTCTGACAAAGTCGTGTTAGAAAAGGCGTTAGAAGTTAGAAAAGAAGCCCACGATATTAAAACTTATATCGAATCTATTAGAAACGAAATTATCACTAAAACTGGAGGATTGGAGGAAGATGGTTCTTGGAAAGGAGCCAAAGAGGAGACTGCTATAGAGGTTTTCATGATTGGTTCTGAAGGTTCTAAAAATGGTAAGGGTTATGAATTACAAAAAAAGATTAATGGTTTTTGTGGCTATCTAACTGAATTGAAGTTGTCCGAAGGCGATGGTCCAACTGCCAGAGTAAGGGTTTTTAAGAATATTGCGATGGATGCTAAAGATGATGTTAGAATTACTAGCAAAGAGCAAAAAAATAAAGATTTTGCTTCTTTGAATTTCGGACAAACTCCAATGTGTGCATCCATGGCTGTTATGAGTGTCATTGAAAATGAAGTTTTGAAGTACGAGACTGATGCACTAAATTTATTGGCTACGAAATTGGGTGCGACTGATATTAAGTTCGACCAGGTTTTTGCGATGTACAGAGCAGATTCCCGAGTTGTGGCCGCTGGTACAAAATATATGGCGGAGTTGTTTTTGGCAGCTTCCTCTTCGGCATTGAAGCCGAAAATCAGTGTTGATGGTCGTGTTTTAGAAGTTGACAAAGAGGGAAGGGGTAAATTGGAATTTACTGCTACTGGCGGCTCTTATGATAAAGATGGACTTGCTAAGAAAAGCTGGAATGGTACGATAGCTTTTAAAAATAGGGGACAAGATACTTCGTTTGTGGTTAAAGGTGAATACGTTGTTGCTCAGCCAGTTATTCAGATTCAGTCTGGGGCGGTGAGTGCTTTGTACATGAATTGCGGTAATCAACTTGTGGTAAATGTTCCTGCACTTGGGTCGATTTACAATCCAAGTTTTGCTGCGACTGGTGCTGATGTTCAAACTGGATCTAAAAAGGGTGAAGTCTTAGTGATTCCTACTTCTAAGAACGTTACTCTTAAAGTATCAAGCGGTGGAAATTATATTGGTTCGCAAGATTTTCAAGTTAAAGGTATTCCTAAACCTGAGATCCAGTACATTTCTAATGGTCGGCCAGTTGATTTAAAGAATGGTTTCAAGACAGCCGCTCCAAAGTCTCTTCAAGTTAAGGCAATGCCTTTACCGGAGTTTGCGGCCTCTAATCCAAAAGATGCTAGATATAAGGTCACACAGTGGACTGCTTATTTATTAAGGGGTTCGAGATTGGTTAAGGAGAAGAACCTGACTTCGGAAGTGGCCGACTTAAACGAATTATCTTTGCTCTCGAAGCCAGGTGATCGTATCACCGTAGAAATTAAGCAAGTCTTGAGGTCTAATTTTTATGATAAAACTGAGGAAGTGAGGTTATCGCAAACAATTACAACCATTCCTATTACTGATTAATCTTTTTTCGCTATGTTAAGAAACATCTTGATTGTTTTATTGTCATTCGCTCTTTTTATACCTTCCTTCTCACAGAAGAAAAAGGGTGGAGGGAAGAAGAAGGCTACTGCCCCTGCAGTAGCTTCTAAATCGCCTGAGCAAATAAAGGCAGAGGAGGATGCTAAGAAGCAGGCTGCATTGGAGGAGGAGAATAAGAAGAAGGCTGAAGCAGAAGCTGAGAGGTTGAGGAAGTTGGCGGAGTATGACGCAAAAATTAAGAGAGTTCTTTCTCCTGATAACAAAAATAAATATTCCACTAGGCCGATCCTGGATAAGGATGTGATGTTTAAGAAAACTGTGTGGAGGCGTTTAGATATGTTGGAAAAGCAAAACAGGTATTTCATGTCGATTAATAAAGAGCTACCGACATTAATATTGGAGTACGTTAAGATGAAGAAGTTGATAGCTTATGAGTCAGATTCTTTGGACGAAGGAAGGGTATTGACTGATGCCAAGTTCATTCAGAATTTACAAGATCCTAACAATCAGATGCCAGATACTTCTGGAATGAGTAAAGATGATATTGCTCAGATTCTAAGTCAATCGAGAGAGATTAACACCAAGCAATTAACTCTGATTGATATAAAGGAGGATGTGATTTTTGACAAAAAAAGATCGAGGATGTACTACGATATTATTTCCGTTGCTGTCTATATTCCTGCTGCTTTGAATCCTAGAGGTTTTAACCAAGTGATAGCCACCGTGAAGTTTAAGGATGTTGTGGAGTTATTCAAAAAAGATAATAGAGCCATTTGGTTCAATAGAGACAACGATTCGGAGCACCGAAATTTCTCAGATGCCTTTGATCTTAGGTTGTTTTCTTCCTATGTTATTAAGGTCAATAATCCAAATGATGAGTTGATTCAAGATACTTATGGTGGTGACGCCAAACGTGGTAGATATGGTTCTGAAAAAGCTGCCTTGGATTTAATGGAGTACGAGCATAATCTTTGGGAGTTTTAA
>JBJXGB010000127.1:0-4170 GCA_046152935.1 Cytophagales bacterium
CACCAACACACTCGAACGCATAGCCCGTTTTATACCACTGATCAAATGCTCAATTCCTGGAATGAATCGAATAAACCTAAAAAACTTAAATACTCTACACAATCTTAAAATAAGGAAAAAGCTAAAATCGGTATCGTTCAAAGATAAAAATGGAGAAAATAATGAAGGCAATGATAGCACAACCAAGATAATATCTAGTTTATTCCAACCATCACTTGCATACTTTTTCCATCCAAAGTGCCTAACTTCTACTATTAACTCTAAACAAAAGATGAATGTAAAAGAATAATCCAAAACAGCAGCTGAATCCGCTACAATAGAGGGCAATTCATCGAAACCCTCAATAAAAATAGTAACAGCATTCAGAAATATAATAATCATTATATTTCTTTCATTAAGAATAAACTTTTTTAATATTGAGTACATACCTTATAGTTTCTATTGCGAACAAAAATGAGAAAATAAAGCGAGTTATAGGTCTATACGAAATTGAAAATAATCATAGTACTTGCCTGAAAACTATTGCGAATCACTGCCATGGTCTTGTCTTCACCATTTCCGTTGGAAATTAGTATGGTTAACATTGTTCCCCTCAACTACTCCTTCACTATATCCACCTTCTCCAACACCAAATTATTCATTGCGTTGGCGCCTAATCCTTTTACATTTTTTTGGGTCAATCGTACTACTTCGTCATACCAAAGCACTATGACTGGAGCTTCTTCGATTACAATGGCATCCATTTGTTTGTAGATTGCATTGCGTTTTTCAGGGTCTTGTTCTAATTGTGCTTGTTCGTACAACTGATCAAATTTTTCGTTTTTGAAGTGGGTTCTATTCGGTCCTCCGGGCGAAAAACTTGGACTGTAAAACAATGTCAAATAGTTTTCAGGATCGGGGTAATCGCCCTGCCAAGAACTTCTGAACATGGGCAGTTTGCTATTGGACGAAAGCTGCAAATGCGTGGCAAATGGATTGATCTCAATTTCGGTTTTGATGCCCAGTTTTGCCCATTCCCTTTGAATAAACTCTGCAATCTCTTTGTAGGGGAATCTGGCAACGGTGTAAAGCTTTAGTCCCTTTACAGATTTGTCTTTGCTGTAGCCCGCTTCTTTCAACAAATTCAGGGCTTTTTGTTGATCGTATTTAAATCCTAGAATGGATTGGGCATTTGGATACAAAATAGGTGGCACAAATCCACTATTGCCAGGCTGACCTACATTATTCAAAATAAACTGTACCATTTGCTCTTTATTGATCGCATAATTCAAAGCTTGGCGGACTTTTTTATTCAGTAATGGATGATTTTTATCTTCATAAGTACTCGCATCAACATTAATTGAAAAATATTCAGTATTCAAATAAGGTATTTTTTGAACATCGTATTTATCTGAAAACTCTTTCTTTATACTTCCATCATAATTGAAAATAATGTCTCTTGAGTTTTCATCCAATCCACTGATAAAATCAAATTTCTTTTGTCTGAATGTCATAAATGCCACATTTCGATCACCTATAAATGACACATGCACGATGTCTAAATAAGGCAATTGAAGCCCGCTGCTATCTTTTTTCCAATAATTAGGATTTTTGTTCAGAATCAAAGCATTGTTTTCTTCCCATAATTTGAACTGAAAAGGGCCCGTACCAACCGGGTGAATCCGAAATTCTTTACCATATTTCTCAATAGCCTCATGCGGGATTACAAAACCATAAGGCATTGCCAAAAGCTGCAAAAAAGGTGGAAATGGCTTTGCTAAATATATTCTAACTGTTTGACTATCAATAGCTTTAAAACAAGTATCTGAAAATTTGCCTTGGGTATCGCGCAGCACTTTATCGTTGAAGATCCAAGCACCCGGGCTGGCAGTTAAAGTATCAATAATCCGCTTGAAACTAAATACTACATCAGAAGCCTCTAATATCCGCCCTTTGTTTCCTTCAAATACCTCACTGTCGTGAAATTTAATATCCTTTTTTAAGTGAAAAGTGTACATTTTTCCATCTTCCGATATCTCCCAACTTTCGGCTAACGACCCAGTTACTTTCATTTGTTTATCCAATTCTACCAAACCATTATATAATTGATTTGTAGCAAACATATTTGGCATATCTTTGGCAAAGGCCGGATCTAAAGTGGTGAGCCCGTCATTTTGGTTGTACCTAAATATTTTGTAACTTTTACTGTCTTTTTTTGCACTACAAGAGTATAAACAAATGATTATCAGAATGTTACAAAACCTCGTTAGCAACTTATACATTATTCGCTATAATTATATTTGTAAAAGTATATCTTTGCAAAGCTAATGGAAATGTGAATTGCTATTTAATAATACCCACGAAAATTGCCTAGATATTAATTTTACATCGTATATACCATAACCCTATTCTAACCTCATAATAATAATACTCTAAAAATGGCTAAAATTATTGCAATTGCCAACCAAAAAGGTGGTGTTGGTAAAACTACAACCGCCATCAATCTTGGCGCAAGTTTTGCTGCATTAGAATACAAAACATTGTTGGTCGATGCTGATCCACAGGCAAATTCGACCTCTGGATTAGGATTTGATCCCAAAATAAAAGATGCAAGTATCTATGAATGCATGATTAAAGGAGTAGATGCTAACACAGCAATCAAAAAAACTTCCGTTGATTATTTAGATATTCTCCCTGCCCATATCGATTTAGTAGGTGCTGAATTTGATTTGACAGAAGTAGATAATCGCGAAGACAGAATGCGCGAAACTTTCAAAACGATTTCCGACAAGTACGACTATATCTTGATTGATTGTTCTCCTTCTTTGGGCTTAATTACTGTTAATGCCTTAACGGCAGCTCATTCTGTATTGATTCCTATTCAATGCGAATATTTTGCCTTAGAAGGTTTGGGGAAATTATTGAAAACCATTCAGCTAATCCAAAAAAGATTGAATACAAATCTCGAAATAGAAGGCATGTTGCTTACCATGTACGATCTACGTATTCGATTGAGCAATCAAGTGGTAGAAGAAGTAAATAAAAACTTCCCACAAATGGTTTTCAAAACCATTATTCCTAGAAATGTAAAATTAAGTGAATCACCAAGTTTTGGAATACCTGTCATTGCATACGATGCGGAAAGCAAAGGAGCAATTGCGTATTTGAATTTGGCAAGAGAAGTGGTAGAGCGGAATAAAAAGAAGGCTATGGCTTAGTTTTTAGATCTTGGATTATAGAAAAAAGACATAAGAATAAAGATAATTCGTAAAAACCATGCTAAGACTTGATGAAACTCCGAAAAATTCAAATTTCTGGACTTTGGAAGACGAAAATGAAGGTTTGAAAAGAATGATGAAGAAATTCTCGCTTCTTTCAAAAGCTCAAAAAGCATCTAAAAATCAAGCTTGATATTAACTAACTTTTAGTGATAGCACAGGGTATTTATCTAGTTTTATCAAATACTTAACAACAAACAGTGGCAGACAATAAACCAAGAAAGAGTGTATTAGGTCGTGGATTGGCGGCATTAATTTCAGATGCTGACGAAACAGATTTGGAGTACAACCATGCACATGGCACTTCTAATATCAATGATATTCCCTTAGATCACATTGAAGTAAATACCTTTCAGCCAAGAAATTATTTTGACGAAGAGGCACTTTTAGAACTAGCTGAATCAATCAAAGTACAAGGTATTATTCAGCCGATCACGGTTAGAAAATTAGCCGATCAACAATACCAGATTATTTCAGGTGAGCGGAGATATAGAGCTTCAAAACTAGCTGGACTAAATGCAATTCCTGCTTATGTGCGTGTGGCTGACGACCAGCAAATGCTGGAAATGGCGTTGATTGAAAATATTCAAAGGGAAAATCTGAATCCAATTGAAATTTCTTTGAGCTACCAACGTTTGATGACAGAATGTAGTTTGAAACAAGAAGAACTGGGCGATAGAGTAGGTAAAAATAGAGCTACAGTAGCTAACTACTTGAGGCTGTTAAAATTACCTCCCGATATTCAGATTGCGGTGAGGGATAACAGAATCAGTTTTGGCCATGCCAGAGCCATTATTTCGATCGATAGTGTTGAGAATCAGTTGGCAGTTTTTAAAAGAATTGTAAATGAAGAGCTTTCTGTGCGAAAAACAGAAGAGCTAGTGCGAGAAATGGCAGCTCCAAAATCAGGGCA
>JBJXGB010000213.1:0-5317 GCA_046152935.1 Cytophagales bacterium
CTTTATGGTCATGCATAGGGCCTTACCTAACATGTTCCATTATTTAGATGACCCTAAAATACCTCATACAACAAATGGGATTGAAGGGTCATTCTCCCATTTGAAAAACCATCTAGATGTACATAGAAGTCTAACAGAAGAACACAGAAAATCTTTCATTAAATGGTATATATTTTTGACTAACAGCAAGCAAAAGCTTTGAGTTTTTAAAGCCATGAAGATACCGATAAAGTACAAAAAAGTAAGGGTGGAAAAACCACCCTAAACTTTATCGTATATCATCAATTCTATTGCTGATAGGTTGGTCTCCACCAGAGCCTATTTACTCTTTAAATTGACACCGGAAGATTAATAAATAATTTCATAAAAGTCACCAACTATTTTTCAGTACATTACCAAAAATATGTGTGTGTATTGTCTGCTTCATTATTGGTCGGACGCGCAAAACGCTTGAACGCGACAGCTCAATTGCAGGTTTTTAGCTTTACTATGGCAGGGCAAGTTTGGTTTTCTAGTACTTCAAAACGACCCGTCCAAATGCACTTGCTATCTGCAGAAAGGGCAGAATAGGTATATTTACCAGCTGAAATATTGGTTCTTAACACATTGGCACTATTTGGATCGCCACACACATAGCTAGCAATTGGCGAAGGAATACCACCAAAAGGCAATGCACTCTCTTCGTTGATAGTTACCGAAATTGGAAACCTAGCGAGATCGGCATCTATTGCGTAAAATGCCACTTCGCCAGCTTTGCAGCCTGAAAGATTTATCTTATTAAAGCCTCCAATTGTCAAGGTTTGTGTGCCAGTCCACGAGCAACCATTTTGATTGGTAGCTTGAAATGAATACGTGCCTGGAGGCAAATTTACAGCTATTTGACCCACTTCTGAGGCAAATTTAGGAACAGAATCGCGCCTACTTTCCAATCGGTACGTGGTTGATCTGTTCAATAATTTAATGGTGATTGGGGAAGTCAGTTGCTTGTCGTTGGTAAAAAAACCGAGGTTTCCGTCTACAGCCTGCAATCTTATGAGCACGGTAATATCAATATTCTTGGGCAATTTAGTAATAACACTATCATAAGCCACATTTAGCAAAGTCACTTTGCGTTGAGGCTCTTTGTAAATGACGAGTAAATAAGAATCGCTGTTGGGATCGATATTTATAGATGCCTCACCATTGATGCTGCCAATACTATCGTTGGCATTGATCGGCTTTCGGGCGAGTTTGCTCTCTTGCCAATCTGTAAGTGAATTAAATAAATAAATAGTAGCTCCCGAAACTTTGTTTGCATTATCGTCTAGCAACTGAAATTTGATGGTAGTCAAACTTGGGGCCACTACCTCTTTTGGCTTGCAAGTACTGAGCAACAAAGTCAATACGCTAAAAATCAGCACATTACAACAGATTCTTTTCATTTTATATTAGTACAGTTTCCAATGTCGTCTTGTTAAGATGTTTTTAGATACCTCATCCCAAATCCTTCTACTAACGAGAAAAACGAGGAGGTCTTCATCGAACGACATCTGTATAGTTTCAACATTAGTAGATTATTGCCTACGCAAAGCCTTGGAAATTTTATCGCTAAATGCAATAAATAAAAAACTCAAAAACACTAGAATCAGTGCAACGGCAGTAATAATAGATCGTGTTTCCATTTGAATTATCTTAATAGTTGGTTGATTTTGTCATTTAATTGAAAATACATCGCAGAAAGAGATACTGTCAAGGCGGTACCGCCAATAATGATATAAATCCCAAAGTCATCGGTGTGCTTAGAAATGATAAAACCAATAGTTCCAGCACCGAACAATGTTGCTAATGTAAAATAGTCTCTTCTTTTTTCCATCTCATTATCAATTTGTTTTTCTTTCATAAATGTACGTATTAATAGCAAATGGCTAAAGCCATTTGCTATTAAAATTCATCAAATTTATTCAATTATCAAATTCGTTTTGTATTGATTATTATTGCCCGAAACCAATATTTTATACATTCCCGTAGGGAAATTTGAAATATCAACCGAGAATTCCATCCTACCATTTTGGGCTGCATATTGACTCGAATACACTTCCATTCCTACGCTGTTGAAAAACTTAATCAGCCAGATACTCGACCCACTACCAGTATTAAGGCTTAAAACTACATTGTTTTTAGCAGGATTAGGGTAAACTTTCAACGCTGACCTAATCGATTCAACCTGCGGATTGATGATAATGGTACTATCGGTTTGCTCGAACGATTGACGTGCCAAATCTTCTGCAAAACCATTTACCGAAAAGGCATTGCTTTTCAAACTGCAAAGATCGCCAGGATTTACCTTTACCGAGTAAGAGGCATTGTATAGTGGTTTGTATTGTCGAGCCACTTCGCCAATTATTGCTTTTTTATTGTAATACCATTGGTAAGAAGCAGCTTGAGAAGACTCTAACACAATATTGATGCCCGAACCAATACCTATGATAGATGGTGCAGTAGTGGCATTCGTCAATTGCACCACTACGGGGTCGGTAGTGCGTCTGCAATTCAAGATCCCATACACATCTACTTTATAAGTACCATCTATAACAGGTACATAAAAAGTAGTATTGGCGGTAGTATCTACGATTACACGATCGTTCCATTTCCATTGGTACGATAAATAATCGGGCGACTGGGTCACGCTCAACTGCAATTTCAACTTATCGCAATTCAATAAACCTTGTCCTGAAAGTGTAACTACTGTAATTACAGGCGGGGTAATAGGCGATACTACTTTTATTTCAGCAATATTATCGAGCAAACGAGGCGTGCACACTGCTGTGTTGGCATAAATCAAGAATTGATAGCTACTGCCTGTAGAACTCGCGAGGCTTGCTTGCGGAATATCGATCAAAAAGTCGCTATTAACAATATTACTACCCGCAAAAGTATTCAATTCACGTACTGCAAAGTAATTTACATTGGCTTCGGCATTAAACACCTTGATGGTAGCCGTATTTCCACCACAAACAGTAATAGACTCTACTGCCAAGTCTTGTTTTGGCGGATTTGTTAGATTTACATTGAATTTGGTGGCCGTTCCTGCACAATTGCCCAAGATCGGGGTGATAATATAGTCGAAATTTCCTGCTCCTGCCAATACTTGACTAATGAAACTGCCAGTGCCATCTGCTTGCCCAAACACGTTGCCTGATTGGTTGGCAACTTGCCAATCGAAAGCTGTTTGAGATGGCGACCCAGTAAATGAAACATTAAATGTATTGCCACTGCAAATGTTTTGATCGGGAACTACATTGATTGTTGGTAAATTTATCACCGTGACGGTAGTGGTAGCAATCAGTGGCAATGAAAGCCCACATGCGGGTGTGATGGCATCGACTCTAAAACCATTGCTGCCAGCAATTAGATTTGCAGATGGCACAGTAAATGTCAAATTATTTCCCAACCCCACTTTTGAAAACTGCAAAATAGCATTGTTGAATAAAGTATAAAGCACTCCATTTTGAGCATTTTCGACAGCTATTTCGATAGAATTGTCGGCACAAACTACAGGCTGAGATGCAGAAACACTATTATTTGTGGTAGGATTATCTACCACATTAATACCATCAACAGTATTCATATCGAGCAAAGTGGGACTGCCGCAGCCTACATTTGACCTTGTTTTCATCGTAAAAGCATTGTTGCCCAAAGGCAAATCGACACCAGCTATGGTAAAAACAAGGTCGCCCCCGTTGCCAGCTACCACGCCAGGCGTAATAGGCGAGCCATTGCTACGATATAGTCGATAGTCTGAAGTGGTTTGCGAATTGGCTATCACCAAACTTCCGCTAGAGCTCAAGCACAGTTCGGGCACAACCGCTTTTACAGGCAAAGCATAGTTAGGCAATACATTGATGGCGAATTCGGAACTAACATAGCTCAAGAACCCTGCTTTTACAACCCTGACACGGTATGCGGTGCCAACTGCATTGCTTGGAATAGAAAAAGAATTATTGGCAATACCAGTGGCAAAAGCAAATGAACTAATAGTGGTAGGCGCTACAAATGAACCAGTGGCATCGGAAAGCAGCAACACCATATTGCCACCTGCACTACCCGAAATGGTGGTGGAAGCTGTATAAAACTGCCCTGCACATAGATTGCCCGTTGGCAGCACAGAAACCCGTATTGATGCTTGGTTGGTAATATTCACTACGATTGCATTTGAAATATTTGGATTGCTGATTGAAGTTGCTACTATGGTAACTACGCCATTGTCAATGGCTTGGATTTGGAGGAGATTAGGGTTCGCACCTGCAATCGTAGAGCCTACAATGGTAGCCAAAGGCAACGCATTGTTTGGATTTATCAATTGAAATGAAACATTGGTGTTGGATGGTAAGGCATTCGCCACTGCACTTATTAGCGAAAAACCCTCTTGGATAGCAATATCGTTTGATTTTGTAATATTAATGGACGTAACACGTGTGCCTAAAAAGGTACTCACTAATGTTGAAGAATTACCTATGCCACATTGGTTTGAACCTGTAACCGTTATAAAGCCTAACGGAACTGCAGCATTTGTGAACGTAAATGCCAAGGCTTGGTTTGGATTTGGGCTTGCGAATGAGCCTGCGGTATTATTCCCAGAAATAGTAATGGCATTTGCAGTAATCAAACTCGAACCTGTGAAACTTGCCATATCGCCCACAAACACCCGAGGAAGGGACAAACCTGTAAACTGCGGCAAACCAATAATATTAAGATTGACTATTTCTGGCAAAATACTCTGATTGCTGAAAGAAGGCTGTATTTTGAATCGACTTCTGCCTACTGCAATACCGCTTGGCAAGGTGAAATTGTAAATGAAATTAGCATTTGTGCCAGCTAATGTACCTACAATGGTCGGATTTGTGTAGTTTACATCTGCATTATCGGCTTGAATAAGCGAAAATACATTTCCTAGTGGAAAACTGCTGCCTGTACCAGAAACTACGGCATTGAAACTCCCATTTTGGCATATAATAAGTGGCATACTTAAACCAGTAAGTGTAGGAGCGATATAGGGCGTTTGGGCTACATAAAGACCATTCAAATTTGAAACTGTCCCATTAAAGCCAAACGTTCCAGCTACTGTGTTTACAATCATAGCAGGAAGTGCAACATTGGTACCACCAAGATAGCGAATGACCTGATTTGGCTGCCCTACCCTTTCGTTTGGCTCATCATAATTGAATTGGATTTGAGCAAACGAAGGATTTATGCCCATCGTGGAAATTTCAAAAGCACGGGTAATGTAGCCATCAGCCACGCCAACTGTGGTGATAACTGGGCGAATGGCAATACTGCC
>JBJXGB010000219.1:0-4571 GCA_046152935.1 Cytophagales bacterium
AGTGCCCAGCATCCATTTAAAAGTTTGGCTTTGTTGTTTGCCTGTTTTACAGGGTTCTTTTTGTTTTTAAGCGGGTTAATTGCAGGATGGGTAGAAAACTATGTAGTATATGCACAATTGCCAGATCGGCTGAGGTTTCACCCGGTGCTTACACAATCTCTTGGCAAAAAACAGTTACGCTACTTTGTAAATGTGATTGAAAACAATTTGGGATCTATTGCAGGCAGCATTTCGTTGGGATTCTTTTTAGGAATGGCGGGGTTTATAGGAAAAACCTTAAGTATTCCTTTTGATATTCGTCATATTACCATTGCAGCAGGTAATACTGCCATTGGATTTTATGGGTTAGATCATCAGGTGCCCATGACTTATTTATTTACAATTGTATTGGGTGTATTGCTTATTGGCTTTTTAAACTTTTTAGTAAGCTTTGGTTGTGCGTTTTATGTGGCTGTAAAATCAAGAGGTATTCATTTAAAAGAATATCCTGAGTTTATTGGCATTTTGTGGAGGTATTTCAGAAAGCATCCTTCTGATTTTATTAAATCATCTTCTGTTGTGCGAACTCCGGAACATTTACAAAGCGAGTTGAATAAATGAAGCTGTTTAAATAAAGTTCAAGAAAAATTTTGTGCAAAATTTTGAGACCTTATCTTTGCACTCCTTAAAAGGGAGCATAGCTCAGTTGGTTCAGAGCATCTGCCTTACAAGCAGAGGGTCCGCGGTTCGAACCCGTGTGCTCCCACACAAATCCTCAGACAATTTCTGGGGATTTTTTCGTTTTATTCTGCATTCAATTTCATATTTTTAGCTCCTCAAAAAAATTGAAATGCACGACATAGAACCTTTTTATGGTTGGGAGAAATTTTACAATTCTTCTACCGATAAAAAATCGCCTTTTTATGGCAAACAGTATAATTACGAGTTGTTCACTAACGAAATTTATGGTTTTTTCATCAATCCGGCTTGGGATTTTATTGGCTCTGAAACGCTTTATGTAAAATTGCTATTTGCAGATTACAAAGAAAAGTACTGTATAATTGAGCTAATAGGCGAATGGAACGACACTTTGCACAACGATATCATGCACCTAAAGCGGAATTTTATTGATGAAATCACACAGCAAGGCATCAACGAATTTATTGTAATTGGGGAAAATGTGTACAATTTTCATGGTTCAGACGATTGCTATTACGAAGAATGGTTTGAAGATATTGAAGATGGATGGATCGTTTTTATGAATTTTAGAGAATTTATACACCGAGAATGGCGTAAATTTGGGGTTGATGCTTATGTAAACTACGGTGGAGAACTGGAAGTGGAGCCATGGCGAACCATGACACCACAAATTTTGCACCAGCACATCAAAAATACAATCGTAAAAAGACTCGACTAATTTCTTTTTTGCCTTTTCTCTCAATTCTAATGTCTATATCGCAGCAGCGCATTTTTTTCGACAATGCCTCGACAACACCCACAGATCCGTTGGTTCTAGAAGCAATGTTGCCTTATTTGACTGGTTTCCATGGCAATCCATCGTCTATTCATTCGCATGGCAGAGAAAGTCGTTCAGCAATTGAAAAAGCAAGGAAATCGATTGCTAACCTGCTCAATACCAGCCCATCGCAACTATTTTTTACTTCAGGTGGCACAGAATCAGACAACACAGCCATCATGGGAACGGTAAGAATGTATAATATTAAACATGCCATATCTACCGCCATCGAACACCATGCAGTGTTGCATACATTGCAATATTTAGAAAAATTGGGCGAAATTGAACTTCATTTCCTGACATTAGATGCTGAAGGCCAAATAGATTTAGAAGAATTGAAAATGCTGTTGGTCCGATATCCCAACAGTTTGGTTTCGCTTATGCAGGGCAACAACGAAATCGGTAATCTACTTGATATAGAGGCAGTTGGCGACATCTGCCAAGCCCACAAAGCCTTTTTTCATAGCGATACGGTGCAAACTTTGGGGCACTACAAGCATGATTTAAAAGCATTAAAAGTAGATTTTATGGTAGGTGCTGCCCACAAATTTCATGGACCAAAAGGCATAGGCCTTCTGTACATTGGAGAAGGGAAGCAAATTTCTCCATTCGTTCATGGTGGCTCGCAAGAGAGAAATATGCGAGGCGGGACCGAAAACATTGCTGCCATTATGGGTATGGCGAAAGCATTAGAATTGGCTTATGAAAGAATGGAAATAGATAAAAATCATATTGTAGGAATTAAAAAATATTTGAAAGAAAAACTGTTGGCAAGTATTCCTCAAATTACTTTCAATGGCCTTTCTGCAGATTTGGATAAAAGTTTGTACACCGTGTTGAGTGTACTTTTTCCTAAAACTGAAATAGCTGAGATGCTACTTTTTAATCTCGATATTAATAAAATATCTGTTTCTGGAGGCAGCGCATGCACAAGCGGCACCAACATTGGATCTCATGTGCTCAATGCACTTTATGGACCGGATGACGAACGACCGGCAGTAAGGTTTTCCTTTAGCAAATACAATACTATTGAAGAAGTAGATATTGTGGTTGATAAAATAAAGCGGCTTTTTGAAAAGTAATAGTAGCGTTTAAGCCACTGTTTTTAGAAAACAATGGCTTTTTTCTCAAAAGCCTCAATTTCTGGCTTTAGGTTTAATAAATAATCAATGTCGTCATAGCCGTTGAGCAGGCATATTTTTTTGTATGGATTGATGTCGAAATTTTCAGATTTTCCTGCCACTGTAAAAGTTTGGCTTTCCAAATCTACTATCATTTCGATGGCAGGGTTTTCATTTATTTTTTCAAAAGTATAGGCTAAAAATTCGTCAGATACTTTGATGGGGAGAATAAAATTGTTGAGCGCGTTGCCTTTAAAAATATCTGCGAAAAAGCTTGAAACTACTACTTTGAAGCCATAGTCTGCCAACGCCCAAGCTGCGTGTTCGCGGCTGCTGCCACAACCAAAGTTTTTGCCTGCCACCAATATTTCTCCGCTATATTTTGCATTATTTAAAGGGAAATCTGTTTTTGGGCTACCGTCACTATTGGTTCGCCAATCGATAAAAAGATTTTTACCAAAGCCTTCACGAGAGGTAGACTTTAAAAATCGTGCAGGAATGATTTGATCGGTATCAATATTTTCAATTTCGATAGGCACAGCCCTCGATTGTATTTTATTAAAGTTATTTTTTGACATCGTTAATTTGATTTTTAGCGGAAGTTCTTTGTAATGATTTTATTTATTGTTGATATTCAAGTGATCATACATATGTTCAAAACATATCAAGCACCATTTTGCCGTCAGTTTCGGGATTTCCAGATAGTTTTTGCTCTCGCGGATTTACGTATAAATCCAACGCTTCTAATGGTAAATACCCCAAAAGTGGAGGAGCATTTACACCTTCGGGAATCTCCATTACATTCAAATCTACATCTCTATCCATTATATACAACCTTACTGGGCTATAAACTGCTCTTTTCGCATCTCCATTAGCAGTCCTCACGTTTTTTTCATTCATTTTATCCAAGCCTAACTGAATTATATATTTAGAAGGGATACATAACATAGCAGCACCCGTATCGACCAAAAACTCCAGCTCAATTTCTCTTACTTCTTCTCTATTTATCAATCCCTTTTGAAAAGACAACAAATCGAATGTGTTTACTACTTTTGCTTTCTGCATTGTTCTACCCATTTCCATGACAATTTTTTAAGTTAAATTGAATCTCTCAATTTTTGGCTGTAGGTGCTTGGTTTATTATTAAGGAGGTAGGCATTTTTCCACTCTTTTTCTGTTTGAACTTCTCGAAGCAAGTTGTTCACATCTTCTAACCAATAAAATATTTCTTCAATAGAATGAGATTGATGCTTGGCAATCTGCTCACTATCAACTTGATAGAAAAAAACCTATTTCATTTTTTTTCATGTCATTATTACTTTTTATGAATGGTATTTACTTGCATTAGTAAGTGTAATTCCAATGATATTTTCATTCTCATATCTCAAAATGGTATCCTCATTTACCATTTCTGAATTGTCAGCAGTATTCGGCTTTTTAAAGTGAACATATAAAACATCTGCTTTTTGATCATAGTTTGACCATAAATTAGGATGTTTAATAAAATATGGTAAAATATTAATCATTTCGTTTACTGCGAGCGTTTCCATATTTCTTTTTTGTTATTTAAGTAATTTAATTTATTGCTTATAAATGAAGTTATTATAAATCCGTCTGTGTCTGTAACTTCTTTGTAAACTACAATCAGATATTTGTCTGTGTTTTCAATTTTACTCAGTGCTAGTTTTTCATTGAAAGTACCTTCATAAACTTTAAGTGGTGACTGAATAGTCTCTAAAATTTCAACGTAAAAATCTGCAACTTCAGGATGTCCAATGCTGATATGCAACCATCTTTCATTGGTAAGCCTAATGGGAACTTTATTAATAGAATAAACAATTTCCATCATCTCTGTTTTTCATCTTTTTTACATCATTTCCCTCACATCTACCACTTTGCCTGTCAAAGCTGCGGCTGCAGCCATTAACGGACTTGCCAAAAATGTACGAGCTCCA
>JBJXGB010000131.1:0-3468 GCA_046152935.1 Cytophagales bacterium
CGTTTGGAGATGAAATTCATGGATATTGTAAAAGATATTTTTTTTGAAAAGTACTAAAAATAAATAGGAGTGAAATTATTATTTATTTCGTAGGTGAGGATCATAAAATATCAAATGAAATAAAAAATTTAAGTTGCAAAATTGAAACAGCGTTTTGAGACACTCAAAACACGAGCAAGTTAAACTAATAAGGAACGTCCTGAGTTTTAAACTCAGGACAGCTTCTACTATTGCTTCGCAAACTATGCACAACTGGGGGTTATTCCTTCTTTACTATGATTTCTAAATAATCCAACAAGCTTTTAGGAGTTTCTGCGTATGCTTCAAAAATGTTTAAAGCTTGTAGCTGTCCAAGATTACTTCCATCTCCAAATGTAAAATCTATTTTAGATGAAACTACTCTTTTTTTTGTCCTTGAATCTTTTAGTATTTCACGAATCATTTTAATTAAAAATTCCAATTCGTATTTCCCACGGAACATTTTGTCCATTGTCTGACCTTTAAAGAATTCCATTTTCTTTTCAACCACAGAGTAATCTACTTCAATAGCATTTGGGAAAGTTTCTTTTATCTTTTGAAAATCATACGAAGATTTTATTTCATCAAGACTGATGGTAACGAAATTATTTGGCAACTTATCGTCAAGCGTTACACCCGTTTTAATATTTTCATTTTCCCGTCTCTCGATTAAACAAGAGTACCAACTATTAAAAAGTAATACTGAATCGTGAAATTCCTTTTGCCTTTGCTCATATAGATTTACTAACTTTTCAAAGTTAGAATCTGAGATTTCGGATAAATGAAATTCATTTGTCAAAATTTCTTTGAAAACACTTATCGAAACATATAAGTTTTCTACAGAGTAACATGGTGTTTCAAATATTAGAGGATTTTTGTCTCTTATAGTTGAATTAAAATCTCTATCAATGAAGAAGCCCAACTTATATTTTTGATATTCTTCTTTGCCTGTAATTAACGTATAAACGTCAATAACAGATTGTTTGCCACCACATTTTACTGGGTAATAATTTTCTGTAAATCTTTTGATTCTAGATACGTAGTAAGCATTATCTTTTCCTTCAAAAAAGCAAAACAAATGCTCTGGATTCTTTCTGGTTGCATTAGCAAATTCAGTAAATGCGACTTGAGGCTTGTTCCTACTTTGTCTTAATTCTTCTGCATACGTCATTGTTTCACATTTACATTTGAAGGTTTAAGGTATTCATTCATTCCAACAGCAAATGAATCTAATTCATTATCAAAAATGAAAGGTGAATGTGTAACAGCTAAAAGAAAATCACATTTATTTGAATTTAGAATATCAGGCAGAAGTTGCTTTTGCCACATCATACTTAAAGAAAGTTCAGGCTCATCAAATAAAATCAAAAACCTTTTATCAGTTTCAGATAAATAAACATTTGAAAGCATAGAAACAATCTGTTTTTCTCCTGATGACAGATGCTTTAAGTCAATCTTGTCATTAGTTCGAGTAGATTTAATGTATATTTCAATCGCACTTTCATCATAAAAAACGCTTTTGTTTATTAGGTATTTGTTACAAGCATCTCTAAATATTTTAACCGAATTATCTAGCTCCTTCTGTTTTTCATAAATGTCTATTAATTTTTGAAGCAGATATGCTGACAATGGATTCTTTAATTGTTTATTAGCGACTATATTTTTTACTGCGTCTTTTTGATTATCTGGCAGTAAGTTTCCAACTCTTGATAAAATTATTTCAATATCACCTTCATTAATTTTATCTAAAATGTTTTCTGAAGGTTCAGAGTCATCAATTACAACATTCAAAATGTCTTTAGTAAACTGTGCAAGTCCCTCTTTTAATAGCTTGTCAATAGTATTTTGAATATAATTAAATCTCCTTTTCACATCACCCATTCCAAACTGAATAAGATTGTTGTCTTGGTCAATTTTTAATTCATCTTCATCATAACCTAAATTATATAAATCTTCTTCAACTCTTCTATAAGTAGGGAAATACAAAATTTCTAAGCCTTTAAGTTCGCTAGAAATATCCTTCTTACATTTATCAAAATGAACATTAGAATGTTTATGTTCATTCATTTCTAATTCTTCAAAGACTCTAAATACGTGATGAATTGGAAATTTTCTTCCCACTCGAGTATTAGATCTCATATAATTGTCTTCAAGTCTGTGCCAATTTTTTCTGTCTTTAAAGAATTTATTCCTTAACATTTCAAATTGAGAGAATCCTATTTCATTTATAAGTTCCTTAACCATTGGATGCTTATACATTTTATCTACAAGTTCATCAACTTGCTTTTTGGAAATTTCAATTTTCTTGTTGTTAGAAAATGTAATTGTAAGATTCGTGAAATTATATTCGCTAAGTCTGAAAAAATTCTTTGTCAATGTAAAATAGAATAAGTTCAACACTTGAGTTTTACCTAAGCCATTTTCACCTATTAGGATTTTCACTGGGTCTTTAAACGGTATTTTAATATCATCTGTCCCGAAAAGTCCAATAATTTCAAATGATTGTATTTTTGTCTTACTCATTTCCTATGTTTGTTTTGCAAATTTACTGTTCTTATTTAACAACTCGTTTCGTAGTTGTACTGTCTTTTGTAATCCCACATAACATCCGTGTATATGCAAGTTTACTATTTTTTTGTCAAAAACTTGCGGTTATTTTCATTTTGTACGAAGGTCTGGCCATCAGACTAGTCTAACCTATTATATTTTACCGCTGCCGCTGCTGCGCTTTCATCATCTTTCCTTGGATTACGCTTGGCGAGCAGGTCGGCATAGTATTTTAAAAAAGATACAATTCAAAAATTACTTTAATTTATCGTTTTTGTACCCCTTCAAAGGCTTCCCATAGTGACAGGCGAGGTTTTGAAGCCCTTCAAAAGCTTCCCATAGCAGCAGGCAAGGTTTTGAAGCCCTACAAAAGCTTCCCATAGTGACAGGCAAGGTTTTGTAGCCCTTCAAAAGCTTCCCATAGCAACAGGCAGGGTTTTGAAGCCCTTCAAAGGCTTCCCATAGCAACAAGCAAGGTTTTGAAGCCCTACAAAGGCTTCCCATAGTGACAGGCAAGGTTTTGTACCCCTACAAAGGCTTCGCGGAGTGAAAAGCAAGGTTTTGTACCCCTACGAAAGCTTCCCTGAGTGAAAAGCGAGGTTTTGTAGTCCTACAAAAGCTTCCCTGAGTGACAGGCAAGGTTTTGTACCCCTACGAAAGCTTCGCTGGGTGACAGGCGAGGTTTTGTACCCCTACAAAGGCTTCACTGAGTCACAGGCAGGGTTTTGTAGGTAAACCTACATCGTTCTGAAGATAGACCAATTCTGCATACACCTTGGTTGGAGTTGAGCTAGTGGACATGTATTAAACACACATTTTGCCTTCCAATTGTTTTATTTTAATTAACGAAGCTATATCGTTGGCTACTTGGAATGAAGCCGCTTCTGAGCTTTCAAATATCTT
>JBJXGB010000245.1:0-10360 GCA_046152935.1 Cytophagales bacterium
CGCCTTTGGTGAAATTGGCCAGTTTTTGTGAAAGCAACATCACTTGCTCTTGGTAAACGGTAATGCCGTACGTGTCTTCCAAATATTCTTTCATATCTTCCAAATCGTAAGTCACGGCTTCTTGCCCGTGTTTACGCTTGATGAAATTGGGAATATACTCGATCGGACCTGGTCTGTACAAAGCATTCATGGCAATGATGTCTTCAAACTTATCGGGCTTCAAATCCTTCATGTACTTTTGCATACCCGGACTTTCAAATTGAAATATTCCGTTGGTATCGCCTCGTTGGAAAGTTTCTAATGTGGCTTTATCTGCCAAATCTACCAGTTCAATATCAATATCTAAACCATGATTTAGTTTGATGAGTTTTAGGGTATTTTTAATGATGGTAAGTGTTTTCAAGCCCAAGAAATCCATCTTGATTACGCCTGCATCTTCAATAATGCTGCCTTCGTATTGGGTCAATAAAAAGTTGGTATCTTTGGCTGTAGCCATGGGCATCATCTCCGTCAAATCAGATGGAGCAATGATGATGCCAGCCGCATGAACACCCGTTCCACGCACAGATCCCTCCAAAACCTGGGCTTCCCGAAGTACTCTTCCTCTTAAATCATTGCCTTCAGCAAACTCGCGTAACTCCTTGATTTTGTTGATTTCATCGACTCCCAAACCTTCTTTTTCCTTTAAACTTTTTTCTCCTTCCAATGGTGCATTGAAAATTCGAGCTAATGAAATACCTCCTTGCGAATCAGGAATATATTTGGTGAGTGCATTGGTTTCGTCCAATGGCATTTCGAGTACCCGGCCTACATCCTTGATGCTCATTTTGGCAGCCATAGTACCGTAAGTCACAATTTGGGCTACTTGTGTTTTGCCATATTTTTCTACCACATAATCGATCACCTTTTGGCGACCTTCATCGTCAAAATCGGTATCAATATCGGGCATTGATTTACGATCAGGATTCAAGAAACGCTCAAACAGCAAATTGTACTTTATCGGGTCGATGTTGGTAATGCCAATGCAATAGGCTACTACCGAACCTGCTGCCGAACCACGACCAGGACCTACATAAACGCCCATATTGCGGCCTTCTTTGATGAAATCGGAAACGATCAAAAAGTAACCAGCAAAACCCATGGTTTTCACGGTGAACAATTCGAAATTGATCCGCTCTTCCACTTCGGCCGAAATATCTACGTATCTTTTCTTCGCCCCTTCAAAAGTGATGTGTTTCAAATATTCCCACTGATTCAATTTATCTTCCTCATGAATTTTGAATTCGGGAGGAATTGGAAAATTGGGAAGGAGAATATCTCTTTTCAAGTTTAGCTTCTCAATTTTATCTACCACCAAATTGGTATTGTCGATGGCTTCGGGCAAATCTTTGAAGAGTGTAGTCATCTCTTCAGTAGATTTGAAATAAAACTGATCGTTGAAAAATGCAAATCGCCTGCCTTTGTTGCCTGTATCTTCATCATCGCTCACATCTTTATTAGATGGGTCGCTCATTTTTGATCCAGTGTTGATACAAAGCAAAATTTCGTGTGCAGCGGCATCTTCACGTTCCACATAATGGCTATCGTTTGAAGCGATGATGGGCACATTATATTTCCTTGCCAATTTTACAAGTACCTCATTTACAATGATTTGGTCTGGAATATCATGTCTTTGAATTTCAACAAAATAATCTTCACCAAACAAATCGAGCCACCATTTGAATTCTATTTCGCCTGCCGCTTCGCCTTTTTTCAAAATTACCCGAGGTACTGATGCTCCCAAACAACAAGTCGTGGCGATCAAACCTTCGTGGTATTTCACAATTAGTTCTTTATCAATTCTTGGAAAACTACCATATTTCCCTTCTATCCAACCCAACGAACATAGTTTTGATAAATTTTTATAGCCGATGGCATTTTTGGCTAGCAGCAATTGATGGTAGCGAATATCTTTATCTACTTTGGTAAATTGCTTTTTGTGTCGGTCTTCGACCAAATAAAATTCGCAGCCCACAATGGGCTTTACGCCATTTTTATTTGCCTCGTTTACAAATTGAAATGCCCCAAACATATTGCCATGATCGGTAATGGCTATGGCTTTCATACCATCACCACTCGCCTTTTTCATCAAATCGCCAATATTGGCAGCGCCATCGAGCAGAGAAAACTGGGTGTGAACGTGTAGGTGATTGAAAATCATGGAGCAAGCTGAATATGAAAAATATTGATTGAATCTGAGCAAAAATATGGGTAAAAAAATGGGTTTTTACCACAAGTTTTCAACAAAAAAGTACGATAGGCTGGCCTCATGTAAACGCCTAAAAAAGATTTTTTAAGTGATATACAAGCTTGTGCTAAAGGGAAGCGAGAAAAAAAGCAATCCCGTTTTTTTGCGAGACCGCGATTGACATCTCGTTGCTATAAGTTGATGACCAATTTTTTCAGCAACGTTTTGTTCAAAGTACCAATTTTAACAAAATACAATCCCTGCTTAAAGCACTCAAAATGAGCCTGATACTTTGATTGTGCAATTCCAAATCATATCCTTGTTTGTAATCCGTCATATTTTATTTGAGCGACAATTTTGAAATCATGCAAATATTTGGAGACATTTTAACAAAAAATATTTCAAAAATTCTAAACTGCTTTCACACCTTGCTCATTTCTGTAAAATTTGAATAAAAGTACGGGATCGTTTCTATGCCTTTCAGATAATTCCAAACACCAAAATGCTCGTTTGGGGAATGGATGGCATCGCTATCGAGCCCAAAGCCCATTAAAACCGATTTTATTTGTAGTTCTTTCTCAAACAAAGCCACAATAGGTATACTGCCGCCACCTCTGGTAGGCACTGGCTTCGTGCCAAAAGTTGTTTCCATGGCTTTTTCGGCAGCTTTGTAACCAATGTGTTCAATTGGAATTACGTAAGCTTCGCCTCCGTGGTGCGGGCGAACCTCTACTTTTACCGATTTTGGGGCTAGCTTTTCAAAATGATTTTTGAATAAAGCGGTTATTTCATCCGAACTTTGGTTGGGCACAAGTCTCATCGATATTTTGGCAAAGGCTTTTGCTGGCAATACCGTTTTTGCCCCTTCGCCAATGTAGCCGCCCCAAATGCCGTTTACATCTAAGGTCGGGCGAATAGAGGCTCTTTCCATAGTAGAATAACCACTTTCACCTTTTACATCATCAATTTTCAAGTCTTTCTTGTAAAAATCGAGTTCAAATGGTGCTTTGGCCAATAATTCTCGTTCGGCAAGTGGCAATTCGGCTACTGCTGCATAAAAGCTAGGAATGGTAATTTTTCCATTTTCATCGTGCAATGAAGCAATCATTTCACATAAAATATTGATCGGATTTGCCACCGCTCCGCCATACACACCTGAATGCAAATCGCGTTCTGGCCCTGTTATTTCTACTTCTACATAGCTAAGGCCCCGCAAACCAACATCAATTGAAGGAATATCATTGGCGATGATGGCTGTGTCGGATATTACTATGATGTCCGCTTGTAGTTTTTCTTTATTATTCTGCACAAATATTCCTAAATGGTCGGAGCCAATTTCTTCTTCGCCTTCGATCATAAATTTCACATTGCATGGCAAAGTATTGGTGGCCACCATCATTTCGAAAGCCTTGATGTGCATGTACATTTGGCCCTTGTCATCGCAAGCACCTCGGGCAAATATTTTTCCATCCACAATTGTGGGTTCAAATGGTGGATTTGTCCACAAATTTAAAGGAACGGCAGGCTGCACATCGTAGTGGCCATAAACCAAAATAGTGGGCAAATTTTTATCGATTAGCTTTTCGCCATACACTACAGGGTGGCCGCCCGTTTCGCAAATTTCGCAATTTTCTGCCCCAGCAGTTACAAGGCTATTTTTGACCCAATCTGCGGTTTTCAGCATGTCTGCTTGGTGAGCAGAATCTGCACTTATTGATGGAATTCTTAATATTTCGAGAAGCTCGGCTACGAATCTGTCTTTATTGGCGGTTAAAAATTCAGTCTGGTTCATGTTAATGTAATTTTATCAGCATCATCTTGGAAGCGTTGCTATTGGTTTTTTGATTTTCAAATATACAATTAATAATAGTTGAGCAAACTGAATCAAAAATGGAGCATTGAAATTTTGGACAAATCTGGTACTAGTAAATCAAAATACTTAAAATTTTGTTTTGCTTTTGTGTCTTTTAAACCACCAAAATGGTCTTGTGGAGAATTAAACTAAGCGAAGTATTAATTTAGATTCGGCAAAAAATCACATTTGAATTACCAAAGATTTTTTTCAAAGAAAAATGGAATTTGAGTAGCCCAAGGTTTCAACCGTGGGGAAATAAAAATATGGAAAACGAAATCCCTCTTCACCAAACTTGGATCCAGCGCAATCTCAAGGGCGACCCAGTAATATGGGCTGTAGCTATTGCACTCGGCATTATTTCTATTCTCACAGTTTATTCTGCTACAGGTGCTTATTCCTTTAAAAAATTTGGAGGTAATACAGAGATGCCACTGGTAAAGCAAGTGCTCTTTTTGGCGTTGAGCTTTGGGGTAATGTGGTTAACCCACAAAATCGATTATCGCTATTATGGCAAAATTGCCCTCATCTGTTTAATTATTTCTGTTCCTTTGTTGATAGCAGTCATTTTTATCGGTGAACAAGTTAATTCTGCTTCTCGATGGATTCGTATTCCGATTGTGGGCATTACTTTTCAACCATCTGATTTGGCAAAATTTGCCTTAATCACCCATATTTCTTCTATTTTATCCAAAAAACAGCAAAATATTGAAAATGTAAAAGAATATGCTTTGCCTTTGGTAGGCTGGACAGTGGTAGTTTGTGGATTAATCGCTTGGGCAAATGCTTCCACCGCTATTGTGTTATTGTCATGTGTGAGTTTGCTGCTTTTCATTGGTCGTGTACCCATGAAATACATGTTGATATTGGCTGCCTGTGGCGTATTTCTTGGTGGCATTGCCCTTTTCAAAGGCGAACGATTCAAAACTGTACAGAAGCGTATCGAAGCCTTTTCCGATCCAGATAAAATGTCGTTTCAGTTGCAACAATCATATATCGCCATTGCTACTGGAGGGGTTGTGGGCAAAGGCCCAGGCAATAGTACACAGCGCAATTTTCTTCCACACCCATATTCCGATTTTATTTATGCCATTGTTATTGAAGAATATGGGCTTTTCGGGGGTGTAGTAGTTCTTTTTCTTTTTCTGGTTTTGCTTTACCGAGGCATGGTGACGGTTGCCAATAGTGAACGTGCTTTTGGAGGCTTGCTTTCGGCTGGGCTCAGTTTTGCTTTGGTAATGCAGGCGTTGGTAAATATGGGAGTAGCTGTGGGGCTGGGGCCAGTTACTGGGTTGCCGCTTCCATTGGTAAGTATGGGAGGAACGAGTTTGCTTTTTACAGGTATTTCTTTAGGGATAATATTGAGTGTCAGCAGAGGCGATGTCGAGGAAAATGGTTAGCAGTTGAATAATAAAGTGCATGAATAGAAACAATTTCAAAACGGATCGGACTGCATTTTCGATGGGGTAAATGGAAGAGGAAAGTGAAAAGCACGATTATTCCAATTTGACAACAAAAGAAGGTTTACAGGAGGACGACTATTTAATAAGTGTTGCCAGTGGATTTGTTGGAAAACCTTGGCCAAAAATGGACAGGACAAAATTTGAGATTGTAAAAAGAACATCATAGTAATGACAAATAGCATTTCAGCTTCCATGCCAAAGCAACTCAAAATCATAATTTCTGGAGGAGGCACTGGCGGGCACATTTTTCCAGCGATTGCTATCGCAAATGAACTAAAACTACGAAATCCCGAAACTGAAATTCTATTTGTGGGTGCTGAAGGCAGAATGGAGATGGAAAAAGTGCCACAAGCAGGATACAAAATCATTGGATTGAACGTAGCAGGCATTCAACGCCAGTTGAACTTAAAAAACATTATAAAAAATCTCCAATTTCCTTTCAAGCTGATTGACAGTTTGGTACAAGCCCGAAAAATTATAAAAGAGTTTAAGCCGAATGTAGTTATTGGTGTTGGCGGATATGCCAGTGGACCTATTTTGTGGGCAGCACAAGGAAAAAAAATCCCAACATTGATTCAAGAGCAAAATAGTTTTGCTGGAATCACCAATAAAATATTAGGTAAAAAAGCGAATAAAATTTGTATCGCTTATGAAGATGTCGCTCAATATTTCCCTAAAGAAAAAATAGTTCTGACTGGAAATCCAGTCAGAAAAGATATTCTACATGCTGATTTGCTGCGTTTGCCAGCCATGCTCAATTTTAAATTATCTGCAGAAAAGAAAACCATCTTGGTAATTGGAGGCAGTCTTGGTGCGCGAACCATTAATCAAGCCATTGAAAATGATATTAATAAACTGATTGATTCGGGATACCAATTGGTTTGGCAGACAGGCAAAAATTTCGATTCCACAAAGATCAAGTACAATGGATCTTTTTTTGTAAGTCCATTTATTAAAGAAATGCATTGGGCGTATGCAGCTGCAGATGTTATTATTTCAAGAGCTGGAGCTTTATCGGTAAGTGAACTTTGCATTATTGGCAAACCAGTAATTCTAGTGCCTTCTCCTAATGTTTCGGAAGACCATCAAACCAAAAATGCGATGGCATTGGTAAATAAAGATGCAGCCATTTTGGTGAAAGATGCTGATGCAAAAGGAACTCTAGTTGATAAAGTACTCGAATTATTGAAAGATGAATCTCAGTGCGATAAACTTAGTGCCAACATTAAAATGTTAGAAAAACCCAAAGCAACAGAAGAGATAGTAGATGAGGTTTTGAAAATGATTGTTTAATTTTATGCAAGTATGATTACAAATGATCAAATACAGACTGTTGTAAACAAAATTGTAGAAAGCTACAATCCTGAGAGAATCGTGCTTTTTGGATCCTATGCTAATGGTAACCCAAATGAAAATAGTGATTTGGATTTATTGATTGTAAAAGATTCGGACCTATCTAATCATCAATTAGCTGTTCAAATCAAAAGACAATTAGTAGATGCTAAATTTGATATGGATATCATCGTTTACAAATCAAAAGATGTCAAAGAATGGATAACCGCTCCTGCTTCATTTATTCATCAAGTTTATAAATACGGTAGAACATTGTATGAAAAATAATATTGATGTTGTAAATCAGTGGGTTGATAAATCTAAGGAAGATTTGGATATGGCAAAAAGAGCCATTGCCTTTCAACCATTTTATACAGCATCGTGTTGTTTCCATTGTCAGCAATCTGCGGAAAAGTTACTTAAAGCAACTTTAATATTTTTTGAATATGAAATCACAAAAGACTTAAAAACGCATAATTTAAATTTGCTTGTTTCACTTCTTGAAAATCATATTGAACTTGATTTTGATTTTCATTATTGGATTGATGAATTGAATGATTATGGTGTAAAACCTCGTTATCCAACTGACACTGGTCAGCCAACTTATTCGGAGGCAGAAGAAGCAATTTTAATATGTCAGAAAATATTCGATTATTTGATTAAACATTTAACTTTTCAATAAAACAGGAAATTTGAAATGATTAGCCAAGATCAAATTAAAGCAGTAATTGAAAGAATAGCAGTGAAATACAATCCGGAGAGAATTCTGCTTTTTGGATCGTATGCTAATGGTACGCCTAATGAAAATAGCGATTTGGATTTATTGATTGTGAATGACTCTACGAAAGATAATAAAGTGCTACAGAGAGAAATAAGAAGAGATTTGTTGAGACGAGATTTTGCACTAGACTTATTAGTTTGTAACCCTCATCAAATTAAAAATGCAGCTCAAGAATCATTATCTTTTTTAAATCAAATAGCAACTAGTGGTAGAATAATCTATGAAAGAAAATAGTGAAACCATAAAGCAATGGATTTTTAAAGCTGAGCATGACTTTAAGGCAATAAATATTTTGCTTATAAATTCTCCGGAATTGACAGATATAATTTGTATGCACTGCCAACAATGTGCTGAAAAATATATTAAAGCGAAGTTCATAGCTTTACATAGGCCATTTCCTTTTGTACATGATTTGTTGAAATTGCTCAACACATTGAATGAGTTTAATGATATAGATTATGATGTCTTTAAGTGGGCAGATGATATTGAAGGTTTCGGTATATCAATTAGATATCCTTCAATAAATGGTGAACCCACGTTTTTAGAGACCAAAGACATAATAGAAAGCACTAAAAACCTAAGAAACTATTTTAGAAATTTATTAAAAGAATATACAGATTAAAAACCCTAACTTTTTCAAGATTGATACTTTCAGATTACAAAAACATTTATTTTTTAGGCATAGGCGGCATAGGCATGAGTGCCATTGCACGGTGGTTCAAAGCTCAAGGCTTTCATGTAGGAGGATATGATAAAACAGAAACTTCCTTAACCTCACAACTAGAAGCCGAGGGAATGGACATACATTACGACAATAAAGTGGGCAGAATACCAACTGCATTTTATAAAAAAGCAGAAACATTGGTAGTAAGGACACCAGCAGTTCCCAAAGACAATGTTGAACTTCAATATTTTGAAGCAGAGAAATATATTTTATTAAAAAGATCTCAAGTACTTGGTCTTTTGACAGAAGATTTGATGACCATAGCTGTAGCTGGTACACATGGCAAAACTACCACCAGCAGCATGATTGCCCATATTTTACAACATGCAGGAGCCAATGTAAGCGCTTTTTTGGGGGGAATTACAACCAATTACAATAGCAATTTATTAATTGGAAAACCCACTCCAAAGATTGACAAAATGCAGAATGTACCTCCTTTTGGCAAGCATTTGTGCGTAGTTGAGGCCGATGAGTTTGATCGTTCTTTTTTGACGTTGTTTCCAGATATTGCTGTAGTTACTTCAATGGATGCCGATCATTTGGATATTTATGGCGAACACGATGAACTCAAAAAGTCATTCAACCAATTTATTAGCCAAATAAAAATCAAAGGCCATTTGATTGTGAGAAAAGGATTAGATTATCAAGTAGGTAAAGATAAAATTACTTATGTACACGAATATAGCTCTTATTCTAACTCCCCTTCTCAGCAGGAGAAGGGGTCGGGGGATGAGGTTTTCTCAAATGAAATCAATTTCTCTGCCCACAATATCCGCACTGAAAACGCCACTTTCATTTTCGATTACCGTGCCAAGACAAAAGAAATTAAAGATATAAAATTACAAATACCTGGTTTTCACAATGTTGAAAATGCTACAGCAGCCATCAATGCATGTATTTTGTTGGAAGTTCCAGTTGAATTAATCAAATCTGGATTAGAGACGTTCAAAGGCGTAAAACGCAGATTTGAATACATCATCAAACAAGATAATTTGGTTTACATTGACGATTATGCCCATCATCCAACAGAGATCGAAGCATTTTTGAAATCAGTAAAAGCCTTGTATCCCAATAAAAAGCTAACGTGTATTTTTCAACCCCATCTGTATTCAAGAACTAGGGATTTTGCCGAAGGTTTTTCTAAAAGTTTAAGCTTAGCAGATCAAGTGTTGCTGATGGATATTTATCCAGCTCGTGAATTGCCTATTCCTGGAGTTGATTCAGCTATGTTGTTTAAAGATATTGCAGCCCCAGAAAAAACTTTAGTTTCCAAGGCAAATTTGATGGAAAAAGTAAAGGAATTAGAATTAGAGATAATAGTAACCGTTGGTGCTGGCGATATCGATACATTTGTAGAACCGATAAAGAATTATTTGACACGAAATTAAGAGAGATAATTGGGTTAAAAGAGTACACTAATGGCTAAATTGTTAAAATTTGAATATTTCGAAACTTGGAAATCTATGTTGGACTTAGATATTCAAAAGGAATTTTCAATTATTAAAGAAATGCCTTTGGAACCTCATACTTTCACATTTTATACTTCGGTTTCAGTGATGTCTTCTTCAAAAATCGAAGGAGAGCAAATGGAGCTAGACAGCTTTGTAAAACATAAAATGCTAAATGTAGAATATCTACCTGAATTAACTGAAAAGCCTAACGATTTGTACAATGCTTATTTATTTGCAAATCAAAACAGATTGAATCTAGATAATTTTCTTAAAGTTCACAAGTTGATTGCTGCTCATTTACTGCCCAAAAATCAGCAAGGTGTTATTAGAAAAACCGAAATGCTAGTAATGGAGCACAAAACAGGACGAATACAATTTGAAGCCGCTTCGATGGCAATAGTAAATGAAGTACATAAAAAATTATGGATTGAAATTGAAGAACTATTATCGAAAAAACTTACAATTGAAGAAACATTTTACTTCGCTTCTTTCATTCATTTAGCTTTTGTAAACATTCACCCTTTTGGGGA
>JBJXGB010000255.1:0-5740 GCA_046152935.1 Cytophagales bacterium
TTTGCCATGAAATGTGATGATATTTTGGTCAAAAATTGTTTCATTTCCTTTGGAGTTTACCACATATAGCAATGAAGTAATTTGTGGAAATTCATTTTTCAAATAGTTCATTATCAAGTCGATAGCTTGCAAATCTTCATAATAGAACTGAACAATTACCATCACTTCGCCTGTAGACGAAATACGAATGATCAAATTTCGCATCAACCCCTCTTGTTTTCTGATATCAAAAAAACCAAACCCGTTTCGCAAACAAAATGCATTTAATCCATTTCGAATTGCATTGGATGGATCGGCCTGCAAATAGCATTTTTCAATATTCAATATTTTATCAAATCGACCTGGAATATGAAAGCCCAATCCATTATTTTCTTTATGCTCAACTTCTCGCTCGCTATTCTCAAACCAACGCTGGTTCGAAAAAGTATATTCCAATTTATTGCGATAAAATGTAGTATCCTTCGAACTTAAGATGGGATTAATGTCTGGAATAGGCACTTTTGCTATCCTTTCCAAGGCGTCTTTTACTTGTTTGTGCTTAAAACTCAGTTGTGTTTCGTAGCCCAAATGCTGCCATTTGCAGCCACCGCAAACTCCAAAATGAGCGCAAAAAGGTTCACTTCTCAAATCTGAATAACTATGGAAATGTACTGGAACTGCTTCGTAAAACTTTTTATCTCTTTTAATCAACTTGATGTCGGCCACATCGCCTGGTGCCACACCGTGCACAAATATCACCATTCCGTCTACTTTTGCCACGCATTTGCCTTCGGCAGCCATAGCAATAATTGATACTTGTTCTATTATTTGTCCGTAATTTTTCATTCGGGCGCAATTTAAGTATTAAAATGTTACCAGAATATGCCGAACATATTCTTAAATTTTCCTCATCTATTGATAACCATTCGTCTATACAAACATTTTCATTATTTTAGTAGCATCAAACCAAATCTAATTTTAATAAAACTTGAAAATAACTGTTGCGGGAGCTAGTTTGAACCAAACTCCAATCGATTGGGAGGGAAATAAACAAAACATTATTTACGCCATTGAATATGCGCGGCTACATGGTGTTGAGATACTTTGCCTGCCTGAATTATGCATCACTGGCTATGGGTGCGAAGATCTGTTTTTGAGTGATTGGTTGTATGAAAAAGCCTTTAAAAAGCTACTTGAGATAAAAGAATATTGTTACGACATCACCGTTGCCGTTGGTTTACCAATCAAATTTGAAGGTAAAAACTACAATTGCGCCTGTCTAATTCACAATAAGGAGATCAAAGGTTTTTACGCCAAACAGTTTTTGGCCAACGATGGCATTCACTATGAAACCCGTTGGTTCCATCCATGGAAGTGGATTTCAGTATACAATTTCGCAATCGGAAATGGGGTAACTGTGCCCCTTGGCGATGTTATTTTTGAAGTAAATGGTGTGAAAATTGGTTTCGAGATTTGCGAGGATTCTTGGAGGAAAGAAGAAAGACCAGGCTACAAACACAAAATGCGAGGTGTAGATGTTATTCTCAATCCAAGTGCCAGCCATTTTTCATTTGGCAAAACCAATATTCGACATGATGAATTGGTCATGAAAGGTTCAAAAGAATTTGAATGCACGTACGTCTTTTCTAACTTATTGGGCAATGAAGCGGGCAGAGCTATATATGATGGAGAAATATTGATTGCACAAAGGGGAAAACTTTTGAGTAGAAATAAATTGTGTTCCTTCCAAAATTTCAACGTTCAAGTGGCCGAAATCGACATTTTAGATCACAACAATAGTACGGGAACGACTCCAATTGCACCTTTCATAAGTAAGGAAATGGAGTTTGCGGCTATTCTGCCCTTGGCTTTATTTGATTACATGCGCAAAAGCAAAAGTAAGGGTTTTGTACTATCTTTAAGCGGTGGTGCTGATAGTAGCTGCAATGCAGTAATGGTAGCACTAATGGTGAAAAGAGGAATTGAAGAACTAGGAACTGAATACTTTTTAAGAAAATCAGGCTTTGAAGAATTAGTAAACAATAAAGTGCTAACCGAAAAAGAGATAACACATCACTTATTGACGTGCGTATATCAAGCCACAAAAAACTCTTCTGAACTCACATTCATTTCCGCCAAAAATCTTGCCGAAAGCATAGGCGCAAATTTTTACGATTGGAAAATTGATAAGGAAGTGAATGCTTATACCTATGAAATTGAAAATGCGCTTAATCGAAAATTAGATTGGAAAACAGATGATTTGGCACTCCAAAACATTCAAGCGCGTAGCAGAAGCCCTATTATTTGGATGCTAACCAACATCAAAAATGCGTTGCTCATCGCCACATCCAATCGTAGTGAAGGTGATGTAGGCTATTGCACCATGGATGGCGATACCTCTGGCAGTATTTCGCCAATAGCAGGTGTTGATAAAAATTTCATCAATCATTGGCTACTCTGGGCTCAAAACGAATTGGGTTTTAAAGGTTTAGAAAGTGTAAACAACCTAGAGCCATCTGCTGAATTGCGCCCTTTGGAGACACTTCAAAAAGATGAAGATGATTTAATGCCCTATTTTATTTTAAATGAGATTGAAAAATTGGCTATACGACAATGGAAATCGCCACTTGAGGTATTTCAGATATTAAAAGATGCGAATTTAGAAAGTGAAGCACTACTGAAAGCTCATATCAATAAATTTTTTAGGCTTTGGAGCCGAAACCAATGGAAACGCGAGCGCCTGGCCCCATCCTTCCACGTAGATGAACACAATGTAGATCCACGCACGTGGTGTCGCTTTCCCATTTTAAGTGGCGGTTTTGAAGAAGAACTGGCATTAATACATTAATTGCACTTAAAACTATTTGATTGTTTACATAAAGTTTTAAGTATACTTAAAACTTTATGTAAACAATCAAATAGTTTTAAGTGCAATTAATGTATTAATGCCAGTTCTTCTTCAAAACCGCCACTTAAAATGGGAAAGCGACACCACGTGCGTGGATCTACATTGTGTTCATCTACGTGGAAGGATGGGGCCAGGCGCTCGCGTTTCCATTGGTTTCGGCTCCAAAGCCTAAAAAATTTATTGATATGAGCTTTCAGTAGTGCTTCACTTTCTAAATTCGCATCTTTTAATATCTGAAATACCTCAAGTGGCGATTTCCATTGTCGTATAGCCAATTTTTCAATCTCATTTAAAATAAAATAGGGCATTAAATCATCTTCATCTTTTTGAAGTGTCTCCAAAGGGCGCAATTCAGCAGATGGCTCTAGGTTGTTTACACTTTCTAAACCTTTAAAACCCAATTCGTTTTGAGCCCAGAGTAGCCAATGATTGATGAAATTTTTATCAACACCTGCTATTGGCGAAATACTGCCAGAGGTATCGCCATCCATGGTGCAATAGCCTACATCACCTTCACTACGATTGGATGTGGCGATGAGCAACGCATTTTTGATGTTGGTTAGCATCCAAATAATAGGGCTTCTGCTACGCGCTTGAATGTTTTGGAGTGCCAAATCATCTGTTTTCCAATCTAATTTTCGATTAAGCGCATTTTCAATTTCATAGGTATAAGCATTCACTTCCTTATCAATTTTCCAATCGTAAAAATTTGCGCCTATGCTTTCGGCAAGATTTTTGGCGGAAATGAATGTGAGTTCAGAAGAGTTTTTTGTGGCTTGATATACGCACGTCAATAAGTGATGTGTTATCTCTTTTTCGGTTAGCACTTTATTGTTTACTAATTCTTCAAAGCCTGATTTTCTTAAAAAGTATTCAGTTCCTAGTTCTTCAATTCCTCTTTTCACCATTAGTGCTACCATTACTGCATTGCAGCTACTATCAGCACCACCGCTTAAAGATAGTACAAAACCCTTACTTTTGCTTTTGCGCATGTAATCAAATAAAGCCAAGGGCAGAATAGCCGCAAACTCCATTTCCTTACTTATGAAAGGTGCAATTGGAGTCGTTCCCGTACTATTGTTGTGATCTAAAATGTCGATTTCGGCCACTTGAACGTTGAAATTTTGGAAGGAACACAATTTATTTCTACTCAAAAGTTTTCCCCTTTGTGCAATCAATATTTCTCCATCATATATAGCTCTGCCCGCTTCATTGCCCAATAAGTTAGAAAAGACGTACGTGCATTCAAATTCTTTTGAACCTTTCATGACCAATTCATCATGTCGAATATTGGTTTTGCCAAATGAAAAATGGCTGGCACTTGGATTGAGAATAACATCTACACCTCGCATTTTGTGTTTGTAGCCTGGTCTTTCTTCTTTCCTCCAAGAATCCTCGCAAATCTCGAAACCAATTTTCACACCATTTACTTCAAAAATAACATCGCCAAGGGGCACAGTTACCCCATTTCCGATTGCGAAATTGTATACTGAAATCCACTTCCATGGATGGAACCAACGGGTTTCATAGTGAATGCCATCGTTGGCCAAAAACTGTTTGGCGTAAAAACCTTTGATCTCCTTATTGTGAATTAGACAGGCGCAATTGTAGTTTTTACCTTCAAATTTGATTGGTAAACCAACGGCAACGGTGATGTCGTAACAATATTCTTTTATCTCAAGTAGCTTTTTAAAGGCTTTTTCATACAACCAATCACTCAAAAACAGATCTTCGCACCCATAGCCAGTGATGCATAATTCAGGCAGGCAAAGTATCTCAACACCATGTAGCCGCGCATATTCAATGGCGTAAATAATGTTTTGTTTATTTCCCTCCCAATCGATTGGAGTTTGGTTCAAACTAGCTCCCGCAACAGTTATTTTCAAGTTTTATTAAAATTAGATTTGGTTTGATGCTACTAAAATAATGAAAATGTTTGTATAGACGAATGGTTATCAATAGATGAGGAAAATTTAAGAATATGTTCGGCATATTCTGGTAACATTTTAATACTTAAATTGCGCCCGAATGAAAAATTACGGACAAATAATAGAACAAGTATCAATTATTGCTATGGCTGCCGAAGGCAAATGCGTGGCAAAAGTAGACGGAATGGTGATATTTGTGCACGGTGTGGCACCAGGCGATGTGGCCGACATCAAGTTGATTAAAAGAGATAAAAAGTTTTACGAAGCAGTTCCAGTACATTTCCATAGTTATTCAGATTTGAGAAGTGAACCTTTTTGCGCTCATTTTGGAGTTTGCGGTGGCTGCAAATGGCAGCATTTGGGCTACGAAACACAACTGAGTTTTAAGCACAAACAAGTAAAAGACGCCTTGGAAAGGATAGCAAAAGTGCCTATTCCAGACATTAATCCCATCTTAAGTTCGAAGGATACTACATTTTATCGCAATAAATTGGAATATACTTTTTCGAACCAGCGTTGGTTTGAGAATAGCGAGCGAGAAGTTGAGCATAAAGAAAATAATGGATTGGGCTTTCATATTCCAGGTCGATTTGATAAAATATTGAATATTGAAAAATGCTATTTGCAGGCCGATCCATCCAATGCAATTCGAAATGGATTAAATGCATTTTGTTTGCGAAACGGGTTTGGTTTTTTTGATATCAGAAAACAAGAGGGGTTGATGCGAAATTTGATCATTCGTATTTCGTCTACAGGCGAAGTGATGGTAATTGTTCAGTTCTATTATGAAGATTTGCAAGCTATCGACTTGATAATGAACTATTTGAAAAATGAATTTCCACAAATTACTTCATTGCTATATGTGGTAAACTCCAAAGGAAATGAAACAATTTTTGACCAAAATATCATCACATTTCATGGCAAA
>JBJXGB010000267.1:0-7122 GCA_046152935.1 Cytophagales bacterium
GTGATGTTCCAAAACTTAATACAGTTCCAAATTCTTGAAATGAAAATAAGAAACCATTTCCAGTAACACCATCGGCACGAAAAATTTCATAAAAACGGTTCGTTGTAATATTGTTTGGGTTTACCCACGCTTCCAAGGTGATTTGATTTGAAGGAGCTCCAGAAAAATTTATAGGAAAAGAAACATTGTCATTATCACCTGCAAACTGCAAAGCATTGTTGCAACCTACTCCAATATTTATTCCAGACGAAGTTAAGTTTCCACCTAAACTTGTAATGGCAACCGTGTAAATACCAGCACTGGTGGTTAACGCACTGGTTAGTGTAACCGTGGAAGCTGTAGCTCCGGCAATAGAAACGCCATTTTTAAACCATTGATAACCTAAGCCTGATCCTGTGGCTGTTACTGAAAGTGGAATTGTAACTCCTGAGCAAACCGTTTGAGAAGAAGTAATTCCAGTAATGGTTGGAGCTGAAAAAGTATATGTGCCAATAATGGTTGTTTGAGCAGAACTAATAAAGTTAGAAGCCCCACCATTTAAAGTAAAACCAGAGAATGCCCCATTAGATCCATTTCCACTTTTATCAATTATTGAAGTTATGGTGGTATTATTCCCTGCGGGTATGCCCTGATTAAAATCCCAATAGCCAACTAAACCAGTTGTAGTTGTTGAAATGTTTTTATAAAGGTTATTCTGAATTTCTTGCTGAGAGAGTGATATGTTCCAAATTCGGGCTTCGTCAATTATACCGTTATTAAAAAATGATGCCCCTTCAAAATTGCCTATTCTAAAAGTAACTGTAGAACTAACTGCCGAAAATGATCCAGTCCAAGTAGAGGGAACCAATACCCCATTGATGTACATACTTACTACACCTTGATTTACACTAACAGCCACATGCGACCATTGACCAACTGGAACAGAATTAATATTTGTGGAAACTAAAAAATTGCCATTGGTAGTTTCAAATACTAGTCTACCGTTTGTTGTTCCGAATTCATTGACAAACAATGCCCAACCAGAAGGCCCCCCACCTGTTTTTTTACTAAAAATGGTGTTCAAAAAATCAGTGCCAGTAGTGTTTAGCCTATTATAAACCCAGGCTTCAGCAGTAAAATTGGAAGTTAAGTTAAGTTGAGAAATATTCCCAACTACAATTTCATCGTTTCCACCATCAAAATCCAAAGCATTGTTGCAATTCGGAAACATTACACCTACAGAAGTTGAAGTACCATAAATACTTGATACTTGTACCAAATAAGTACCTACAGAAGTGGTGAGTGCAGAAGTTAAATTAAGAGTTGCAGAAGTTTGTCCTGAAATAATATTTCCATTTCTATGCCATTGGTAATTGAAACTGCCTTGTCCCGTTGCAGTAATGGTGTAAGTACCTGTGCCATTGGCACACACAGAAGGAGCTGTGCCCATATTAATAAAAGGAGCACCAAAATTGTACAAACCCGTAGTTGTGGTGATTGAACCAACCCAATTGGAGGTAGTGCCACCTGCAAGATTTGTAAAACTATTGAGCGTACCATTATGATTGCCTCCTGCTTGGTCTATGAGCGTAGTAACGCCAGTATTATTTCCACCACCTATTCCTTGGTTAAAGTTATAAGCTGCTACCAAGCCTGGCAAGTTGCCATTGATGGTTCTATAAATATTTTCTCTGATATCATTAGGTGTACGAGCTACATTCCATATTCGGGCTTCGTCTATTTGACCATTGAATTTATGACATTGGCATCCATATCCTTGACGACCAATAAAAAAATCATTTAATCCACCTGTCACATTCAAATTGAGATTATATCCTACATTTGTAACATTTACACCATTAAAATAAAAACCTAAAATGGAGGTTGAACCATTGTAAGTTACCGCTACATGCGACCAGGTATTGTATGGAACAACAATTCCTGAATTAATCCAATAGGCAGTGCCAGAAGATAATGCATTAAAGAAATGTAAAGTTTGATTAATTCCACCAAATGTATTTATCTGTAATGCGTAACCATTATCAAACGCACCGTTAACTTCTCCCTTGGAAAATATAGTATGGTGTCTGTTATTCAAATTTAATGGATTTACCCAAGCTTCCATGGTAAAATTATTACCCAAATTAAAATCATTGCTATTACTATTTACAGTTACAAATGGTCCAGTTGTGCCATTTCCATTGAATTGCAATGCATTGTTAGCCTGAACTTCCAATCCACTTAAAGAAATATTTTTTGTACCTATTGTATAATATCCATCTACTAAGTTGGCATCCGTAACGTCAAATATCACTTGTGTTCCTTGAACGATTTTTGCCGAAACTGTAACTTCACTGAATGTGCCAGTGGAAGTTGTGCGGTATAACAAAGTGTAATCAGCAACAGCTCCAGGTGTTGTAGTTAATCCTCCTAGAGCAAAATCAAATGCAATGCTGGTGTTGCCCGCACTTAAACTGCCTGTTTTGTCTATAAAAAAATCTCTGTCCCAACGCTGTAGTACCAAGCCAGAAAGGTTAGCACTGGAAACTGTGTTCGTATTGTTTTCGTAACCTGCTATCAAATAAGCACCATTGGTCAAAGAAGGTGTTGCAGCAAAACTCAATCCTCCTTTTGAAGAAGCAATGTTTTGATTGTCAATTACGGATTCTTGACCTATTCCAAAAACACCATTTATATATGTAGTGGTCGTTGGTTGTGCATATTTATCGTTGGCAATAGAGATATTATATTTTGCATTAAGGTAGTTTTCTACCAAGTTAGTTTGTGTAGCATTTAGAGTCGTGTTGTAAGAAATAATTTCCGCAATTGTACCTTGATGCCAACCATTTGATGCAAGTCTTGAACCAATGTAAAGATCAGAGCTCGATATTTGATAATTACCTGCATTTGTCCAACCTCCTGCATTGTTCGTAATAGATAAATCTGATCCATTTTTTCTCATTTGAACATTTGAAGGTGACGTTCCAGAACTTAAAATCTTCAAAGTCATAATATTATTACTCGATGTAGCTGCATTTTCAGAAACTGCTGCATTACTGCATCCATTATGAAGACCCCAGTTAGGTGTACTACCGCTTCCTGTACGATATCCCAATTCAAAATTTGTTACACAATTGTTATTTTCCCATTGAAACATCAAAAACCTCTGCGAACTAATGTCGGTTGGATTAAATACTAAAAAAGAAGTGATTGGAGAAGAACGCGTTGCAAATAACTGAAACGGATTAACTAATAAATAGCTTGATGTACCATTAAAAGATAAAGCAGGTTTTCCATTTACTGAGTTAGATACAAATGTTGGTTGATTTCCCACACTTGCCTGTAAAGCATTGGAACCATTTCCTGATTGATCGGTCCATGAAGAGACTCCCACTCCATTCACAGAGGTATTGGTACCTGTAGAGGCATCGAGCCACAACCTAAGGGCAGATGCACCATTGCGAGAACCTACCCCACCAGGACCATCATAGGCGTTTGATTGTGACCCCAATCCGCTAAACAAGGTGTTTTTTGTACCAATTGTATAATATCCATCAACCAAGTTAGCATCAGCTACATCAAACACCACTTCATTACCCACCACGGCTGCATTGGCTACTGTTACTTCAGAAAATGTACCTCCAGAAGTACTCCTATATATTAAGGTATAATTGGCTGCAAGGCCCGGTGTAGTAGATATGCCACTTTTTAAGAAATTAAAAGATATTTTGGTATTACCTGCATTTAAATTGCCTGTTTTGTCTACATAAAAATCTCTATCCCAACGTTGTTGTATTAGTCCCGAAAGATTAACACTACTTACAGTATTTACTGCCTTATTGTGCCCTGCAAAAAGATAGGCACCTGTGGTCACAGATGAAGTTACAGTAATATTTAACCCACCATCAGAATAAGCAATGGTGTGATTGTCACTTGCCCCTTGCTGTCCTGTACCTATTACAGCTAAATCATAGTTCCCATTGCCAGGGGTATCTCCTAGGTATAAATCTGTTGCAAGTGCACCAATATCATATTTAGAAGCTAAGTAGTTTTCTAAGATGAGGCGTTGGGTGTTGTTTCTTTTAGAGTTATAGACGAGGACTTCGCTTATATTACAGTTTTGGAAGTGACCTCCAGTGTTATACTTTCCAAGCCAATATGAGTTTAGTTCGGCAGCACCATAATCTGCAGCGGCAATCGTGAAAGTAGACTGTGAGCCGTTGATAGCCAATAGAGACTGCCCAGCTCCCAAGTTTCTACCGTAAAATACGTTAACCACACCCAATTGCCCTAAAGGAAAAGGCCTTGAACCCAATACGCTACCACCAGAATTGATACAACCGTAATTGCCACTCCCAGCAAGATAAGTGCCTTGGTGATATCCATTAGTAGCATTAGCCGTAAATGTCAAACCATCGCTTGCATAAGTATTCACTCTAATGGCCATAAATACATCTGGAGTATAGCCACCAGAAGTACTCATACTTTCATTGGCAATAGCCCCTCCATTGAAAGCAATTGCAGGGTTTCCATTGAAAACATTTGCTTGGTAGGTACCTGTACCATATACATTAGTACCAGATGTAGTTGCTGCATGATTAGCACTTCCACTTTTATCGTCCCAGCCTACAAGGGCATTGCCAGTATTGGTTACAATTGTAATTCTATCGCTAGCATCGAGCCAAACTTTGAGAGCAGAAGTACCATTGCGAGAGCCTACTCCACCAGGTCCGTCTTGAGCTGTGATACAATTTAGTGTTGATATTAATATAGCAATACTGAGGAAAAGTTTTTTCATTCGAAGAACAAGGGAAATAGAAATAGATCAACCAATGATCTCAAAAAAGTTGAGACATAAGGAATTCAAATATATAATGTATTTTTAAAAGACAATGATAGTCTTCGATAAAATAGATGTATTATTCGTTGAAATTGAGGTGGTGTAGGGTGTTTCCAGGCAAAACACTCGAGATTCTAAAATTAAAAAGTCGGGTGGATGCACCTGCCTTCCACTAAGGCTGTTACTATCAAGAAAAAAGGACTTTAGAGGTGGTGTAGGGTGTTTCCACCCTACACATTATTTACTAACTATATGTCTTGGCCTGCAATGGTTTGTTGGAGAAGAACTCCAACAAAGGCGGAATCACCAACTATATGTCTTGTCTTGAAATGATTTGTTGGAACAGAAGGCCAACAAAGGCAAAAATATAAGGACTTTTTTTGTTTACATTGTAGTCGGAGACTACAATTTCACTTGCCAATACGTAGAGCCACTTTGTGAACTCTACGCATAGTGATGGTAGCTAAACGCTTTTAATTTTTACCCATTGCAATATTTTATCGGCAACCTCAAAACCCTGTAATGCCATTTTTGCTTGCCCATGCCCATCGTAACCCATTACTAAATGAAAAATTTGATATGTAGTATCAAAATAATTGAGTATTTTTTTGTCTAATTTAGCCAATTCTGATTTGTACCAATCTACTGATTTTCTGCCTTTTTCTTTTGAAACCATCACGCTATCCAACGCCACCAACACGCCAGAATAAGCTGCATGACCTGCTAATTTGACATATTTTTTGTCTTCATAATAACCATCTTCTTTGTTTGCCTTTGTAGATAATATTTCTTTTGCATTGTCAATATATCGTTGTGCTTCAGATAGTTGATTTTTCATGACGTTAAGATATTTTTGCAAATATAAGGACTTTTTTTGTTCATATTGTAGTCGGAGACTACAATTTCATTTGCTAGTACGTAGAGTTACAGCGTCAACTTTACGCATGGCGGGGTCAGCAACTTAGGGGTGGTGTAGGGTCTTTCCACCCTACACATTATTTACAAACTATATGTCTTGTATTGAAATGGTTTGTTGGAGAAGAACTCCAACAAAGGGAAAAGAAATAAAAATTGGCAAAATCATTTCACCAATCCCAATATTTGGGCAATAAGCGAAAGGCTATCTTTATTGAGAAGAATCATTACTGAGAGAAGAATGAGGAAATAAATGGTAATTTTCCTTTCTAACCTCGATTCTAAAACTGTAATCTGTGATCTCACTACTTCAATTTCTGATCTGATTACTGCCAAATCAGCTTTTGAGGCCAATTCTTTACCAAGCTCGTCTTTAATTTCAAGTTTTTTCTGAGTAGCTATTTGGTCTACTTTCCTTTCAGCTTGGGCAAACGAAAAATCGAGCAACGTTGTTACTTTTTCGGCTACGGCTTTGCCAAACTCCTTTTCGAGCGAAATATAGGTTTCTAAAGGTATGCTCTGTGCCATTACTATTAAATTATCAGCTGTAAAATTACCAGTAAATTACTTGTTTTCAAATAACTATGAGCACATATTTTGCTAGGGGTGGTGTAGGGCGTTTCCACCTTACACACATGATTTACCAACTATATGTCTTGTCCTGCAATGGTTTGTTGGACAAGAACTCCAATAAAGGCAAAGCTTACAACGCCTATGTTTTTCTTTTTCTTTTATATAAGAAAGCTTACAACGCCAGTGTTTTGCATTTTCTTTTATATAAGAAAGCTTGCAACGCCAGTGTTTTGCTTTTTCTTCTATGTAAATAAGCTTGCAACGCCAGTGTTTTGCTTTTTCTTTTATATAAGAAAGCTTACAACGCCAGTGTTTTGCCTTTTCTTCTATGTAAGAAAGCTTACAACGCCAGTGTTTTGCCTTTTCTTTTATGTAAGAAAGCTTGCAGCGCCAGTGTTATGCCTTTTCTTTGATATAAGAAAGCTTACAACGCCAGTATTTTGCTTTTTCTTCTATATAAGAAAGCTTCCAACGCCAGTGTTCTGCTTTTTCTTCTATATAAGAAAGCTTTAAACACCAACTATTTTACATTCAAAACACTAACACTGCCATTAATCGCATCAAAATTTAAAAAATTTAACACCAAACTATTAAAATATCTGATAAATTGGCAATTAAATTTTTTGATCGATCTTATTTCATTTTAATTTAAACCAACCAATAACATGTTTACAGGTATCACTTTAGTTCGCTTACGTAACCCTGAGTATTTTCAGTATTCTTCAGATGTAGTTACCATCATAGCCTCTGCAAACCCAGTAACACTTGAAATTGACAAGCCATTTCAAGCCTTTAAAGCAAGTACTGCAGTGCTT
>JBJXGB010000278.1:0-14231 GCA_046152935.1 Cytophagales bacterium
TGTGGAGCGAAAATGTAGGCACGAAAGTAGAATTCGAATCCAGAGAACTGGCATACCAAAATGCCAAAGCAGCATTGTATTCTGCCAAAGTGAAATACAATGACCTCAGACGTCAACTGAATTTCACCGCTTCGCAATCAAAAAAGAACTTGTTGATCTCATCTAAATTAGAAAGCGACTATACATTGCGAAGCAAAATTGACGGCATTGTGTACAGCCTCAACAAAGAAGAGGGTGAAATAGTAAGTCCGCAAACGCCTTTGGCTGTAATTGGCGATGCCGACAATTTTATATTGGAAATGCAAGTAGATGAATATGATATTTTGAAAGTGAGCAAAGGTTTGTTGGTACTTGTCACAATGGATAGCTATAAAAACAAGGTTTTTGAGGCAAAAATCACCAAGATATTCCCATTGATGAACGAGCGAAGCAAGACATTTCTGGTGGAATCTTCTTTTATCAACCGACCGAAAATACTGTACCCCAATATCTCTTTTGAGGCTAATATTGTGCTACAAACCAAGCAAAAAGCCTTGTTGATTCCCCGAAACTATTTGATAAATGATTCGACAGTGATGAAAAGCAATGGCGACAGGGCGGTGATAAAAACTGGTTTGAAAGATTACCAAATGGTAGAAATTGTATCTGGTTTAGGTGCTGATGACGAACTGAAAAAAGAGGTGAAATGAAATTCAAACTTATCGCGAGTATTTCTTTTTCGTTGCTGATCGCTAGGCTCAATCAAACCCTAGTGGCTGCCGTTGGCGTTACTTTTGGCATTACCATGTTTATTGCTTTGCTTAGTTTTATGTCTGGGCTCAACGAATTGTTGGATGGAATAATGCTCAACCGAACGCCTCACGTGCGGCTCTACAACGAAGTGGCAGCCACTAAAATTCAACCCATTCAGAAAGCATATTCTGGTACAAATAGGCACGATTTTATCCGCAGTATCAAACCAAAAGATAAAATTTTGGCACTGCGTAACAGCGAAGCCATCATTACTGCTTTGAAGAAAGACAATAGAGTTTCTGGGGTAGCGCCAAAAATAAAAGCACAAGTTTTCTACAATGTGGGCGATGTAGATTTGGGAGGATTGATTGAAGGCATAGAAGTGGAAGAAGAAAGTAAATTGTTTTTGTTTAAAGATTATGTAGTCTCTGGAAATTATTTGGATCTGAAAAATGTATCCAATAGCATAATTTTAGGCAAAGGTGTGGCAGAAAAAATGCTGGCCGATATTGGAGATAATATACAAGTGACCACGTCAAAAGGCGAAAGAGTATCGCTCAAAGTAGTGGGATATTACCAATCTGGTATTGTAGAATTAGATAAGGTGCAGAGTTACGCCTCCATCACTACCACCCAAAAGCTTTTGGGCGAATCAAATTCATACGTTACTGATGTTCAAATAAAGCTAAAAGACATGGCTTTGGCCCCGAAATTGGCTAAAGAATATGCCCAATTATTTGAGGTAGAAGCGATTGATATTCAGGCTGCTAACGCCCAATTTGAAACTGGGAGCTTCATTCGCACGCTTATTTCTTATGCCGTGGGTGTTACGCTTTTGATCGTGGCTGGCTTTGGCATTTATAATATTTTGAATATGATGATTTATGAAAAAATAGATTCTATCGCGATTTTAAAAGCTACAGGTTTTTCTGGTAGCGATGTCAATGCCATATTCATCACGATTGCGTTAAGTATAGGGATTTTTGGCGGAGCTTTGGGCTTGTTGTTTGGCTTCGGTTTGGCAGCCATTATCGATCAGATTCCGTTTTTGACAGCCTCGCTGCCCACATTAAAAACCTATCCTGTAAGCTACAATCCCAAATATTACCTCATAGCAGGGTTGTTTTCAATCGTCACTACCTACTTGGCAGGCTACTTTCCTTCGCGCAAAGCCAGTAAAGTAGACCCCGTCATTATTATAAGAGGCAAATAAAATGGAAGAAAAAATACTGGAGGCCGTCAATATTTCAAAATACTTTTCCGACCCTGTGCGGATACAGGTGCTAAAAGAGATCAATTTTATGATGCTTAAAGGCGAATTTGTGTCTGTAATTGGCCGATCGGGCTGTGGCAAATCTACCTTGCTCTACATACTTTCTACCATGGATACCGCCTTTGAAGGGGATTTATTGATTGATAAAGTGAGCATGAAAGACAAAAAAGAAAGCGAATTGGCATTGGTACGAAATGAAAAAATAGGTTTTGTATTTCAATTTCATTATTTGCTCAATGAGTTTTCTGTATTGAAAAATGTGATGTTGCCAGGCTTGAAACTGGGCAAATATCCAGAAAAAGAAGTGGAACAAAGGGCAATAGAGAAATTGAGAATACTAGGAATAGAGGGCGAAGCACGCAAAAAGCCCAACCAACTTTCGGGCGGGCAAAAACAGCGCGTGGCCATTGCAAGGGCGTTAATCAACGACCCTTTGATTATCATGGCCGATGAACCAACGGGCAATTTGGACAAAAAAAATGGCGAAATTGTGTTTGAAATATTTAAAGAATTGGCCGACAAGTACCACCAATCGTTGCTGATCGTAACCCACGACAATGATTTTGCTGCCAAAACCCATCGGATCATTGAAATGGATGATGGTAGAATAATTAAGATGTGAGCATAAAAAAGAAAACGCTTAAATACTAGATCCAAATGACTGCAATATTTTCAATATTTTTAAAAAGCGATACGCTCACTTTGGTAGATTTTTCGTCAAAAAGTGTGGCCCTTGCAAGTCGATGAAACACATTTTAGAAACGCTAAAATCGAAAATTATCAGGTTGACTAGTGATTAGCACAAAGAAAAGTTAGTATTTATTGAGGCAAAAAAATAGTGACTTACAACACGTAAGTCACCATTTTTGATTAAACTTAATTGACGGTTTTTAATGAAATTGAGCTGTCTCCGTACTGTCTTTCATTGCAACTGTAGATGCTTCTCCTTGTTGTACAGTATTTTGTACATAATCAAAATAACCAGTTCCTACAAAAGTTTGATGTTTTATAGCTTTGAAACCATGTGGTTGTAAAGCAAATTCTCTTTCTTGCAACTCAGAAAAACCTGCCATACCCTTTTCTTTATAAGCTCTAGATAATTCAAACATTGAAGTATTTAGAGCATGAAAACCAGCAAGAGTAATAAACTGGAATTTATATCCTAAAGCAGCTAGTTCTTCTCTAAAAGACTCCATTTGCTTTACATTCAAATGTTTGCTCCAATTGAATGAAGGAGAACAATTATACGCTAGCATTTTGCCAGGATAAACTGCATGTATTGCATCGGCAAATTCTTTGGCAATAACTAAGTCGGGTTGCGATGTTTCCATCCAAATCAAATCGGAATAGGGAGCATAAGCCAAACCACGAGCGATACATTGTTCAACTCCATTTCTTACCAAGTAGAAACCTTCACCTGTTCTTTCACCAGTAAGAAAAGGTTGATCTCTTTCATCGATATCAGAAGTAATCAGATTGGCTGCCTCTGCATCTGTTCTTGCAATAATGACGCTCGGAACGTTCATTACATCGGCTGCTAATCTTGCAGCAAGTAGTTTATTGATAGCTTCTTGAGTTGGTACCAAAACTTTTCCGCCTAAGTGACCGCATTTTTTTGCAGATGATAACTGATCTTCGAAATGCACACCTGATGCTCCTGCTTCAATCATGGCTTTCATTAGTTCAAAGGCATTCAGGTTACCACCAAATCCTGCCTCAGCATCTGCAATTATAGGAGCCATCCAATCTTTGGTGTTGTCACCATTTACTGAATCTATTTGCTCGCAGCGCAATAAAGCATTGTTAATACGCTTCACCACTTCTGGTACCGAGTTTACAGGATACAACGATTGGTCAGGATACATTGTTCCTGATGTGTTGGCATCAGCAGCCACCTGCCAGCCACTCAGGTAAATAGCTTCCAACCCAGCAGCTATTTCTTGCACTGCTTGATTACCTGTCAATGCACCAAGTCCGGCCACAAAAGGTTGGCTATTTAATTTCTGCCATAGTTTTTCCGAACCATTTCTTGCAAGTGTATATTCGATCTCGACTTTGCTACGCAAGCGTAATACCTCTTCGGCAGTGTACGACCTGGTAATCCCTTTCCATCTTGCATTTGTTTGCCAGTCTAAGGTCAATTGATTTGCTTTTTGCTGATTGATCATGTTTACTTTGTTTTTAATTAAGAGTGAATATTTATTGAGTTGAGATTGGGCAATTGCCTAATCGATTAATTATTTTCCTTGTACGTATAAAATTTCTGAAGTTTCTTAGTCTTCCTTACATACTTTTTTTTCATCATTAGAAAGAATGAGATCGTATGCAGAGAGGGTCAAAAAATCATCCCATTTATGCTGCACTACCAGCTTGTTAAATATGCAGATAGCCTGTATGTATTGGCCTTCTTGGTAAGCTTTGCTGCCAACAGTATGCTGTATTTTTTCTATCTCATCGTCCCTCAAGTCGATATACAAACCTAAGTTTATTTCTCTACCATCCTCCAGCTTTGCTTTGCTGTGTATCCACTGCCATACCTGTGTCCGGCATATTTCGGCAGTAGCGGCATCTTCCATCAAGTTGTTGAGTGCAGCAGCACCATTTCCTCTCAACCAACTTTCCAAATAAAGAATACCAACATTAATGTTATGGCGAAGCCCTTCTTCAGTTATCGGTCCTTCGGGCACAGTAAGCAATTCTTTTTCAGTGCAAGTAAATTCTTCTCTGGTGCGATGCAACTGATTAGGGGTCTTCATGTGCTCGTCAAAAATTTCTTTTGCCAGCGACACCAATCCAGGATGCGCCACCCAAGTTCCATCATGTCCGTCAGTTACTTCTCTAATTTTATCTGCTTTTATTTTTGCAAATGCTATTTCGTTAGCTTTATCATTTCCTTTAATAGGTATTTGTGCAGCCATACCACCCATAGCATGTGTACCACGCTTGTGACAGGTTTGTATTACCAATTGGGTATAGGCGCGCATGAATGGAACATTCATAGTAACCAAAGTGCGGTCGGGAAAAACATGACCAGGCACATTTCTGAATTTTTTGATAAAGGAAAATATATAATCCCATCGGCCACAATTCAATCCGGCTGAGTGATCTTTCAATTCCCACAAGATTTCATTCAATTGAAAAGTGGCCAATATAGTTTCCACCAAAACGGTGGCTTTGATACTGCCTTGGGGAATGCCGCAATAGTTTTGCGCAAAAACAAAAACATCATTCCACAACCTTGCCTCTTGATAACTTTCTAATTTGGGTAAATAGAAATATGGACCCGAACCATTCTTCAACAAGGCTTTGGCATTATGAAAAAAGAAGAGTCCAAAATCCACTAAACTTCCGCTCGTAGGTTCTCCATTTATTTCAATATGCTTCTCTTCTAGGTGCCAGCCACGTGGGCGTACAAGCAGCGTTGCACATTTTTCATTTAATGAATACGCCTTGCCATTCTCTGGGTTGGTAAAAGTTATTTTTCTGCTGACTGCATCGCGAAGATTAATCTGTCCACCTATAACATTATCCCAGTTGGGTGAATTGCTATCTTCAAAATCGGCCATAAAGATATTGGCTCCCGAATTCATAGCGTTTATAATCATTTTACGATCAACGGGGCCAGTTATTTCCACCCTTCTATCAGACAAATCTGCGGGGAAAGGAGCTACGACCCATTTACTTTCTCTGATCTCAGCAGTTTCTGGAATGAATCCAGGCATCCATCCTTTATCAATTTTTTGCTGTATGAGTACTCTTTCATTTAGCAAATCTTTTCGATGCTGATTGAATTGAACATGCAAAGCAAGAATAAAATCCAATGCTTCTGGCGTTAAAATTTCTGTGAAAGCCACATGGAATGGGGCTTTGATGTTGATTTCTTCCAAGGTGGTGTACTTGGAATCGGAGGGTGTTACATTGGCTGTCATATTTGAATATTTTACGCAATATACGAACTTTATTCAAATAGCGAAATATTCGCTAAAAATATATTTTTTATTTTTAGCGAATATCTTCGTATTTTGCACTCATAATGACAGACAATGATAGTGTTCGCCTTATTCTAGGGCTAAAGGTAAAGGCTTTGCGGCAAGAGAGGGGATTATCTTATCAACAACTCGCTGAACAGACTGGGATGTCACTTTCCTACGTTCATGATATTGAAACAGGCAAAAAGTTTCCAAAGGCAGATAAAATCCTGGCAATGGCTAAGGCCTTGGGGGTTGATTATGATTATCTGGTCTCCTTAAGAGCCAGTAAAAAGCTTCAACCCATCATTGATCTTATCAACTCCGATTTTGTCAATGCAATTCCTTGGGAGCATTTTGGATTAACACCTGCTTCTTTACTAGATTTGTTCTCAAACACCCCAGATAAAGTGACTGCTTTCATCAGTACACTGCTCAAAATCTCACGCAGCTATCAATTATCGAAGGAAAGTTTTTACAGCGCTGCTCTTCGTTCCTACCAAGACCTCAAAGATAATTATTTTGAGGACATAGAAAATGCCGTCCGCAGGTTTAGAAAGGAATACAAATGGAAAAAAGTGATGCAAGTTGAAATATCAACGCTTGAAGCTGCACTTCTAAAATTAGATGTAAAGGTTGACCGCAAACGGATGAATACAATGGAAGCATTGCAGAACCTCCGCTCCTATTATTCAGTGGTGAATAAAACACTCTTCATCAATGAAGCATTTAGTGCAGCACAAGAAAAATTTCTGCTAGCCCGTGAAATCGCTTTTCATTATCTCGACCTTACCGAAAGGCCTTATGAAACAATCATACAACAAAGCGATTCGTTTGATGTGCTGCTGAATAATTTTAAAGCCTCCTACTTTGCAGTCGCTCTATTAATGCCAGAAGAAAATTTTACAGAGGATGTAAAAAGCATAGTGATGCGGCCGAAATGGGACGATAAAGCATGGCTGAACCTGTGTATTGAATATGACGTGACCCCTGAAATGGTGATGCAGAGGCTCACTAACATTTTGCCAAGGCATTTCAGTATCGATCATCTTTTCTTTTTGCGTCTTTCTGGCGATGTGGCAAAGGATGAATACGAGATCACCAAAGAACTGCATTTATCGCAAGTGCATAATCCATACGCCAATGCTACTCATGAACATTACTGCAGGCGATGGGTTTCGATCAATTTAATTAAAGATATAGCTCTGTTGGTAGCGAAAAAAAAATACAAACTCCCTGTTTTAGATGTGCAGATATCGCAATACTGGCAAACACACAACCGCTACCTATGTATTTCTATTGCAAAACCAGCAGGCAAAGAAAGTACAGAAATAGTAAGTGTAACCATTGGTTTACTCATCGATCAGAAATTGTCGCAGACTATGCCCTTCATAAACGATCCAGCAATACCAGTCAAGATCGTGCATACTACTTGTGAACGTTGCGGCATTTTGGACTGCAAAGATAGATCTGCTCCGCCTGTCGAAATACTTAAACAGCAGCAACAGGAAAATATGAACACTGCACTGCACGAATTGCAGCAGTAAATACAAAGGGTGCAAGTAAACCCTCTTGCCCTTGCCATTTTAACAAACAAGCCATTTTAGCTGTTGGTCTATTGATCAACAAAGGCAAAGGAGAATACTATCCAAATCAATAATTTAAAAATATGGAAATAGAACATCATGCCCATCATCCTGAAGCCCCTGTTCATAAGAAAAATTGGAAATCATATATAAGGGAGTTTTTAATGTTGTTCCTTGCCGTGTTCTTTGGATTCCTTGCAGAAAACCAACGGGAAGATATGATAGATCATCAACTGGAAGAAGAATATGTCGTTTCTTTCATCCAAGATTTGAAAATTGATACAGCCAACCTTGGGGCTTATATCATTAAAAGAGCAGAGAAAAGAATCTTAATGGATTCCTTAACTTTCTTGCTTACCACCGGCCAACACAAGAAAATGGGAAATGCCGCCTACTATTTTGCACGGCTTGTGTATGATGGCGCCCCCTTTGTAAGTACTGACGGCACCATGCAGCAATTGAAAGCCGGTAATCTGCGGTTGATCCGCAATGAAAAGGTCGTGAACGCTATTCTTGACTATGATACAAAGGTAAAAGCTTTAAAAGAATGGGATGAAGCAGACAACAAAATAAGAATAACCTTCAGGGAAATAGGTGGCAGTATTTTCAAAGCAGATATTTTTTACAAAATGGCTGACACTACCTTGCATTTCTCGCGGCCAGACAACAATCCGCAATTAATAACAGATGATCCTGTTGCCGTTAATAATGTTGCTTTTCAGGTGCAATATTTATCTGTAATGACCTTAGGCAATTATCGTAGGGGAATAAAAACAAGAGCGAACGCTGCTGATTTGATTAGATTTCTAAAAAAAGAATATAAAATCAATTAAGTACTTAGGACGGCTCACATTAGTATTGCCGGGAGCAAACTCCCGACACCACAACCAAATTAAAAAAGTCAGGTTAAAATACCTGACTTCATCTAAGACTCACAAGGACAAAAAAATTAGCCAAAGTCGAGGTTCCGGTGTTTACCCCTGAACCTCAACCAGGTCAAAGTTGATCCTGATCGTAGAATACACCGCGAATGTACGCTAAAACTTTGTGTTCTTCCAAATCTACCACATCGTCTGCGGCTACTATGTCGGCTAAATCGCCCACAATATCCATCTTTAAGTCTTGACCAAGATTGAACCTAGAGGTAAGCTGTCTGACAAGATCATATTTCTCAGCGTTTGTATGATGCTGAATTTCAGAAATAATTTCATTGATAATTGGAGACGGCAAATGAATCTTGTCTGGATACTTATTTTTCAAGAAATTCCCAAGTTTCTCCTTTGCCATTTCAGTTTCAGAATCCGTTAGTACACTATCGGCAAATGACACCACCATATAAAGATAGCCCACAAAGTGTTCGATTTTCCAGTCAGTTATGCGTTTTTCAGTTACCATTTTACTAATTTTCGATTTATCTAATTTACACTTATATTTGGATGTCAGTTACCTTTCACTAACGTCCATGCCGTCTGAAACGAGAAGCTTTCGAAATTAGCGATGAAAATTTGAACATTAAGTTCAATATAGGTTCATTTACAATATAAGTATCAGATATTCAGCATATTACAAACTATTGATATTATTCATGGTCAAAAAACTAAAGAGTGTTTGTTGAAAGTGATTGCCCAGCTCCCAATAGCCGAAGATTAGCGAAGTGTATCTACTGATTATCAAATCAAAAAGAGTTTCAGACTCAGGTTTTCCTCCAGACACTTGAAAAAAGTAAAATTAAAAAAGTCAGGTTAAAATACCTGACTTCACGACCAGCTTTGATTTTCAAAAGGAAATATCTTAACTTTGATTCTCAATAAAAAACTATTTCAATGAAAATCATCACTAAAAAATTTCTGTGTCTATCGGTCGTTACTCTTGGTGTATTTTCGTGCACGAAAGACGTTACGCCAAGTAATAATTCTGCTTCCCTTGAACAATATACGCCCAATTTGGCAGATTGGAAAACATTTGCCTCAAAGCCTTTTGAAGGCGGCACAAATAAATCTCACGATCCAGATGGTGTAGGTTGGCTAAGCGCGGATTCGTGGGCAAAAGCAAAATGGGATGGCACTATTTATGATCCGACCAAAATGACTCAACAGAAGTTTTACGATTGCCTATGTCCATCCGGAGATCAAGTCAGAGGTATAAGGGAAGTGTTTTATAAACACAAACCTTTTGCTGATAATACAAACCCAACAAAAGCTGAAGTAGATGAATGGCATAGAATAGCGATCAATCATGTTCGTGCATTAGTTGGTTATACAAGTGAAGATAGGCAAGTAAAAAAAGACTATTGTTTGTTTGCCAGAGCACTTTGGGGTGATGAGCGCAAATTTACTACTATTTGGGATGCCAAATATCAGGGTTCGCTAGGCTCTGCTGCAGGCCCTTGCCAAGGGTCTAACAATGCACATTGTGGGGCAAGCTTCATTCTTGATGCGAAAGATCAGATTCCATATCTTCCTGAAAATTATGATGCCTGTACTGCTGTGGCAGGCTCGGAGGGCGTTTTCCCTAGCCCTAAGTCAAACATTCCTTGGTCGATAAAATGGTCGAGAGCTTTTTGCTCTACTTTAAAGGATGAAGGATTTTGGGGTGGACACACTGGACCTTGGTTTCATCGTGAAAAATTTGGGTTCAGCTATTGGGATACTGATCCTAAGAATAATAATAGTATTGCAGTTCTACGTGCGAAGTGGTCGGGTACGTTAATGCCAAGTCTGTACGAAAAGCAATAAAGATAATTTTTTTCTCTTGGTGTCGGGAGTTTCCTCCCGACACTTCAAATTTGTACAAAATGCGTAAACTCTGACCAAAGTCGAGTGCCTGATAGAAACACCCGTTACCAGTACCAAGTTTTGCAGCTACAAGAAGTTGGCGATTTTCGAGACTAAAACTGTCGTCAGGAGCGCGCTTTATGCCATGCACAAATGTTCATCTAAGCACCTAACCGACAATCTCTAGACGTTGTCGTTAGCGGTTCGTTGTTTTTCTCGTCATTAAAATTCTCCACAATAGTATTGCTGAAATTCCTGTCAAAGAAGAAAATAGTTTTTCACATAATGTTCGCGCAAAGATGTTTCCAATTGTGTTTAAGATGAACAAAACAAAGAAAATCCACAAAAGTGCATTTAAGATTTTATTAGGAAATTTGTATTCAACAATGTTGCCTTTCATTAATAGAAGCCAAGCTAGCAATGCATTTATAAGTATTGAAATACTTTCAAAAACGTACATTTCATGATCGTTCGTCAATCTGCCACCCCACGCTATGTTGTAGGGAATTATCTTAATAATAATGAAAATATGAAATATGATTACGGAAAGCACCAATGCTAAAAAAATTCTTACCATGTTATTAAGAACCATAATATTAAATTAATTTTTACTGATTAAAAGTCCTTTTATTATTGAATTTGAAGTCAGTTTTTTGTTCCACTATAGGCAGGTAACCTTGATTTCCAAATAAATAGCTTGCTGGTGAAAATATGTGCAAAGCATAAAATTTAGATTCTTTTTATATCGATTAGTGCATTACATATATCGGATAACAGATGTTGTTTATTTTTTTGCTGTTGTTAATTTCCATTTTTGTAGACCACCTAATAAAAATAAAAGCCCAATAAAAACAGCAATCAGTGAGTAGAATATTTCTAAACTTTGACTCGCTTGTTGTTTTTCTATGTCAAAAATGAGTTCGCCTATGCCACGCAATAAATAAATTCCTGCTATGGTAAAAACTACAGGTTTTAAAAAAGGCAATTGTCTAAATTTGTTGGCAGCCGAAAGTCCATATAAACCAAAAATGAAAAATACGATTGCTACAAAAATTGTCAACAAATAGGGTAGTGAAGAATGTGCTTGAGCAAGTTTGGTCATTTCGTTGCCAATTCCGGTTACTTCAAACATTTTGTCAGCCCAAAATAGTCCTACAATATGTGCAATCGAAATTATAATGTTTATGTATCCTCCGAGTTTAAGCATAATGTTCTCTTGTTCCATATTTTGTAAGCCCTCCAATTGTTAACAGAAGTATCCATTGCCCTAGATTTATAAAATTGTTTGGGAACGATGGCGAAATTAAAATTACGACAAGCCAAACTATTGCATATCCAAAAAAATAAAGCGAAATCAATTGCAGAACTGTCTTCTTGTTCTCAAAATAGTTAGTAAAATTGATGAGAGCCAGCGCAATCGAAGCAAGTAGTAAGTCAAAAGAAATCCAATGCCATCCGCACCTTGCCATTGTCCAAATTTGTTGCTTTTCTGCCCAATTATTTATATTGATAGCAGGTTGAATAATGGTTAATTCTATATCTCCACCTATTGTGTGTGCTAAAAAGGCTAACCCAGTCAAAATATTAGCAAGCAAAATTGGAATGTTTAATTTTCGCATTTTATTTTATTTTTTGCGAAGGTCTTTAAAAACAAGCAGAATCCATTTGATGTAAATCAAATTCGATTTTTAGGGTTGCGAATTCTGCTTAAAGTTTCAAGTGTGATGCCTAAATGAGATGCGATATGGGTTAACGACACTCTTTGAACTATATCTGGACGCGTATTTATCAGACTTGCATATTTTTGTTGTGCTGTCTCAAATTGTATAGAAACTATTCTTTCTTGTAGTTGAAGCATTGTTTTTGTTACCGCAATTCTTCCTAATTTCTCAAAACAATGATGCTTGTCTGTAAGTGTGAAAATTGCTTCTCTACTAATTTCTAAAAAAGTAGTCGGTTCAAGCAATTCAATATTGTGTTTACTTGAAACACCTTGATAAAAGCTGTTTATTGAACTCATAAAATCGCCTTCAAAAGCAAACCAGTCTGTAATCTCTTTGCCGTCTTTGTTGTAAAATGCTCTTACGCAACCGCTAACAATAAAATACATTTTATCTGCAAACTGTCCTTCCTTTACAATTATTGATAATTTGTCGAGATCTAATAATTTACTAGCGTTCTTTAAGTCGGTTTTACATTCTATAGTCAAGAGCGAATAATTTTCGCTAATGGTTTCAATTGCGTTTTCTATGTCGGTGGTGTTTTTCATACTGTCAATCGCTACGCAAGGTTTGCTAAGCAATATTAAAAGCTGTGTTTTTTTAGGGTGGTGTAGGAGTTTCCTCCCGACACTTCAAATTTGTACAAAATGTGTAAACTCTGACCAAAGTCGAGTACTGGAGAGAAACACGTGCCACCATCACCAAAGTCAACAACCGACTTCAGTGAAATATCGATAAATATCAATGTCATCTGACTTCGTGATACGCTTCGGATAGCATGAGATAGCCCCTACTAGTAAATTGCTCAAGCCCTAGTCGGTAATATTTCCTCTTGCAGTTTGTACCAATAGCAGATTTTTTCTTAGCGTTTCTTTAAGATTTGTTTTTACGATGTCGCCCATGCTTTTGCATTTAAGAAATTGTGCATTTCCGAAAAAAGAGGCCAATTCGGCCGTAAGTTGTTTCACTTTTTCATCGCTCGACAGCTTTTCTTTACACATGATGTTAAAAAGCTCCATCAACTTAAATCGTGAAGAAACTACCCTTAGTGCCATGGCATTGCGCTCTTCAGATTGATATTGTTCAATAGATTCGCGATTGAGCATGTGCATGGTGAGGCTCACGAGCGGCACATTTTCCTTAAAAAACTGAGGCAAATAAAGGTTTTTTCGCCCTTCGTACGACTGCTGATCGAAATCTATCGCCCTTATCCGATATTGATAATCTTCTATATCTGGAATAATATGTACGACAAAATTATAGCTGCGCATGTCCCCTAATAACCGTACGAAGCATCTTTCATTGAATTTTACGAACTCTTTGGCAAATCGCACCTTGTTTGTTTCCGAATCGTTGAGGTATTTTTTAATGAAAATATCGCCAGGCACACCTGGTACATGTTCTTCTACTAAAGTCTCGAAGCAAGTGTAAAAAATAATTCGATTGGGAGATAAAGTATGCTCCAATTCGAGACCATATACACGGGTGGCATCGGTTTTTTTGATGTAGAAATAGTCGTAGTTTTTATTAAACTTATTTATAATTCTAATTCTGAATGGATTGGAGTTGCCAAAAGGACAATAATCGATACGATCAATATCTAATTGGTTTGTAAAACGCAGGTCTCCTTCGGTCTTCAGAATAGCATAAATTATTACCAGACCTTCACGTAGGAAATCGAAATCTTTGGTGTCATAAAAAGCTTGTTCCCAAAAAGTATCTTTACCTGCTTGGTCTAGCACGGGCGTTGAATAGCTTATGCGCAACAAATCTTTGTAGGAAACAGGCAATTTTACTTCACGACCGTGTTTTTTGAGATACGATCGAAGATCGGCACTTACAGCAAAAATCGGCTTTTTTTTGCTTGGTTTGTTTTGTTCAAGCGTGTTTTCGGCTACTGTAGTGATCGTGCTCATGCTAATTGATATAAAAAAGCCCAAACTACCAATAATAAAGCGATTTGCCAATTAATATGAATATTGATTACTTAAAACGGTAAGGGGACGACTATGAAGAATGTCAGCCCGGAACCTTCAAATGTTGTCGATTTATTATTTTTCAATCTTAGTCAACGAGATCTGTTGTCGATTTTTTTCACTTTTATTTTGCTGGCTGTTTTACAAATTTAACCCAGTCCCGATGTATTGGGATCGAGCTTCGAACAAAGCAGATATTCA
>JBJXGB010000139.1:0-7859 GCA_046152935.1 Cytophagales bacterium
TGCATCGGCCATCGTTCACGACCTCATCCTCATTACTAGCGATAGCGATTTTAATAATATAACAGGATTAAATATTGCCGACCCTCTAAAGTTGTAAATTTAGATGAGTTAAAAAAGTGTGCAAAAGGCATTTTAACGTTATGTTTATCAGGAATCCCTAGGCCCCAATCGCCCTCGATCTGGCAGGTTTATAAAGATTGAGTTGGAGGGAAAAAAGGTGCTTCTAGCCAGATTTGGCTGTATTGAGGGATAAAAAAAGAACGATTTGCCTGCCAGCTCTTGCATTTTGCGTGTTCGAGCCTCAGATTTCAAGCCTTGCAAGCAGCGCTGCCCAAAACGGGCCTCAGCAAAGCTGCTTCACTTTCGATTTTGATCAGATGAGGCTCGGCTGGGCTGCCTTGCTTTCGGCTCTGCTCAGATGAGGCTCGGCTAGGCTGCCCTGCCTTCAGTTCTGCCCAGATGAGGCCTCTTCATTTACGAGTAATGTCGGGAGCGAACTGCTGACATCTTCGCAACGTACCGCAGTATGGAAAAAGTGTCTGAAAAAACCCTCTTTGCCCATGTTGGAGTCCATTTTCAACAAACCAAGTAGCATGAGAGATACTCGTTTTAATTTTGCAGGTCGTTGATTTATGGCTTTTTGGACGAAAGAAGACCAAGAAGGGCAGGGAAACGGTAATGAATGTGTAGGGAATTGATCGTTATTTCGAGAAGAGAAAAAAATTTGGTTTTACTATCTAATGTTTCATCTTTGTTGTAATGAAACTTTTTCAAAATTTTCTTTCCGTTTTTGCATACGAATTAATTTTTGTCACCTTGGGCATTATTTTTTACCTATTGAACAAGAAAGTCTATCATTTGGGGGTTTCGTGCCAGTGTTTTTTGTGGTTTTTTCCTCTATCAATCGATGAAAAGTTATAAATACGATTTTTATTAACAGGAATAGACATGAATATAATAAAGTTGTTGTTGTAGTTGTAAATAGTAGTGGTATTGGGGATGTATTTTCATTTCTCTTCAAATCAATATTTTCAGGTTTTGTAGGAATTTTGTCCGCTCCTGTATCATTTGTTAGATTTTTTCTCGAAAAAACAATTATTAAATCCTTTCAGCTCTTGTTGCTCATTTGCAACGTGAAACCACAGATAAAAGTCAATTTGAAATTGGTTATTTTGAAGTCAAATAGTATCCGAGTCCTCTGAATTCGACAATAAATTGAATAGGGGGAAACATCAGTCATTAAATAATGTCAATGAATCTTTTACCCAATTATGAAAATGCGATTATTAGTACCGAAAAGCTTTCAGGCTATTGTTTAAATACGTCTCATGCAAGAGGGAAAGACAAAGCTTTTCTATTTCAAAAAGTGTTTGGCTTAAATGAATATCATGCCGAAATATTGAAAGAACAAATATTAGATAACTTAGCAATGTTTTCTGCTCTTCAAAAAGAAGAAAATGTATATGGAAAAAAATATAGTGTGTTAATGAAAATTAGTATTTTTGGTAAAGTAGGAACTATTCAAACAGGCTGGATTATTGAAAAGGGAACGGATTTTCCTAGGCTTACAAGTTGTTACGTAAAAAACTAGCACGAGAAAAAATGGATATGATAAAAGAACTAGATGTAGTGGCTCTTTTAAAAGAGATTCCTGAATCTAAATTGATGAACGGTCAGGTAGGAACTGTTGTGCATAAATACGATGAAGACACTTTTGAAGTAGAATTTGCCAACCCCGATGGTGAGACAATTGCAGAAATCACCCTTCATAGCAATGTTTTGCTTTTATTGCATTACAAAATGGAATATGTATAAATTGTAAAGGCTGGAATATTATCTACTCTTTCTTCACGTTTTCAGACTCCCGTTCTGGCATTTCGGCTCTTTTCACTTTCAAAAGGCCATTTTCTAGCGATATTATCTTCAAAACATAGCCTTTTCTCGATTTTACAGTCACAGGCATGGGCGTTGCTTCCAGCTTGTGAAAGGTAATTTCCAACGTTTGGGTTTCAATGCCATATATCCATTCGCCCTCAAAAGTAGTAGGGCGATCGGTTGGACCAAAACCATGTTCGATAAATTGGCCATCTTTCAAAAACTCAATTCCTTTTCGCCCGCGTGATAACGGAAAAGGAAAATTGGTAGGGCGATACACCAAAATATCGTCATCTGTTTGCTCTTCGTACGAATTGAGCCATTTGCCATACAAAAGCTCAGACGTTTTGGAACTCAGTTGCAATTCTACGCCCATTGCTCCTACATTTCGCACAGTTACGCGCCTGCCACCACAGGCACATATAATAATTGAAAAGAAAACAAGCTTTAAAATCGTGTTCATATTAATCATTTTTCTATCTTGACAATTTAATAAGCTTCTGATGGAAAACCAAGAAATTTTAAAACTGCTTAAACTAAACGCCAAACTTTTAGAACTACACGAGGAAAACACCTTCAAAATTCGGGCTTTTCAATCGGCTATTTTCAACCTCGATAAATCTAAAGTGCGATTAGAAACACTTTCTGTTGCAGATTTAGAAAAACTACCCAATGTGGGCAAAAGCATTGCGGCAGCTATTTTTGAAATTTCCAATAAAAACAAGTTTGCAGAACTGGAAAAATTGCTTGCCCAAACACCAAAAGGTGTAATTGAATTGCTCGCAATCAAAGGAGTAGGGCCGAAAAAAGTGCGTGCTATTTGGAAAGATTTAGGGGTAGAAAATTTAGAAATGCTAAAACAAGCCTGTTTAGATGGCTCTATCACCAAAGTGAAAGGCATTGGCGAGAAATTGCAAGAAGAAATACTCGAGTTTTTGGCTTTCAAAGAAGCTTCAAAAGGAAAATCGTTCTACAGCGATGTGGAACAGTTGGCATTTTCGATCGAAAAAGATTTGCAGCAAATATTTGGTGAAGAAAAAGTAAAATTGACTGGTGAAGTGCGAAGAATGATGGAAATAGTAGAAACGATACAATTTGTGATTGCTTCGCACGATTTTGAATATGTGTTTGAAAAAATAAACCAATCTGAAAGGCTGGTAAAATCAGCGGTTTTTTCCAGTCCATTTATTTGGCGGGGCAACATTGCGAAAACAGATGTAAAAGTTGAGATCAAAATATATGCTGATGATGAATTTGCCAGCCAAATCTATTTGCATTCGGCTGGTAAAAAGCATTTGAACCAAAATTTGGCACAGCTCAATGGCCCAGCTATTTCGCTTTTCAATTATTTGAAAAAAGAGCATTTTCAATCAGAACAAGACATTTTCAAAAGGCTGAATTGGGCTGAAATACCTTCAGAAAGTAGAGAGGGGTTGTTTGAATTTGAAGCCATTCTGGCTGGAAATTTCCCTATTTTAATTGAAGATACAGATTTGAAAGGCATTTTGCACAACCATAGCACCTATTCTGATGGCGATGATACTTTGGAAGACATGGCTATGTATTGCAAAGAATTGGGCTACGAATATTTAGGAATATCAGATCACTCGAAAACTGCCACTTACGCCCAAGGTTTGAGAGAAGATCAAATCGTAAAACAACATGCTGAAATTGATTTATTGAATCAAAAATTAGCCCCATTCAAAATATTTAAAGGCATAGAATCTGATATTTTGGGCGATGGATCGCTCGATTATGAAACAGATGTGCTCAAAACCTTTGATTTCATTGTGGCATCTATTCATGCCAATTTGAAAATGGACGTAGAAAAAGCCACTGCACGATTGATAAAAGCCATTGAAAATCCATACACCACCATGCTCGGCCACCCAACAGGTAGGCTTTTGTTGCGCAGACAAGGCTACCCGATCAATCATGCAAAAGTGATAGATGCCTGTGCGGCCAGTGGCGTAATTATTGAAATAAATGCCAACCCCTGGCGGCTAGATTTAGATTGGCGTTGGGTAAATTATGCCATAAAAAAAGGCGTAATGTTGAGCATAAACCCCGATGCACACGAAATGGCTGGCTACTTAGATATGCACTATGGCGTGTGTGTTGGTAGAAAAGCCGGCTTGACTAAAGAGATGACGTTCAATGCTTTAGCTTTGAATGAGGTGGAAGGATATTTCAAAAACAGACAATCAAAATTTTAAATTAATGCTAAAAATTAGAAGATCTGATATTTTAGACATCAGTTTTTCCTTGCTTCTAACTGTAGCTTTCATTTTTTTGAAAGGCTACACATTCAATAATGGCGACCAGGCCGATCATTTATTGCCAGTATATGAAAAAATTGCCAATGGCACTTTCAAAGGCGATTTTTTTATGGATTACCAAGCACAAAGTTTCAGTATTAGACAAGCCTATATTTGGCTTTTGTTTGGTTTGAATTTTATAGCTCCATTAGCTTTGTGGAGTTTTGTATTGACATTTTTATGCATCTTCTCGGCTATTTTCGGCTGGTCGAAGCTTGCATTTCACTTGACAAAAAATGAATTTGCAGCGTTCATTAGCCCAATTCTAATCTTTTTTGTGTTCTACGGCTTTACAGTTGGCGGATGCAATTTAATGTACAGCATTTTTATCACCTCAACCATTGCCAAAGCTTTCGTTCCTTGGGCTATTTTATATTTCTTGGGGAATAAATATGTGGTTTCTGGCATAATAGTTGGAATTGCAACTATTTTTCATGCCATAGTTGGGCTTCAAATTTTTATTATTTTGGGTTTGATAATGATTTTCAATCGCAGAGAAACAGGATGGAAATCCATTTTATTGTATTTCTCCATTTATTTTTCGCTGGCTTCATTTGTCATTGTTCCCAATATTCAATTGCAGTTTTTTAATGATTTTGTGTATGATAAATCGCTTTACAACCAAATTTTCTACCATTTCAGAAATCCGCATCATTATTTGCCGCGCAGTTTCCCATTAATTCAATGGCTCAAATACTTGTTTATTATTGCCATAATTGTTTTTACAGCATTTTTTAAAGATAAAAGAGCGAAATACCGCTCTGTTTTCTTGTTTTTTGGTATTCAAACTTTCGGTTTATTGGTTTATAGTGTAATGACTGAGGGATTTGATATTTACAAATTCAACGCCATTCAATGGTTTAAATCAACGATTTGGGTGGCAGCATTTGCCTGTATATTTCTTGGCGAGTGGCTTTCGGCATTTGGTTTTTTTAAAAATATTTGGGTGAAATTTGCTTGGCTAGTGCAAAACTGGAAGCTCAATCTTGCAGTTTCTTTTTTCGGACTGGTTTTTATGCTGAACGCCAATTTGATACCCATTGAAAAGTTCAAATCGCGCTACCAAGTTGGAAATTACAAAAAAACAGAATTACAAACTGCCCACGATTGGATTCGTTTGCACACGCCAAAGCAAAGTTTATTCGTTGCACCGCCATCAGATTTTGGTTTTGGCTGCGAAACTTTGCGGCCAAGTCTTGTGAATTGTAAGGCTTTGGTGCACGAACCTAAGTACATGTTGCAATGGTACGAGCGCATTTCTGCCATTTACAAAACCACATTTGAAGATTTGCAAGGCAAAAGCTTTGTAGAAGCGGCAGAAATGAAATATAAATTGGGCGATTTTGACTCCAAAAAGTTTAAAGCAGAATACGGATTGTTGTATAAACCGTTAAAAAAAGCTTATCCAGTTTTGTATCAAACAGAAATGTATGTTGTGGTGAAATTCTAAGCCAAAAGTAATTTAGTTGAAATTCGTGTCCAATAGGAATGATCGACAACTATCTCAATATAATTTGAAAACACTTGTTATTTTCAAATCGCCTGCGTAGACCGCAAAAATTTCATTTTTGTACGGATAATCCTCGTGGTGGTACCTATAATTGGTCACAAAATACTTGCTTTCCAATAGCGTATCTGGATCGATCGATATTTTTTCTCGCACCCACTTTGGTGATATCAGCAAAACATCTTTATTTCCATTTATAAAAACCCTTATTTGCTTCGAAGTATCGGTTTTGGCTATGTAATTCAAGGCTTTTGCATACGAAAGGCGCCAATAATCCATCTCAAATGTATGGCGAATGTTTTTGCCCGCCAACACATTGAAGTAAACATTCTGGTAAGGGTGCATTTGCACAATGTTTACGAATAATAATAGACAATTGGCCAAAACCGCGCCAAAAACAAGTTGTTTCAAACGAATATTTGTAGAAACTAGGCTTTGTATGGTATCAAATCCACCAATGCCCAACACCAGCAAAGGTGCATACACATAATACAAATGTCGCCAACTATCATAAATAATAGCATTTAAAAAAATGACTGAAAAAATGGGGAGAGCAAATAAAATGATGAGAAAAGAATCAAATGAATGATCGTAATTCCACGTCTTTAGTTTGAATAATGTACCAAAAAAATGAAGCAACTTAAAAATACCTAGCGAAAAAACAACAATCGGCATGGTGACACCGATCCACACGAAAACATAATGCCAAGGAAACTGGTCGCTAGGTATTTGGTAATAATTGCCCAGATATAGCACTTTGCCTCCCCAAAATATTTGCCGCATGGTTTGAAAAGCTTCGTAAAAATAAATAAGCGGTCGCTCCCACATCAATGGCCAAAACAATAAAACTAATGCAATCAAAGTGAACAGATATACTGACAATTGTGCAGTTAATTTTTTTACATTTTTTATGCCATTGCTAAATCCAATAAGTGCAAAAGTGAGTGGCACGAGTGTAATTCCGATTATTCTAATATCAATACAAATGGCAGTGCTTAGTGCAAGCCAAACCAAGTCTGAATTTTTATTGAATTTCAAATAGCGATAGGTGAAATAGATGCTTATCATCATAAAAGAATACAAAATCACATCTTTACTGTTGTAAAAACCTTCAGCGAAAAATCGGGGTGTGAGTATATAAAACAGCAACCCAATGCACTGAACACCAATTTGACCAGGATATTTCAATTTTAGCAGCCCATACAATGCCAAGCAGCCCAAGAAATATAACAAAAAAGTGAAAAGATGCCGGACTTGGAAAATATATTCTGTGTCTTGAATCTTGAAAATATATTCGACACAAGCGAGGAATATATTGATTACAGGCCCTTGGTAACGATCGTGAAATTCGTGTAAATTGGTAAGTTCTTGCAGGTTTTTTTGGTAAAAATGGGTTTGGGTCAGGTTTATTTTCTGAAAAACATACTTCAGATATATCTTGCCTTTGTTCCTTTCAGCTTGCTCATCATGTGAAAAACCGTAATCTTTATAAATACCAATCCCGACCAGAAAATAGATGAAAACGATGATTATCGGAAGGTATTTCAGTTTTTTCATTGAAAAATTTGACTTGTGCAGAAATCGAAACTCGGGTGGTTACATCTTAAAGTTTCAAAGATACTTTTCGACTGATATTAATCAACCAATGCAGAAAAATGATTGTCTGAATTCATAAAAATAAAGCATGAAGTTGATCTTTATAATATAATTTTTGATCGATAATCATATAACCAGTCTGTGAGTGCGTTGTATATTGTGTCACAATTCAAATATGCTTCATCAATAGCACCTAGAAACAGGTACAATTTTACATTTCTTTCTTTCCATTCTATAAATTCTATTTTTTTTCAATCTCATTAATTAAATCCTGATCCTTCTTTCTTTTATTTAGTTCGTAAGTAAGCGAAACAATATTTTCTCCCGATATTTTTATTTCTTTAAGGATTGTACTTTTCCCCATTTGTGGATCACCCAAGAGAATTAAACATGGCAGGTGATTTAATTCTTCAAGTTCATATGCAGGATAAATTATATCTTCAAATTGCTTTACATTGTAATATGGAAAGCCTTCATAATCATAATTAATTGTGGAAGGAATTGGTAACCAATGTCTTTTCCAGTTGTAATGCATCCAAAATCAAATTTTAACGTTAATAAGT
>JBJXGB010000279.1:0-7588 GCA_046152935.1 Cytophagales bacterium
TCGCATATCATCAATTCTATTGCTGATAGGTTGGTCTCCACCAGAGCCTATTTACTCTTTAAATTGACACCGGAAGATTAACAAATAATTTCATAAAAGTCACCAACTATTTTTCAGTACATTACCAAATTTTGAAGACAACATAAATTGTAGTATCAGCACTCTCGAATTGTGTGTGTAAATAGCTACAATTCTGCTTTATCAATCCCAGCCTGTTTGAGAATGCCAAAGAATGTCCCTTTTTTTAGGTCTTTGGCATGAACAGGTACAATTACAGTGAGGTTAGTAACTGGGTTGTGGTAAATATTGTGAGAGCCTTTGGCACGTTTGTAATAATAGCCATGTGCTTCTAGGAGTTTAATCAGATGTTTTGAGGATAAATTCAAGCAGTAACTAAGTTTAAGGAATATTCAAAGGTACTGCTATCATCTGGGATAGGCTCTCCACGTTCTCGCAATTCTTCAATGTAGAGTTCAATTGCCTCTTTGGCCATCGCAATAGCTTCATCGAGTGTATCGCCTTCAGTGATGCAACCTTGCAATGCTGGGACGGTAACGGTAAATCCCCCTTCAGGAGCTTGATGTAAATGGATTTTGTATGTGAGATTCATAATTATTGAGCGTGTATACTTTGTAAATTTTCGTTCATCCGCTTATTGGAGAGCGCTAAATCAATCATTTTGAAAAGAGCCTGTTTTACACCTTGAGCTAAAGTATCAACAATTTATATTTTTTGCGTAAGTGGCAGGTTTACTTTTTATTCAATATCCAAATTTTTAGTAATTATTAATAGTAACCTCCAATGTTTAGACAATTTTTCAAGAGTAAAATCGGCTAATTTTATCTTTCCAACAGCTATACGGCTTTGTTGCTCCTGTTGAATATCTAATTCTGCACAAATTTCTTTTGGAGAAAGGTTTTTACATCCCTAAAGCGTCTTATGTTTTTAGCAATGCTTTCTACTATATCTGCCATCGGAGAATTATTGATGTATCAAAAATAATACTAAAGCAGGTTTAATGCAATTTGATAAAATTATAGTTGCAAATAATATGCTCCTTGCCCTTGCGGGTGTTTTCACCCGCAAGAAAAATTTGTTTGTTGGTCAAAAGACCAACAAAGGCTGAGATAGATCAAAATTTTGAAGACAACATGATTTGTGGTATCAGCAACCTCAAATTGTGTGTGTAAATAGCTACAATTCTGCTTTATCAATCCTACTTCCAAGGGCTGTGTCTTCACAGCACTTTCTTGTGGTGTCGGGAGTTTCCTCCCGACACTTAGCAAGCAATTCAAAGTTTTGCGTCCAAGTGCTGCATGTTCACAGCACTTTCTCTTTTTCTTTTTAGCAAGCAGCTCAAAGTTTTAGGTATTGCCTGCGAAAATCGGGAGAAACAGCGACACAATTAATCTCTAATTTTGGGAAGAATTGCCTCTACCAAATAATCTTTTGATTGCAACAGCGAAAACAAATCGGTTTTAAGCTCGATGTTTGGCAATTGTGGCGCCTCAAATGGCGAATCAATGCCTGTAAATGATTTTAATTCGCCTGCTCTTGCCTTTTTGTACAAGCCTTTTACATCGCGTTGTTCGCAAATTTCTAAAGGGGCATTGATGTACACCTCAAAGAAATCTTTTTCGCCAATGATAGCTTTAGCCATCTCTCTTATTTCTTTTGTTGGGCTAATAAACGAGCAGATCGTTACAATGCCACAATGTAGAAATAGCTTGGCAGTTTCGGCAGCCCTGCGAATATTCTCTACTCGGTCTGCTTCCGAAAAAGATAGATTGTTGTTGATGCCAGTCCGCAAATTATCGCCATCGAGCAATTGTGTTAGAAATCCAAGATTGTGCAATTCTGCCTCTACAGCCTTGGCAATGGTGCTTTTGCCTGAGCCAGAAAGCCCTACCATCCATATTACTAATCCTTTTTGGTTGAGCAATGCCTCTTTGGCAGTGCGGTTGAGTATTCTGTCGAATATAGGGTGAATGTTTTCTTGTTTCAATTTAGTTTCGGTTTAAAAGGCTCTTTTGCTGCGTGCATGTGCTGTGTATTCGCTGCACTTTCTATTTTCTCTTTTTGATGTTTTCACCAACAGGTTTGCAAGATCAATACCAATTCAACACATAATGTACACAGGCACATTTGGATTTGCCGGATTAGGCATTACCTTTTGCTTGCTTGGATTTACAATCAAATCCATCTCCTCGATCGGTACAGCGCCTAAAAGAGGCTCATTCCCTAGCACAAAGGCACCCGTAAAGCAAAATCTATTTTCAAAATCAATCCTAATTGGGCCTACAAAAGGCACTTTTTTGGTAGTTCCATCGGCAATCGTTACCGCACGTTTTTCTAGTTCGTCCAATTTTAGTTGGATTGCCAATGCCTCGGTAATACTCATCATCAATGCACCAGTATCTGCGAGGCACTTTATAGCGATAGCTCCCAATTCAGGCAAACGAGGATTGCTAAGTGTTACCGTTGTGTATGTTAATCCCATGTTTTTATAGTAAATTTAGTATGCTTCGATAAATCTCATTCTCTGTGCCCCTGCGTTCAGGTGCTGTGTCATACAGCACTTCCTACTGTCTATTTCCTATTTTCTCTTTTTGGTGTTTTCACCAGCAGGTTTTCAAACAGTACAATCCATGTTGGAGAAAATTACAACAAAAGGCAACTGCTTATCGCTCTAGTCACAGCTACTTTGGTATATGACGAATTATCAAAAAGCAGCCTCACATGTTAACGCAGCACAAATTTTATCTATGTAAAAAAAACGAAGTAAATTCTTCGATTTCTTTGTTTTCTATTTCAATATATCTTGCAAATATTTTTTCGCCCACTTGTTTCCTTAATGCAGATATACCTAAGTCTATCAGTCGCAGGCCTTGAGAGGTAAGTAGTATGTTGTCAAATGCCAAACCACCAATGTTTGATGGTCTTCTTAAATCTCGATGCACAAATCCTGCATTATGCAATTGCTTAAGTTCATCTACAAATATTTCTACCCAAAGTTGGCGTATTTCTACCTCATACGCTCTGAAATCTAATGGGTGTATGCGTTCCATCACTAGCAACTCAGCTTGTATTGTTTCGTCATAGTCGAGTCTTACAAACTTTGCCACTAAATTATTGATGCTATTTGCAAATTGCATTTTTTCTGCCTCGCTACCTATGTCGGAGCGTGTATCGCCAACAAATAACTTGCCTACTTCCGTATCGCTAATTACAATGACTGTATTGTTGGCACCTGCCGATAGTTTGCGTGGGTACTTCATTCAATTACTCCTTAAGTGCATTATCAAACAAGTTTATTAAGTCTTTTCTAAGTTTTACGGCCAAGTGCTGTGTCTTCACAGCACTTTCTATTTTCTCTTTTTGGTGCTTTCACCAACAGGTTTTCAAGATCAATACTATTTGTTGACCAAGAATGCCAGCAAAGGCGTTTGATCTGCCTCTTTTGCTGTTTATTTACATTGAAAAAATGCAAGATTTTTTGCACTTTATATTAATTTCTGTACAAACTTAGCAACAATTAAAATAATTCTTAACTTCATTGCAAAAATCTATTTACGTATGGAAATCATGTCTTTGTTAGTCGTTTTTGTGGTAGTCATTATCGGGCTATTTATTTTTCTATACTTCGTGCCTGTCAATCTGTGGATCACGGCCGTTTTTTCAGGAGTAAAAGTCGGGCTTTTCGAGTTGGTATTTATGCGTATCAGAAAAGTACCGCCAAGAATCATCGTTGAGTCATTGATTACAGCCACCAAAGCGGGGCTTAAAATCACGCCTGCCGAGTTGGAAACACATTATTTGGCTGGTGGGCATGTGCAAACCGTTATAAAAGCCATGATTTCTGCCCACATGGCAAATATTGGCCTCAATTTTCAACAAGCAGCCGCCATCGATTTGGCAGGTAGAGATGTATTTGAAGCCGTGCAGATTTCAGTAAATCCTAAAGTTATCAATACACCCAATGTGACAGCCGTTGCACAAGATGGAATACAATTGATAGCCAAGGCGAGAATTACAGTGCGCGTAAATATTGGTAAATTAGTAGGTGGTGCTGGTGAAGAAACCATTTTGGCGAGGGTAGGCGAGGGTATCGTCACAAGTATTGGCTCATCGCTCAGCCATAAAGAAGTACTTGAAAATCCTGATAAAATATCGAAACTGGTGCTGCAAAAAGGGCTTGATGTGGGCACTGCGTATGAAATTTTGTCTATTGATATCGCTGATGTGGATGTAGGTGCAAATATTGGTGCAAAATTGCAAATAGACCAAGCCAATGCAGATTTGAAAGTAGCCGAAGCAAAAGCTGAAGAGCGCAGAGCAATGGCCGTGGCGGTAGAACAAGAAATGAAAGCCAAATCGCAAGAAGCCCGCGCCACAGTGATAGCAGCGGAAGCAGAAATACCCAAAGCCATTGCAGAGGCATTTAGAAGTGGCAATTTGGGATTGATGGATTATTACAAAATGCAAAATTTGAAATCCGATACCGACATGAGAAGCTCGATAGCCGGCAGCAGCGACAAAGAAAATCAGTCTTTGTAATGCAGTGATCTTATTCGCAACATGCTTATAAGTCGGCTCAAAACTGATTTGATGCCCATTACAAATAGAAAAATGGAGATTTTGCATAGTTTCATCAATTTTAATCTCGTTTTAATTGACTAAAATTAGATTAAGCGTACCTTTGTAAACTATTTCTGATTAAATTCATTCCAAAGTACTGAAGAGAAAAGAATAAAAAATAAGAATATGGTAAAAGAACCTTTGTTGATAATGTTGGTAGATGACGATTCAGTTCAAAATATGTTGAGCGAAGCCATCATCAAAATGGTGGACCCTGAAATTGAAATTATTGCATTTGAAGCCGTAAGAGACGGGTTAGAATATTTGAAAAGCGACCAAAGAGTGCCCAATATTGTATTTGTAGATATAAATATGCCCTACTTGAATGGATGGGATTTTGTGGGCGAATACGTAAAACTCGATCCGCAGAAATTTGAGAGGTGTGCCATCAATATGCTTACTTCCTCTGACCATGAAAAGGATATGGAAAAAGCCCAACAATATGAAATAATGAGTTATACTTCCAAGCCTCTGACCAAAGAAGACTTTGGAGTTATATACAATTTTTATCAAGAGCAGTACGTGTAGTTGATTTTAATACTTTTCACGAAGCAGATTTTACACCTTTTTATACCGCAGATTTGACAACTTTTCAAAAGTTGTCAAATCTATCTGCAAGCATCGGCTCATCTTTCTCTACTTTCAAATTATCGATAATAAAATTTTGCCTGTCCATCGTATTCTTTCCCATATAGTAGGTGAGAATTTTGGGAATAGAGTTATCTTTTTGCAAAATCACTGGCTTTAATCGAATATCTTCGCCAATAAACCCCCCAAATTCATCGGGCGATATCTCTCCCAACCCTTTAAAACGAGTTATTTCTGGCTTATTGCCCAGTTTGGCTATTGCTTTCTGCCTTTCATCATCACTATAGCAATAAATAGTCTCTTTTTTGTTTCGCACCCTAAATAATGGTGTCTCCAAGATATATACATGCCCATTCCGCACCAGATCTGGGAAAAACTGCAAGAAAAAAGTAAGCATCAATAAACGTATATGCATACCATCTACATCTGCATCGGTGGCTATCACTACTTTATTGTAGCGAAGTGCCTCCAATCCATCTTCAATATCTAGGGCGTGTTGCAAAAGGTTAAATTCCTCGTTTTCATACACCACCTTTTTGGTTAATGCAAAGCAATTTAGAGGTTTACCTCGCAAACTAAACACCGCTTGCGTTTGCACATCTCTGGCTTTGGTAATACTGCCACTGGCCGAATCGCCCTCTGTAATAAATAAAGTGCTCTCAAATCGCCTTTCATCTTTAGGGTTTGAATAATGCAAGCGACAATCTCTTAGCTTTTTGTTGTGAACGGCAGCCTTTTTTGCTCGGTCGTTGGCTAGTTTTTTTATGCCTGCTATCTCTTTTCTTTCTCTTTCAGATTGCAGTATGCGCTTCAAAAGGGCATCGGCTGTGGCAGGGTTTTTGTGCAGATAGTTGTCAAATTCTTTGCTCAAAAAGTCATTTACAAAAGTCCGCACTGTGGGGCCTTCGAGGGCAATATTTTGCGAACCCAATTTCGTCTTCGTTTGGCTTTCAAACACTGGCTCTTGCACCCGCACCGACACAGCCGCCACCACCGACATCCGAATATCAGCTGCGTCAAAATCTTTCTTGTAAAAATCTCGCACCGTTTTCACCAAAGCCTCTCTAAAAGCTGCCAAATGCGTGCCGCCTTGTGTTGTATATTGCCCATTTACATAAGAATAATGCTCTTCACCATACTGGTCGTTGTGGGTAATGGCCACTTCAATATCTTTGCCACGCAAATGCACGATTGGGTAGCGAAGCGTGTCAGCATCGGTTTTGCTTCGCAATAAATCTAAAAGTCCGTTTTCTGAATGGTATTTTTTGCCATTGTAGCTCACGGTGAGGCCAGCATTTAGATAAGCATAGTTCCAAATTTGGTTTTCAAGGTATTCGGGAATAAAACGATAGTGTTTAAAAATGGTATCATCGGGCTGAAACTGAATGTGTGTACCATTTTTTTCGTTGCTTGTAGCCTCTGGATGCTCTTTTACCAACTCACCTTTTGAAAATTCGGCAATTTTGCTTCGACCCTCTCTAAAGGATTGCACTTTGAAATAACTCGAAAGTGCGTTCACGGCTTTCGTACCCACGCCATTCAACCCAACCGACTTTTGAAAAGCACCCGAATCGTATTTGCCTCCCGTATTTATTTTCGAAACGCAATCGATCACTTTGCCCAAGGGAATGCCCCTGCCATAATCGCGCACCTCTACGTTGTGGTCTGTAATTTTTATTTCAATTTGTTTGCCATTGCCCATCACATGTTCATCGATGCTATTGTCAACTATCTCTTTTACAAGTATATAGATTCCATCATCGGCTGCAGCACCATCGCCCAATTTACCAATATACATACCGGGTCTCAAACGAATATGTTCTTTCCAGTCGAGCGACTTTATACTGTCTTCATCGTACCTAACTTTAATTTCTTCCATATTTTATTGGAATAGTGATAATCATGTTTTAATATTGTTCAAATTTACTGCTTTCGCAGCTTTAATAATCCACAAATCCTTTTTGATTTTATTCTTGGTAGAGGGTTAAATTTTGCAGTACTTACCAAAATTTGTACTTGTTTCGAGAGAAGTAGGCGTGTTTTGAAACTTATTTTAACAATTATTTAACATTTTCTTTGCAATTGAGTTTAAAATTTCAATATTTCGCAAAAATTCAAACCATTTAACAATTCAATTAGCGTATGATTAAAATCTACTTTCTAGCGATGGTCATGTTTGTGTCCACGTTTTTTGCCTACGGGCAAAACCCTGTAAAAGGGAAAATCACCGATAAAAAGGGTGAACCAATGCCTGGCGTGAGTGTGGTTGTGCAAGGAACTACTATTGCAGCTGTTACTAATGAAAATGGCGAGTTTGAAATCACACCTCCTACTTCTGAAGCCGAAACAGGCAAAAAACCAA
>JBJXGB010000016.1:0-30467 GCA_046152935.1 Cytophagales bacterium
GCCAATTCGTACACCAAACTCAGTTGGTTTGCCTCTGGCAATGAAACACTTTGCTTGTATTGCAAATTTATGTACTGGCTATTTTTAGGAAAAATGTTTTGCAAAGCCGCTCTCCTTTTGTTTACAAATAAAATTTGCCCTTCAACAGCTTGAAAATAAGCACTTTGCATTGGATTTTGATTTGCATTAAATGACGCCAACGCAGGATAGGTTGCACCAGTTTTGGCTCTTCTATTATTCAAATATGAAAAAGTATAGTTTGATGATAATACTAATTTTCGTTGGTAGATGCCGCTCGAAAAATTAAGCGGAACTGCTAAACCAGCATTTGCACCCGCCTCCTCAACTTCATAATCAAAATCGAGCATCCTAAAATTATCTTTAAATACATTGGCGTTCACAACGGGAAAAAACCCGCCATAGGAAGCGCCTACGGAAAACCGTTCTGCTTTTTCATTGGTATTGTAAGTAGCACTGGCCGAAATTGAGAAATTGTTAAGAATATTATCGGACAACAATGTAATGCCGTAGTTTGGTGGAATAAATTGTGGCGACCAGCTATGCACATTTAGAAGATTGCTTCCCCGCTTATATTTTTGCACTTCAAATTTTTCGTTTGGAATTTTTTCAAGAATGCTCCCTCCTTCTATTTGCATGGCAGCAAAGTCGAACTTCGTTTGTTGTGAAATATTTATTATGTTAAATAGATAGTAGTTCGCATTTTCCAGATCCATGCTATACAAATCATTTCCTTTATTGGAGAACTGACTGAAAATCATCTTTTTTCCATCAGTACTTATCGCTGGTTGGTAATTGCCAATTGCTCGCGAGGTTATTTGATAAACTTCTGGCTTTCCAACTTGCACAGCAAAAATATTGTCGATACCACTAAAAGAGGCTTCGAAATAGACAAAATCGTTTGTGGGATAACTAATTCCCAAAATATTATTTGAAAATGGGACTAATATTGAAATTTCACCAGATTCAATTTTTTGATTTATCAAAGCCATTTGGCCTTTTGCATTTCGCACAGACGATACAATAGATTGATTATCAGCACTATATTTGGGATAGGTATAAAATAAATTTTCTGGATTTGGTAATTTCATTAAGATATTTCCAGTATTTACATCTAAAATATGAAGCGAATATATTTGATTTTCTGTTTGTTGTACAGCTACAATCTGAGCTGCATCTTGCGATAAAGAAGGCGAAAAATACTTCGTTTTTGTAGTAACTGTAGATTGAAGCTGCGTTTTTAGGTCGTAAACTTTTATAACAGAATAGTTGAAATTGCTCCATCTGGCATTGTATCTGAGTTCGCTCCAGCAAATTTTTCCATTTTTGTAGTCAAAATACTGATCGGTGGTGTAGCCTTGTGCCAATAGGCGACTTTCCTTACCTTTGGAATCTATGGTGGTAAAATACGGTATTTGCTTAAAACTAGATTTTAGCACTACTATTTGAGAATCGTTCACAAAATACGGAAATTCATAGTTGGTAACAGTATTTCGTTTCGATCGTGTCTTTACCAGATCGGCTTTTGTCAATCTTAAACTATCAAATTCATTTTTCCACTTTTCATTAAAATAATGGATGGTCTTATTGTACAATCGGGCTGCATTATCTTTTCGACCAGTTTCATTGAAAATGGCTCTGGAAAATGGATAAAAAGGATATTTGTAGCTAGTAGCATTTCTAAAAACATTTTTCCAAAATTCATTTCCATACTTCTCCCTACCAAAAACACACATTAAATAACCAGTATTGTAGTGATTTGGCACATAATCTTTCAGCGAACCATTTCTAACTTTTGCGTAGTTAAACACTTTATTTACCAATCCAAGACTTTTATACGGATTTTGAAAAGCGGGCAATCTGCCTCTTCCTTGAGCTGAAAGAGCAGTTTCCGTAAGTACCGCATCGCCTTCAAAAAACCAGTTGGGCACAGACAAACCGTTTGCGAACGCCCAGCCATTTTCGCCAAATAAAAAGAAAGCAAATTTTGAAAGCCCTCTCAACCCGTTGGAATATTGCATTACGTGTCTGTATTCGTGTATGGCCAACAAATCGAGCCAAGGAATCGAGCCTAAAGCCGCACTTTCTTGCAGCGGATTGGTGAAAAATTCAGACTTAAATGGGGCTAATTGTACATATCCATTCGAAATAGTAGTTTGATTTTGAAATGTAATGTTGATTTTATGTTTCTTATTGCCGATCGAAGCTCTATTGTTGGCATCTAAATATTGAACTGTATTTACCAACCGTCGAGCCTGGCCTTCTAAACCTTTTGGAAAAATAACCCTAACTACATCAGTATCGATCATTTGCCACCTGAAAGATGGCGGAAAACCACCAAAATCTTGTGAGAAACAATGTAAAGTGGAGAAAGCAAGTGCTAAAAAAAGTAATTTTTTTCTAGTTAGAATTGATAGCATATACAGTTTGCTGGGGTTTTAGCGAAAATAACAAAAAAAAGGAGGCAATGCACATTTGGCATTACCTCCTTCATGGAAAATAATAATTTATTATTTGCTAAAGTGTCTTAAACAGCCAATAGAAGAATATTACCGCACCTACAATAAAAATTATTATTCCCACTAAATAGCTTAACAACAGAGCTACAAGCAAACCAACTAGCATAAGCAAAAGACTGATTACTAGAAACTTAGACAAACCACTTCTTCTGGCAGTATCCGTTAGTTCCGGATTGCTTGCTGGATAAATCTTGGTGTTTGCTGCTTTCAATTGAATTTCAGATTTCGTATTTGCACTTTTACTTTGTCGTACTATTTTGACTACTTCCATTAAATTAGATTTTTTTGAAATCTCTGCGCTGGCAACAACCGTGTTTGAGGAATTTCTTTCGGCTCTTTCAATAGACTGAGAAAGCATATTTTCTACTTTAATATCATTGCCTAAAGCATTTTCAAGTAACTTGGTTGAAACCTTATGGGTAATTTTGTTTTCCAGTGGTTGGATAAATACTTCCTTGGGTTGCTTGTAATCGTTTCTGTACTGCCATTTGGTGGCCAGATTTTGATAGGTGCTACAAGATGACAAAAAGATAACAAAAGTGAAAAGGGATACAATTTTTGTAATGGATAATTTCATGGTTTTGACATTTGTATGGGTTAATTTATTGGCCTATTTACAATATAATAAGTAAATTATCAAACAAGAAAATCTTTTTAATAATTTGATAATAAGAGAAATGTCTACTCAATCAACTCATCTGGCAACTCCAAGGTATCGCCATTGATAATATTGCTACTCAGCGAATCGACCAATGCGGTATCTACTTTTGGCAAATAGGTTCTACAATTGTGTGGCTGCTCTATTTGCACTTTCGCCTTGGGGAAATAGCCCATTTTTATGCCTGTTGATTTGTCATTAAATACTTTTTCCATAAATTTTCCATAGATAGGCAATGCCGTTTTTGAGCCTTCGCCCAATGCCGAAATCCGAAAATGGATGCTGCGATCGGCTGCACCTACCCAAGCACCAGAAACCAAATCTTTAGTTAAGCCCATAAACCAGCCATCTGAATGGTTGGAAGAAGTACCAGTTTTGCCTGCAAATTCATTTCCACGCCAGAAATTATAACCAAAAAGTGCTTGTGAAGTGCCTCCAGGTTCTTCCAACGAGCCACGCAACATATAAAGCATCAACCACGAACTTTCATAGCTAATGGCTTTTCTTCTTTTGGGTTCAAAAGTAGCCAATACATTGCCTCGATTATCTTCAATTCGGGTAATAAAAATGGGCTCGGTATAGATGCCTTCGTTCAAAAAAGTGCCATAGGAAGCCACCATTTCATACAAAGATACATCGCTCGAACCCAAGCCAACAGATGGAACAGATTGTAAAGGGCTTTTAATACCGCAACGGTGGGCATATTCAATTACCGAATTCCAACCAATTCTTTCAATTAATTGTGCAGTAACGGTATTTACAGATTTGCCCATTGCCCAGCGCAAAGTCATTTCCTGTAGCGTTATTTTCCAATCTGAATTTCTTGGTTTCCAAACTTTTGGAATTTTAACGCCTGCACTATCCTCTTCATACGCAATTTGTACTGGCTGGTCGCGAATTTTGTCGCACGGTGCATACCCAAAGCTATCAATAGCCGCCAAGTATACAAAAGGTTTAAAAGTACTGCCTGGCTGGCGTTTCGATTGGCTCACATGATCGTATTGAAAATATTTGTTATTAATGCCACCGACCCACGCTTTGATGTGCCCTTTAAAAGGATCGAATGTCATAAAACCTGCCATCAAAAAATGTTTGTAGTAGCGAAGCGAATCGAGTGAACTAAAAGTAGTATCTTTTTCTCCGTTCCAAGTAAAAACGGTCATTCGTTTGGGCTGTTTTAGTCGAATCCAGACGGAATCGATATCATCTCCATATTTTTGCACGAGTTTTTTGTAAACTTCAGTTCGGGTAATTGCATCTTCTAAAAAGCCAGGAATCTCTTTTTTGTTTTCGTCAATCCACGGATTTTGCCCGTTCCAGTGGTTGAAAAACCGCTTTTGCAGCGTTTTCAGCTGTTCAGCAACAGCCTCTTCAGCATATTGTTGCAGTTTAGAATCGATCGTGGTGTGAATTCTAAGGCCATCTGCATACAAATCGTATTTATTTTCAGAGCACCATTTTTTTAGGCTATTTTCCACCACAGTTCTAAAATACGAGCCTTGTCCTTCGTAGTGCATCTGCATATCAATTTTAAGCTCGATTGGCATTTTTTTAATCGAATCTGCCTCTTGTTGTGTGATTATGTGGTCTCTAGCCATTATTTGCAACACTGTATTCCGTCTTTTCATAGCATTTACAGGTTTTAAAACGGGGCTGTACATGGAAGTAGCTTTCAGCAGACCAACTAAAACGGCAATTTCTTGAGGTTTCAAACTATCTGGCCCAGTCGAAAAAAAGGTGTGAGCTGCCGTATTGATCCCAAAAGCATTGTAGCCAAAATCAACAGTATTTAGGTACATCGTAATAATTTGCTTTTTGCTATATACTTTCTCAAGTCTCAACGAAACAATCCATTCTTTCAGCTTCGCAATAAAAGTATTTACGCCTGGAATATACCCCAACAATCCCCTACTTTGTTCTTTTCTAGTTTTAAATAGATTTTTTGCCAATTGTTGGGTAATGGTGCTACCGCCTCTTTTTTCTCCTTTTAAAGTAAAATAAATGACCGAACCGATCGCATTCCAATCGATTCCTTGGTGTTCGTAAAAGCGCGCATCTTCAGTGGCAACCAAGGTTTTAATCAACATTGGGTGTATTTTTTTGAATTCTACTGGTACACGATTTTCTCTATAATAGCGACCTATAATTTTGCCATCAGCAGTATATAATTCTGAAGTGACGTCTATATCAGGGCTTTCAAGCCGATCGAAGGATGGCATTTGACCCAAAAGCCAAAAGAAATTTTGAAAAATAATAAGATAAAATATAAGTAGAATTCCAAAAGCTGATATCAATTTCCTGCCCAATTTGGGCACACGATCGATATATAATTGGTAGTAGATTTGAATTAGAAGAAAAAACTGTTTCAAGAAATTGTGTTTATTAAGTGGTAAAATTAGTAAAACAACGCTTAAAGAAAACAAGGCTTTGAAATAAAAAAAGCTACTTTTTTACAGTAGCTTTTTGTCGATAATGGCAAAACAGGAAACCTAAACTGATTTCTCTTTCAGTACTCTTTGCATCTCCTCTTGAGTAGATTGCATTTCTTCCATGTTTTGTCTTAATTCTTCTTCTGTGGCTCTCATTTCTTCACTTTGTTTTTTGGTTTCTTCTAACAACACCTTCATTTTCTCGGATGTTTTCACAGACGTAAGTGCCGATGCCACGAATTCGCCTGCTTTCTCTAGAAACTCAATTTTGTACGTTTCAAGCACCCAAAATCCAGCTATTTCGAAAACAGCTTCTACTTTATCGTTGTATTTGAATGGAATAACCACAATACAATTTGGTGTAGCACCACCTAAACCTGAAGTGATGTGTACATAGCCTTGTGGCACATCTGTAAGCACAATTGTTTGTTTTTCCAAATAGGTTTGCCCTACAAGCCCCTCACCCATTTCAATCTTTTTCTCAACAAATTTCTTTCTGTCAAGTGCGTAACAAGCAGTTAACTCCAAATAAGTTTCCTTACTTTCTTCCTTTGTAATAAACAAACTACCTTGTTGAGCACTAAGGTACTTTGTCAGAAACTTTACTACTTCTAAAGATAGATTTTCTAAACTATCTTGGTTGTTTCTAACCAGTATAGAAAATTTGGTGAGGCCTTCATTCAACCAGAAACGTTTTTCGTCTTCAATTTTTATGCTTTTCAGATCTTCCCTTAGTTTTATCAACTTACCAGCCAAATTATCAACATTTTTACTTCTGTTGGAGTCATTCACACCTTCCCAATCTACATTGAAATCGCCTTTTGATATTTTGGTTACAAATAATGCTGCTTGCTCAAAATTATCGATCGAGTTCTGAATAATGGCACTCGCATTGTCACTTTGAAAGTCGCTGCCAGGGTTGAATAGGAATTTGCGGTTGTTTTCTTCCAATTCTGCCAATATTTTTTTTCTAGTACTTTCGTCTCCATTCAACTTAATGAATAACACTACCATAGCTGGAACGCCTAGCAGTACCATAAAAAGTTGTATGTAAATATTGCTTTTCATAGCAGCAACTGTGCGCAGTTCAGCATCTTTTCTAAGTTGGTTTTCGTAGCTTACAATTGATTTTTCGACCGCTTCGACTAGAGGAACTATTCCTTGGCTTTTATCTTGGCGAAACAAATTCATAAACAATGAATCTTGGCCAGCCTTTAAATACTCTGCCATAATGGCGTGGTCAGCAACCAGCATTCTAATATATTCTTGGTATTCCCTGACTGGTTTTATTCCTTCAGGATCATTGTAGCCCTGCTTTTGAAGTATACTATCTAATCGATAGAAGGTAGTTTCCATCATTTTTTTCAAATCGTCTGGCTTGATAAAAAGCATTCTCTCTTCGCGAAGAATTGCAAAGCCGCGAATAGAAACGTCTGCATATCGAATTACATTGGCGTGGTTAGAAGAAACTTCAAAAGCAACACTTGATGCCAGTTTCTGTGTTTGAGTGCTATCGTCAACAATCTTTTTATTGTAAAACACCAAAAAGCAACTTAAAAGCATCAAAAATACCACTACTGAAAGTAGTATATTGATAATATATTTTTGTAGGAGGACAATTAATTGTGACATTTTAGATTTTGTTTTGCTTGAATGTACATGGTGAGTAAATTTTACTGAATGAATTTCAAAAAAATGAGACTTTTTGTTACCAGAATTTAATTAGTTATTGAAATAGTTTAATTATACTCAAAATAAGAGGATTGAGTTTCGATTTGCAAATGATTTGGTGTTAATAAAAATGAAAAAAGAGTTTCTGTTAGTGAGTTTTATCGAAATTTGAATTCAAATCTCAAAAAATATTTTTTTTCAATGTTAAAAGTAAGTTATTTAGTACCAACTAAACTTAGTCAAAATGAAGCAATTCACTTCAGTAAATGATGTAAAAGACATTAACAAGCTGATTAATAATGCTTTGGCATACAAAGCTATTCCATATTCCGACAAAAAGCTTGGCGAAAACAAAACCATTGGCTTGATATTTCTAAATCCAAGTTTGCGTACCCGGCTTAGCACTCAAAAAGCAGCTTTGAATTTGGGTATGAATGTAATGGTGATGAATATGGACAAAGAAGGCTGGGCATTGGAAACGCAAGAAGGCGTAGTGATGAACTACACTACTGTAGAGCACATAAAAGAAGCAGCAGCTGTAATGGGACAATATTGCGATATTTTGGGCGTTCGTTCATTTCCAAAATTACTTGACAGAGAAGAGGATTATACAGAAGATTTTTTCAATAAATTCATCAAATATTGTGGCGTTCCCGTGGTGAGTTTAGAAAGTGCTACACTTCATCCTTTGCAATCTTTGGCCGATAACATCACCATTGAAGAATATAAATTGCAAAATTCAACAACAAAAAAGCCAAAGGTAGTGCTTACTTGGGCTCCTCATATTAAACCATTGCCCCAAGCTGTAGCTAATTCTTTTGCTGAATGGATGAATGTGGCTGATGTAGATTTTGTAATTGCCCACCCCAGTGGATACAATTTAGCACCAAAATTTGCTGGAAAAGCGAAGATAACCAACAATCAAAATGAAGCCCTACAAGATGCAGATTTTGTGTATGTAAAAAACTGGAGCTGCTACGAAGATTATGGTAAAATATTGAGCCAAGATAGTAATTGGATGCTCACCAACGCTAAGATGAAAATTACCAACAATGCAAAAGTAATGCACTGCCTGCCCGTGAGAAGGAATATTGAGCTTTCAGATGAAATTTTAGATGGAGAAAATTCGTTGGTATTGCAACAAGCAAACAACAGAGTTTGGGCTGCACAAGCCGTGTTGAAAGAAATATTGACAAATTTGCAAACATAGCATCGATGGAAAAAATAGAATGGAACACCAAAAATATTGGTAGGTTTACGGTGGGTGCTAGCATGACACTTTTTACTATATCACTCACGCAAAAATGCTATTGTACGTCAGAAATCTGTGGCGATTCGATAGCTGTATTTTTTGTGGGCATGATAGGGATATTTTATGGTGGAGCTACCTTGGTGTGGCTTGCCAATCCAGTTATCCTTGTTGCATGGATACTTACCATTAAAAATTCAAAAGTTGCCATTTATATGAGTATTGTTGCCTTGGCAACATGCGTATCTTTTTTATTCTTCGACAGCATAATAGACGATGAAGGCGGCAATGTACGGAAAATAATAAGCTATGGAGCTGGCTATTGGCTTTGGACGGCAAGTGCTGCTGCTTTGGTAATTGGTAATATTTATTTGATAATGGCTGAAACAAAATCAAACAAACAAAATTAGAATAGACCCCTTTTGAGTAGCTGACAATCTATACCAAACTCCAATCTTTGAAGGTTGACAAAAACCTTCAAAGATTAGAACTGACTCCATTATTTATACAATTTTTCGTAATATTCCGTAGCCATTCGGCCCGATTCAAATGCCGGAACTACATCCTTCATGGCTTGCTTGACAATTTTCTGCCATTTATCATGGTTTTTGTAATAAGTAGGCAAAATTTCACTTTCAAGAATATCCAAAAGTCTATTTCCTTCAGCCAAATCTTTATCTTCTACGCTCAGCGCCACATTAGCTGGTGGTATGATAAAGCTATTTTCACCATGTTTGGCAAATTCGGGAATCCAGCCATCGGGAATTGAGAAGTTGACTGAAGAGTTCATAGCCGCAGTCATTCCGCTTGTACCTGAAGCTTCGCGAAACATTTTTGGATTATTCAACCAAACATCCGATCCTTTCTTTAATGATGCCGACAAACCCAATTCATAGCCAGTCAAAACAGTAACATTTGGAAAAATTATCGTTTTCCAATATATGTAATTAAAAGTGTCAATAGCGGCATAGTCTTCAGGGTACGGTTTGCCTGCCCAAATAATTTGGATGGGAAATTCGGCATTTTTCACAAGTTTTTCAAACCGCTCAAAATCTCTCATCAACAAATCTGCTCTTTTGTAACCTGCAAATCTTCTAGCCCATACCAAAGTGAGCACATTTGGATCGAAAATTTTACCTGTTTGGTCGGCTACAATCTTAAATAAATCGGCCTTCATTTCTTTTTTACGTACCACTAGGGCGTTGTCATCATTCTTTTCGAGGGCAATTTCCAATTGATCGTCCTTCCAATAGTGTTTATTTTGGGCATTGGTAATGGCTTTGATCTCGCAGATACCTTGGTTTTGTTCCCACATATCTCGTGCTACTTCTCCATGCAATTTAGACACCCCATTTGCAACTTTGGCAAATTTTAATGCAGCTAATGTGTAATCGAAATGGTCGCCTGTCATGCTCAGCACATGCTTTACCTCATGATCTTGCATGTGGTAGAAAAACGACATTTCTTTGAGTATTTCGTAGGTATGTTCCTCATTTCCAGCTTTCTCCGGTGTATGCGTGGTGAATACTACCCTCTTTTTCACCTCTTCCAGGCTTTTGTGTTTAGCATACAAATAAAAATTTAGAGGAACGGAATGGCCTTCATTCATGTGGTAAATTTCAATATTCAAACCCAAAATATCCATCAATTTTGCACCACCAATGCCCAAAACCATCGATTGAGCTATTCTTGTGGCTTCATTGGAGTCGTACAGTCTGTTCGTAATTTGTCTTGATAAAAAATCATTTTCCTCAATATCCGTTGTCAATAAAAACAAAGGAGCAGAGCCAAATGTCTGAGGCTTAAGCAAATAAGCTTTGATGAACACATCAGCACCATGAATTTCGATAGGAAAAACGATGCCTGGATCGTGCAAAAAAGAATATATTTTGTGTGTGTAATTGGGTTTCATTGTCCCTTCTGTGTCTCGGACTTGGTCGTAGTAGCCCATTCGCCATAGCATACCTATGCCGACTAAATTTTGTTTGAGTTCAAAGGCACTTCGCATGTGCGAGCCTGCTAAAAAGCCGAGGCCGCCACTGTATATTTTCAAAGCTTGGTCAATGGCAAATTCCATCGAAAAATAGGCAACTGGTTTCGAATACTCCTTCGCAGGTTCAAATCCGAAAATCTCTGAATGTGTAAGCATGGTTTGGGTTGGGATTAATAATGTACAAGTAAAGCAATTTAAAGGGATAAATGGAATAATTGAGAGATTAAGAGTTCAAAAATTATATTAAATGAGCAAATTGTAGCTAAAACCTTCAAAATTTTTGTAAACAATTAATGTTAGCAACTTAGGAATTTGATATTGCCGTTTATGAAACTACTTTTGTATCAAGCTACAAACGACAAATGAATACCATCAAAATAATAAAAATAGGAGGAAATATTATTGATAATGAAAAAAAATTAGATCAATTTCTAAAAGATTTCTCTGATTTAAAAGGAGATAAAATATTGATTCACGGTGGCGGAAAAATTGCAACCGAATTGGGCGAAACGCTAGGAATTAGAGCACAAATGATTGATGGTAAGCGAGTTACAGATGCAGAGACGCTCAAAATTGTTACAATGGTTTATGCTGGTTTAATAAATAAAAATATAGTAGCAAAACTTCAATCTTTACATTGCAACGCCATAGGCTTAACAGGGGCCGATGCCAATATTATTCCCGCCACTAAAAGAAAAGACAGCAATGTTGATTGGGGGTTTGTTGGCGATGTGGAAAGTTCAAAACTTAAATTACAAAACTTAAAAGTGCTTTTAGACAATGGTATGGTTCCTGTTTTTTGTGCGCTAACGCACGATGGAGAGGGTAACCTGCTCAATACCAATGCAGACACGATTGCCTCTTCAATTGCAAGTGCTTTGGCTATTTCAGGCAAAGAGGTTAGTTTGGTATATTGCTTCGAGAAAAAAGGAGTGCTTACAGATGTGAATGACGATAATTCAGTAATCAAACAAATCAATTTGACCTATTACAATCAATTGAAAATGAATGGAATAGTGAATAAAGGCATGATACCAAAATTGGATAACGCCTTTAGATCAATAGCAGAAGGTGTAAAAGAAGTAAAAATATGCATGGCCGAAGATTTGAACGACTTTCAAAATGCTGGCAGTACGATTTCGAAATAAATTGCGTGATTGAATACATTAAAACATACGATGCAAATATCTGAACTACAAGCAGACGCCATAAACCTACTTAAAAAGCTGATTGAAACCCCATCATTCAGCAAAGAAGAAGATAAAACAGCCGAAATTATCAATTTATTTTTGAAGGAAAGAGGAATCAAAACCCAAAGAAAACTAAATAATATTTGGGCTTTAAATTTTCATTTTGATGCTTCAAAACCAACAATACTGCTTAATTCTCATCACGATACTGTAAAACCTAATGGCGGCTATACACTAAATCCGTTTGAAGCGATTGAAAAAGATGGTAGATTGTATGGCTTAGGCAGTAATGATGCTGGCGGTAGTTTGGTGTCGTTGATTGCTACCTTTGTATATTTTTACGACCACGAAAGTCTACTTTACAATTTCATTTTGGCGGCCACTGCCGAAGAAGAAATTTCGGGCAAAAATGGGATTGAATTGATTTGGGACGAACTTCAACCTATCGATTTTGCCATCGTAGGCGAACCTACTTTGATGGATTTGGCAATAGCCGAAAAAGGCCTAATGGTGATCGATTGTGTGGCTGTTGGCCAATCTGGTCACGCAGCACGAAATGAAGGAGATAATGCCATCTATAAAGCTTTAACAGACATTGATTGGATTAAAAACTACCAATTCCCCAAAATATCCGACTTGTTAGGCCCAATAAAAATGAGCGTGACAGTAATAAATGCGGGTTCTCAACACAATGTTGTTCCTGACAAATGCCAGTTTACTATCGATATCAGGGTGACAGATGTGTATAAAAATGAAGAAATTATCGAAATTCTGAAGCAACACCTTTCATCTGAAATTGTACCAAGAAGTGTGCGTTTGAAACCCTCTAGTATCGATAAAAACCATAAAATTGTGCTTCAGGGCATCGAAATGGGCAAAAAAACATACGCCTCTCCTACTACATCAGATCAAGCATTGATGGATTGTCCTTCACTAAAAATGGGGCCAGGCGATTCTGCTCGTTCCCATTCTTCTGATGAATTTATTTACATTGCTGAAATAGAAAAAGGAGTGAAAGAATACATCGAACTTTTAGAAAAAATTGTAAAATAATTGGTGAAATATTTTTTGGACACGACAAAATTCGTATCTTTGTATAAATAATGTCGCATGAAAACATATTCAATACTTGAAGATTCTCCTTCCTCAATTTTAAATGAAGCCAATGCCGCTACTTACACATCCCACAATGGAGGTTTTACCTACATAGATACTGCTCGCCTTGGCCTCACCAAAAAGAACTTATTAACATTAAAGAAAAACACCAATCTCGATTTAGAAACGTTATCAAATTTGCTCGACATCAATCCTCGCACCATACAAAGAAGAGAAGATGATGAGCCATTCAAAACAAGTACATCTGAGAAAATGCTTGCCTTGGCCGATTTATATGAGTTTGGATTTGATGTTTTTGAAGAAAGGGATCGTTTCTACCAATGGATGAACACCCCAATTTTGGCTTTAGGCCAAGAGAAGCCTATTGCATTTCTCGACACATTTTATGGCATCAATGAAGTCAAAAACATCATAGGGCGTATGGCTTACGGTATTCCTTCCTAATGATCGAACTTTATAGAATATCACAAACCCGCTATGCCAACGATTTCTCTGGTGAAGGTTCGAGGCTTTATGGAGCAAGATGGAATAATATGGGTACACCTTGCATATATACTGCCGAAAACCGTGCTTTGAGTTTGTGCGAGTTATTTTGCTCTTCAAACATGCAAACGATCGTTCCCAGGTTATCTTTACTGACGTATTCAATTGAAACGGAGCAAATTTTTACGATAAATGTGAATGATTTACCTATTAATTGGAACGAAATTAAGCATCCAAATGAAACCAAAAATTACGGTACAGAGCTTATTCATTCCAATAAGTATGCTGTCATAAAAGTGCCTTCTGTGATTATGGAAGAAGAGTATAATTGTATTGTTAATATTTTTCATCCAGATTTTAAAAGCTTCAAAATCAAGCACATACGTCCATTCAACTTAGATGCACGATTTGGAAATTAATTTGCTTGGGTCTTAATATAAAGTTTATTTATATTTTTGAAAAATATATCATTGCAAAATGCCAAAATTAACTTCGTTGCTTCAAAAAATATTTGCGTTCTACGCTTTGATAGTTTTTCTGGGCTTTTTTCTAGTCCTTTACCCGCTTTTGTTTATCTCTTCAAACTTTAGATGGTCCAAAACTTTCAACCACTGGATGTTTAGAATTTGGGGCTATTCAGTTTTTATTTTTACTGGCATTCTTGCTAAACCAACTTGGCGTTTCAAGCCATCGAAAGGACAAGCCTACGTATACTGTGCCAATCATACTTCTTATGCAGATATTCCCACTTTATATATCAGCATCAAACAAGATTTGAGTTTTATTGGTAAAAGTTCACTTGGGAAGATTCCTCTCTTTGGCTACGTTTATTCGCGAACACATATTTTGGTGGATAGAAAAAATGCAGATAGCCGCAGGGAGGTGATTGACAGGACCAAGGAAGCTATCAAAAATGGCATTTCACCTGTTTTTTTTCCTGAGGGCACTATTCCTAAAGTAGGAAAAAGACCAGAAATGATAGATTTTAAGGATGGAGCCTTTATTACCGCCATCGATATGCAAGTGCCAGTGGTGCCGGTGGCTATTTTGAACAATTACCTGATTTTACCCGATGAAGATATGTTTAATGTGCGTATTAAACCAAGCAAAGCTATTTTTTTGGAGCCAATCCAGACCACCGGGATGACTTTGGATGATGTGAATCAATTGAAGCAAAAAACTTTTCAAGCAATAGATAAAGAATTAAAAATCAATGAATTAAGGCATAATTCTTAGCCTTGATTGGCTATTGCCTGTTGTCGTCATCTTGAAGCATACTCAAGTAGCTTTTGTATCTGCTTTCGGCTATAGTGCCCTCGATTACAGCTTGTTTAATCACGCAGCCTGGTTCGTTTACGTGTATGCAAGTATTGAATTTACATTGGCCAATAAGCACTCGCATTTCAGGGAAAAAGTGTGAAATTTCGTACTTTTCTATTTCAAAAAGACCAAATTCTTTGATGCCAGGCGTATCGATCAAAAATGTATCGTTTCCTAAATCAAACATTTCAGCAAATGTAGTGGTATGAACGCCTTTGTTAGCAAAATTCGATACTGGTAATGTCTTCAAATCCAAGTTAGGGCTTATTCTGTTCATCAAGGTAGATTTGCCAACGCCAGAATGCCCTGAAATCAAAATTTTCTTTCCTTTCATATATTTTATCAATGGCTCAACACCAATGTTTTGCGCTGCTGATAAAGAAAAACACCTGTATCCAATAGTTTGATAAACATTTAGTAATTCATCGTGGTATTTTATTGCCTTTTCATCATATAAATCTATTTTGTTAAATATCATTGAAACAGGTATCCTAAAACTATCTGCGGAAGTCAAAAATCGATCTATAAATCCAAGCGAAGTTTGTGGCGAGACTAATGTTACCACTAAAAATGCTTCATCTATATTGGCAGCGATGATGTGAGAATGCTGAGATTTATGGACAGATTTTCGAATGATATAGTTTATTCGGTCTTTTATTTGATCGATAACAACCGTCTGCTGATTTTCTTCCGCCTCAAAACCAACATTATCGCCCACAGCAATTGGATTGGTGAGTTTTTTGTCCAGTAATTTGAATATACCCTTTAATCTGCCTTTGTAAAGCTTTTTATCTTCCCCCAATATATCGTACCACGAGCCAACAGATTTGAGAATTAGTCCATTCATTTATGCTAATTTTAAGTTACTATTTTTTTTAGATAAATGGTATTGGAATGATAATGTAAACAATGAATACAATACCGCTTAAGTACTCATTCACAGTAGATTAAGATGCTTCAATATTTTGTCAGTAGCACCTACATTTCGTTGTACATAATTGGTTGTAACAGATTTACATTGGTCGAAATAAAATTGATCGCTAGCAATTTGCTTAAATTTTGTCTCGAAAGTTTCAGAACTTGAGATAGAAAAAGCACCTCCTTGTGCCACCAAATCAACCGCTTCCTGAAATTTTTCGTATTTCGAGCCAAAGAAAATTGGCATTCCATATACCGCTGCCTCCAAAATGTTGTGCAAACCTTTGCCGAAACCGCCACCCACGTAAGCAAAGTCAGCGTATGCGTAAATAGACGAAAGCATTCCTACATTATCGATCACCAAGATGTCAAAAAGCGATAAATCTTTCTTTTGTAGGTCAGAATAAAGAAGTATAGGTCTTTGTATTTTATTTTGGATGTATTGAATGTTTTTTGTTGAAATTTCGTGAGGGGCAATTACTACTTTGATATTTCCAATCGTGCTCTTATCCAAATAAAAATCATTTATACTCTCAGCCAACACATCTAAATCTTCTTTCCAACTGCTGCCTATTACAAACAATCTGCTATCTTTTTTGAAGCGTTTTATATAAAGTAGGTCTTTCTTGGTCTGTAAGCCAGCATTTACCCTATCAAAACGTGTATCTCCAGTTACTTTAGATTCAATGCCGATGGATTTAAGAAGTACCTCAGATTCAGTATTTTGAACAAAAAATCGACTGATCAATCCGAGCATATTTCTATAAAATTTACCGTATGGCTTGAAAAATATCTGGTTTGGTCTAAAGATAGAAGATACGGAATATACTGGAATATCACTCTTTTTTAATGCTGTCAAATAGTGAAACCAAAATTCATATTTTACGAAAAAAGCCATCTTGGGCTTCGCAATTTCGATGAATTTTCGAGCATTAATGGCAGTATCTAAAGGCAAATAATAGACAAAATCCGCTTTTTCGTAATGTTTTCTCACCTCAAAGCCTGAAGGTGAAAAGAAAGTAAGCAATATCTTGTACTGTGGATGTAGAACTTTAATTTTTTCAATGATAGGCCTTCCCTGCTCAAATTCACCCAAGGAAGCACAGTGAAACCAAAGAATATCTCCTTTTATGTTACACATTTCTTGATGCATTTTATCAAAAATACCCTTTCTTCCTTGCATCCACAATTTTGCTTTTTCACTAAATTTTGATGCAATAATTATCAAAAAGCCATAAAAAAGTATCCCAATATTATATGCTAACATTCAGTAGATTTTTGTTAAATAACAGATTATCAGTAGTTTCTAAATTTTTTACAAAGATTATAGCTGTCGTCAACCTACATTTATTACACATGTGAACAAAATGTCTTTCAAACTCAGGGTGCAAAATTACGTTTTACTTTCTATCAATAAAGCCAACTTTCGATATAAAATCGAAATAATTCTACCAAAAAAAACTACCATAAACAAATATAAGTTATGAAACTACGAGATATTATTTGCTTGACCTTCCTTCTAAGTTTTACAGCTTGCTCTTCTACAAAAACAACAAAAGTCTATATAGAAGTGGGTGTAAACGACTATACTCGCTCACAAAACAATGCAAAAGCCGTGGAATCAGGAAAAAGTAAAAAGTTAAATGCTGGAATCCACGATTACCATGCCATTGACACCAGCAAACCAATTTCAGGAAAGAAGCACCATCATTAGATCACAGGCTGTGCTAAAAATCAGCATTACTAATTGATTTCCAATGGTTTAAAGATTTTTGAAAATCGTAATTAAACACAAAATCTTTTTCTTGCAACACCTTTGGTATAATGTGGGTAGGTCTGGCCACTTTTTTTACTCTTTCAGGATGAATGCCATTGATATTTGGAAAGAATGTATGCAAAACCGATGCCGCAATTTTCAATAGAACCATCGGAAATCTAATGATCTTACCATTCGTGCCCAATTCTTTATTGATTATTGCTATTAGATCGCCCAAGGTTTCTGTTTCTTTTTCTACATAATTATAGGTAGCAAATTTTTCGGGCTGGTTCATCATAAAAACGATACTTTCCAATAATCCATAGATGTAGCCGTACGATTTTCTAATTTTAGGCGTAACTGGAAGCACAAAATACCCTTTTTTAACTGCTTTTATCATCCTCAGAATATTGCCAGGGTCGCCAGGGCCGTAAATTACGCCAGGCCTAGCTACTACTAATTTTCTGTCTTTTTCAGCATTGCACCAGTTTTTGTGTATGTATTCGGCCGTTAATTTAGAAATTCCATAAGGAGTATTGGGTGTGGTGAGTGTATATTCATCTGTTGGCCTCAAAGTAGGGCCATAGACTGATATGCTTGCCGTAAAAAAAATATTTTTACAACCCACTTTCTCTGCAAAAGAACATACATTTTCGGCACCCTTGATATTGGTTTCAAAATATTCAGGAGATAAATGCCCGGGTTCGCGGTGTATTGCCGCAAAATTGAACACCCAATCAATAGGATGTTTTATAATACTTGTAGGAATAGGATTGCGAACATCTATTCTATTAAACACAATCCCATGATTATTTTCGATGAGCGAATCTTTGATATCGGCCAAATAAACAGTAGAAAATATTTTGCGCTCAATTACATATTCGGCCAGTTTGGTGCCGATATATCCAGAGCCCCCGAAAATGATGCAAGTTGGCATGGTTTTTTGAGTTTTTTCAAATTAGTCCACGCAAAAAACTGCTCGGATAATGGCTATTAATTGATTGAAAATCGTTTGAGATTAGATTTTGACACAAATAGAATCATAGAGATTTAGATATTTATCCACCATTTTCTTCATACTAAATCTGTTAGAAACTAAAATTTTAGATTTTTTTCCATACTCTGGAATTTTCTTAGTGTTGTTGACGAAAAATAAAATTTTCTCAACAGCTACCTCGAACTCATCGAATAAAAAACCATTGATATTGTTTTCAACTAAATCGCAGTTTCCTATACAATTATGTAATATTAATGGTTTGCTATGATTCATCGCCTCGAGCACACTTAGGGGTAAACCTTCCCAGAGCGATGTTGATAAGTATATATCAATTTCCGACATTTTCATGTCTAAATCTGCTTTATTTAACCAACCAGTCACCTTAACATTTTTAGAATCCAAATACCCAACTTGTTCACCACTACCTATCCAAATAAATTCTATATTATCATGATCTTCAAAATACCTAGCTAATTGGTTAAACAATTTTGGGTTTTTTTGTTCTGATATTCTACCAACAGTACCAACAATGATTTTATTCGAATTGGCTTCTTTTTCGCTATAGCTATCTTCAATTTGTACCCCATTTGGAATAGAAACAGAATTAATAAAGTATCTATTAATCTCTTTTGATTCAGAATCTGAACAAGCAACAACCTTTCCGCAAAGAAAATTTGCCAATATTTCAATGGAAATGAAATACATTTTTTTTTGAATAGAAATATCTTTCCTTAAAAAAGAAATACAATGCGTTGAAAAAACAACGTTTTTGATTCGCAACTGCCATAAAGCAAGCCTTCCTAAAAATCCAGCTTTTGAAGAATGTAAATGTACAATGTCAAAATTTAAGGTTAAAAAAATAGATTTTAAATGTCTATATGCTTTATAATCATTTAAAATTGAGATCTCTCTAAATGCAAATTCCCATTTTACAAAAGATGCATTTTGAAAATCATTACTAAAATCTAAGTTAAAATCAAAAGTCCTTTCACCGTAGACAATTACATGATGGTAATGAGGGATATTCTTAACCAAATCTAAAATGAAATTGAAAGACCCACCACCTGACTCAATAATATGTAGTATTGTTACTTTTGACATTATATATTTCATTTATATCAGAATTGTACTTAAGCATTCGAAATTTCTTTTCATAAGTTTCATAACCTGATAATGCCATTTCTTTTCGCAAATTTACATTAAGGTACATAATTAAGATTTGCTCTGACAACATAATATAGTCTTTAGGTCTAAATAACAACCCATTCTTATGGTTCACAATTAATTCGGACGGCCCTTCTATATTAGTTGCGATTACCGGCAAAGAAGCTCTAAAGGCTTCTAAAATCACAATACCAAAACCCTCAAAAATAGAAGGTAAAACAAAAATGTCTGACGCTTTAAAATAGTACTCTGGGTTCTCAACTACACCCCTAAATTCTACGTGGTTTTCAACAGATAACTGTTCAATTAAATGTCTAAGTTCGTTCTCCATCTTACCTTCGCCAACTAAAATAATTCTCAAATTCGGAATTTTCTCAATTAGAAGTGGAGCACATCTAATTAAAGTAGAGACAGATTTTTGTTGAGATAATCTTCCAACAAATAAAACAACAAACTGGTCATCGACAAATCCTAACAATTTTCTCAATTCAGCTTTAGATTCATTAACTTTTAGCTCAGGAATTGCATTATAAACCAAAAAAATCTTATTTATAGAAACTCCTAATCTATTTTTGACATGGTCATAAACAGATTTTGAAATACAAATTACTGAGTGATTGGAAGTGATAAATTTAAACAAAACAAAATAGCAAAAAAAAATAAGGTAATCCAAACTATTACGTTTGAACCAAATGTTATGCATAGTGCAAACTAATTTTGATTTAAGACCAATAGAAGCTAACATTCCGATCAAATCTGCATGTCCCAAGTGAGTATGAATAACATCTGGGTTGTTGTTTACCAGATAAGTTCTCAAATTTTTAAGCACGTAAATATTGTAGGGAATATTTATGATAGTAATATCTCTATTGAATAGATTTTTCAAATGAGGGACTCCCTTAAAATAAATGACAGTAATTTCATGATCCAAGGCCTGCAAATTAGTAAGATTTACTAATAATCTTTCAGCACCACCATACTCAAGTCCGGTTATTATATGTAATATTTTCACAGCATGTGTAAGTGGCTAAATAATTCTTTGAAAACTAGAATAGTAATATATCTATTTATTAAAATGATTTGACAATACATTTAATTGAACTTAATTTCAATCAAACTTTATACACAAAAACTTCGTTTCACCGATGATATGAAATAATATCCTTATAACTCATGCTACTATTTGATTTTTTTCCAATAAAATAAAATCCTGAAGAACCGTCATATTTAGTTTTTAGAAAATTATCAAAAACATCTAAGTATTTTAGCCAAAAGAAGAGCAGTCTAGAAATCAACTTTATTGCTAAATTAATTCTATTATTAAATCCAAACATTGATAATAAGAAAAACTGTAAGGACCAAGCTAAAGCAGTACCAGAGCCTGCAGTTGCGCCACTTTTTATCTCTTCAAATTCTTTAAACAGATAGCGATGTCCAGAGCGAGTATATCTTTGAAAATCAAAGGCTCCTCCATGTACCTGTTGCATAAATGGGGTTTCGGAATAAACAATTCCTTCACTTTTTAAGACTCTATGAATTTCCTTAACCGATTTTATTGGGTCGATTACGTGTTCTAAAACAGCCTGCACTATTACAGCATCAAAAGTTTGATCTTGAAATGGAATTTGATGCACATCAAAAATAATCTTTGTACGTGCACCAAACGAAACATCACTTTCTAAAATATTTATTTTTGATGAAACAATAAAATTCTTCATTCCATCTCCTACAATACTTCCTCCAATAATCAATACATTTGGTTTGACATTGCTATCTTTAGTTATTAAGGTTTCGAGAAAATCGAAATTTTTAGTTCCTAAATTGTTACCACCAAGCTGGGGCAATAATTTAGAAATTTTAGAAAAAAATTTACCTTTCTTTGAAATATCAAAAAATAGATTTTTATTACTTATAAAATCATCTGTAGAAAACACACTCAACTGATCTCCAATAATTACAGGAATTCCATTAACAACGTGATACTTACTATTGCAATTTATACATTTCAAAGTATGGTTGTTTTCTGTATCCGCAATAATACTGCTACTACATTTTAAGCAAATTAATTGATTTATCATATTATTAATATCCTGGACCTATTTTTGAAAGTTTCGAAGTTATACTTGCTCTGAGTGTAAAAAAATAAAAAAATAAAAAATCACTTATTTTGTAATCGAATCTTTTAGAAAGTACATCATTATATTCTTTAAAATGTTTTTTTACATTGAGTTTGTTTTGGGTTTTACTTTCATCATGTACTCTAAATTTCCCTAAAAGTTGATTGATTTTTTCAAATTTGAAACCCAACTTAATTGCTCTGCTATAAAAATCAACATCCATACAGAAAAATAATTTTTCATCTAATGGTTTAACTGCTTCAAAAACCTCTTTTCTCCAAAAAACAGTTGGTTGTACTGGGCAAAATCTGCCGTGAATAAACAACCATTTATTCCAATGAGGCGGACTTACGTTACATATTAAATTATCTTTCTCGTTAATCAACTGATAGTTTCCATAAACCAAATCTACAGTAGGATTTGATTCAAAAAAATCATTAACAATCTGAAAAGTATCAGGAAAGTATAAATCATCGCCATTTTGCCAAGCTAAGATATCCCCATCAACCAATTTGAAACCTTCGTTAAGAGCGTTAGTTTGTCCGCTATCTTTTTGAGAAACCAAATTTATATTCGAATATTTTTTTACTATTTCTAAAGTATTATCTTCTGAAAGACCATCCATTACGATGTGCTGGAAATTTCTAAATTTTTGGGCTAATATTGATTGAATCGTTTGGTCAATAAACTTTTCTCCGTTATAAACTGGCGTTACGATACTTATTTTCATTTTTTAAAAGAATTAGCTTTTCATCCTTGACAATGTTAATAATAATTAGCAGCATCCACAAAGGAGCATGATAATAGTCCGATATCACTAAATAATGACCGATCGCTGCAATGAAAGATACTTTTAAATATTTACTTCTAATTACTTTTAAATATTTCTGGAACGAAAATAAAAACAAGAAAAGAAATATAAAAGCAAATAATCCGACATCAGCCAATATTGTAAGGTAAAAGCTATGATAACCTGTTCCTAATGCAAAAACTCCATATCCTGGACCAGCACCGAAAAGCGGATTATGAAAAAAAACTTCAAAACCTTTAAGCCATGACTGCACTCTTAAAAATGAAGACAAATTATCTTCGGAAAGAAATATTTTAGAATAAAACTCAGAGAAAAAATTTGAATCTTTTAAAATAAAAATGGACAAAAAAGTAAGAAATATAAATATTAAGCTAAAAATTAAATTCCTATTTTTAAATAATATATATCTAGTATTAACCAACACTATTGCTAAAATAAGCCAAAATATTCCAGCAATAGAGCTGAGAAAAACCATTGAACATATATACATAACTAATAAAAAAAAATACTTAACGAATGATCTATTTTGCTTTAAATGATATAACGACAAGGGACAAAATATATTTAAAAAAAGAGCCATGTTTGCAGGCTCTTCAGCAACCCCTCCCACGGCAATAAAATACCCTTTATAATAATAATCCATACTTGCTATCTTGTGGTCGATAGTAACAAAAAAATTTCTAAAGCCTATGTTTAGGAAATTAATAAAGTACCAGTCAAGTATGATGATAAAGCAGCAGCAAAATGAACTAAGTGTAATGATTTTTAAAACAGAATTTGATTCAATTTTTAGGTGGTTAATGATATTGTTTGGTACAATGTAATAGAAAACAAGAGTAAAACAAACAGCAAAAAAATGATTGACGCTTTTGCCTTCAACATCACCTAGTAATAACGAAACGAAGCAAAAGAATAATAAAAAAAAAATGTAGACATACTTTTTATCTACAATTGCAAACTTGTTCAAATTAATTGAAGGATTTGAAAATATTATTTGAGTAAAAAATATCAAAGACGCAATAATAATCAATAAAACTGGAAACCTTAACCAAGCAGACATTGCAAAGTAAGAGGTAAAGGGGCTAAAAAATATGAATAAGTAAAAAAAAAGCTTAAGCACAGAAAATTAATAATCGTTGAAAGACACTTTTTTACATTGATATTCTACACATAAACATAATTTTCTACGAAGTTATTATTCGCTACACTATTTACAGACGTCATCCGTAATTGAAAATTAGTACTAATAACCAAAGAAATATTTTTTAATTTTTTGCCTGATGTCACGTGGCAGCCAAGAAATTAAAGAATCATGATAATTTTCATTAAAGGTTCCGCTTTTACCAGATATTCTAGGATGGTCATTTAGAATGCAAATTTTTTTATTTTCTAAAATATATTCGAGTGCGGCTTTGGAAAGTACATTTTCAAATATTATTCCACTCTTATCACAAATAACATTAATGTACTTAAATAGAAAATTATGGAAAAAATCATGCTTAAATGCAAATATCCTGGAATCACTGTATGTTAAGTTTTTATTAAAATCTATAAATAAATCAAATTGTAAATTGGAGTTCACATAATCAACATAACTTAGAATATTTCTAACGAAATACCTACCAGTTGCTTTGATCACAATTGAATTCGGACTAATTAACTTACACATCTTTAAACCATGTTCTATACAGAGTAACTCACCGTAGCCTTTACCTAGATTTCGATCATAATCATTACCATTGAACCCTACAAAATAAAAATTTGGATTTTCAGAATTTTTTAGTTTTGACCTAAACAAATTTACTTCATATCCAGAATTTTCAATAAAAACGATAGGGACAATTTTTGAAATTTTCTCCCACCTAAGAATTGCCTTAATGTACTGCTGTTCTCTTACGTGAGGGTTATTTAACTTGGTATAAATCATCCCATTAGGATCGACAGTTGCAGTTAACAATATCACTACTTTAGCACTCATCTAGTTAATTGAAGTTAAAAAATTCTTTTTTAGTACGTCAACAGAAAATATCATTAAAATTATCGTTACTAATAATTCAGTTACTAGACAACTAATGGCTGACCCAATATGAAAAAACTTGGGTACAATCATAAAATTAATTACTAAATTCACTATTGAGGCGAGCCAAAACGTCAATAAATATTGATTATTTCTTTCGTATGCAAGTAAGATTTGATTAAACGGAAGGTTCAAAGCTACAACAACTGGGACAAATGCTAAAATTCGCAGAACATTTGAAGCTTGACTATCCATAGTACCATTTACAACAGTAACAATTTGATCACTGAGAAAGAAAATAAACAAACTTAAAAGTGAGAATAATGTAAATAATACAAAAATCATTTTAGCAATATATTTGTTCACAGCTAATGCGTTATATTCGTTTGTTATAGAACATAGTGTTGAATAAGTTGCATTAAAAATCACCGATAGCAGCTGCCTTGCAAGACCTAATATTTTGTCAGCTAAATTATAATAGCCTACCATAGCTGCACTACCTACATATCCCAAAACAATAAGATTTGAGTTGATGTAAACACTCTGCAAAAAAAATGAAAGTGAAATATTAAAGTTGCTAATTAAATACAACTTTAATTTCTTAAAAGTAATAAATTTGAAAATAATGTCATATTTAGACCTTATTTCTATATTGGCATAAATCGCAATAACCAAAATGCAAACTGAATTTAACAAATTAATATAAATATAATCGTTTTCACTCCGAACAATTAAAAAGATCAATAGCCCGTATAAAATTTTACCAATCAAACTTAATGTTGATATTAACTTTAAGTTTTCTACACCTTGAAAAAACCAAACTGGAAATAAATTTTGAGCAAATACGTAAAGATAGGTTGTATTTAATAGAAAAAAAAACGTTCCATTATTAAAAAAAATAAAGATATTTAGTACCAAAAGTCCAACAATGCATAACAGCAATCTTATTGACATTACTTTATTATATATTTCTTGAAGTTTCAATAAATTATTTCTGCTGATTGAAACTTCTCTAACTGCTGTGAGTGTGTATCCGTAATCAACGAAAGTTGAAAAGTAGTTTATGGAAGCAAATAACAAGCAAGTTACCCCGTACTTTTCTAATCCAACAATACGCAGTATATATGGTAGAATAATTATCGGTAAAAGGTTTGAAAAAAATTGAACAGTTAATAAAGAAAACAGATTTAATGATATCCTTTTGTAGTAATTGTGCAAATCAACTTCATTTAGTTTTTAAAGATACCACTATATATTGTTGTGCTAAAAAATCTTTAAATAAACCGAATGTTAGTCCGTTCAAAATTTTTTTTCTCCTTAAAAGAGGATGCTTTTCAAAGCTTGGACACACATTAACCACTTGTAAATTTTGGAGAGTTAACAGAGTAATAATGTTTTTTCTACAAAAAAACCGCAAATGTGTCTTATCTAAAACTCCAGATTCATCATATTTAAAGTCTGCTTTGAACACTAAGTTGAATAAAGTCTTAAATTCGCGAATATTTGGAATGCTAGAGATAATTACACCATCAATTTTTAGATAGGCATTAATCTTTTCTACCATGGTCCAAGGGTCTAGCAAATGCTCTAGGACATCTGGCAATAGAATAACATCAAAATATTCCTTTTCAAAAAAAAGTTCCAAATCCATTTTTTCAATATCTCCAATGAAAAAATTATCAATCGCTCTATTGCTCTGATTTGAATTTTCTTGGGCAAATAAATCAACACCCCAAACCTCGTCTGCAAAGTTATTGTTTTTTAGGTACAATAATGTATCCCCTCCACTCGCGCCAATTTCAAGTATTTTTAATTTGCCTTTTTTTGGCAAGAAATCGACCAAATCAATCCTACCTGAAGTATTAAAGTAATTTGAGTTTTTTCGGCTATAATAATTTTTCAAAATGTATAGTAAGAATTTAAAATAAAATAAAGAACTGATAAATAAAATAAATCACTAAATCTCATTGTGTTGGTTAATTATTTTTTCCAATACTAAGTTCAGTACAATGATATCAATAAAATTGACTACCCGAGAATCTAGACAACTTATTTCATGCACTAGTTGTATCACTTTCGAGTATTAACGATATTATCATTCGGGTTTAGAGCGTATTGATTTCTAAAGACAAGACACAATAATACTACATAAAACCGAAATGGCATGGTATATTCTAAAGGGGCTTCGCTGTTGGAATAGATAAAGAGAGATAAGAACGACAATAAAACAAGCATATTCTTAAAATTACTATCTAAAAATAGTGGCATTAGAAAAAACAGCATAAACAAAAACATCAAAGGTACTCCCATCGATAATGCATAGCGCAACCAAGTATTGGGCGGAAACTGTCGGTGCACGTAATCGTCTTTGGCATAGATTGTATCGAAATGCCGAACCAAGGTTTCGTCAAATTGAACCAAACCAATTCCAGTCCAAAAATTTAGCTTTATCAATTCAAAGTTATCTTGATAAGATATAATGCGCGCGGTAAAGTTACCTACGTGCTCTACTTTAGTATCTTCATTTTTGTAAGAATTAACAACATAGTTAATCTCACTAATCGTTTTTTCAATTCTGCCTTTCACACTGGCACTAAAATTGAAAAGGAGCGTAAAAATTGCAATGCAGACAATTAAAATTGGGATAACTAATTTTTTTGCTGATTTTAACTTATAAAATAAGACAATTATTATTGAAATAATTAGAATCAACATGCCCACTCTTGCCCCAGTTATAAAAATAAAGGCGAAATCTGCTAATATTACTATTGCAATACCTATGGTTTGCCAAATTTGTAAATTCTCTTTGTTTTTAAAATAAAAATCTAGTGTTAGGAAAATTACAACATTAATCATGATTGAAATCATGTGATGCTGAATCGCAAAAGGAATATACCGTTCATTTAAGACATCATTTCCTGAAAAATTATTATCTAAATAAAATATGTAATTTAAGGTCGCAAAAAGACATATCAGATTTGCAAATCCAATATATAGCCAAACATAAATGTACTCTATTGCTCTGCATCTGTATCGTACAAGGCAAAAAACCAATGGAAACCCCACCAACAGCATTTTATTTCTAAGGTATTCCCAAGAAACTTGCCAGCCCTCTTGGTGAATACAAAGTGATATGATGTAGACAAACAACATGCATGCAAAAGCCCAAATTATTTTCTTGTTAAAAATAAAAACCGGTTTTACACCCAATGAATAATTGACAAATACACAAACCCCACATATCAAAAGCCCAATATTGGCATAAGTAAGCCTGACGTGCGATACCAATGTGCCTACAAGTATCATCGAAATCCCCACCATCTCGAGCCCGATTAAAATCGGACTTTCTGCAAATCGCCTGTGTTTTTGGAAAACCATTGATCAAAGTAACTAAAAAAAAAACAGCAAAACGGACTTTCCTATAAGTTTTTTAATGTTGCGGTTTACAGCTAACATTAATAATTGAATTATAAATCGAAAAAAAACACCATTTAAACCAAGAAAAAAATACCTTTGCACTCAAATCAAAAAATTCAATACTGAATGGGACCATCAGCAAATGATGAAATCAATTTGATAGAATTGTTCAAAAGCATCGTGCAATTTATCAGGAAAAACATCAAAGTACTGATTCTTTCTGCCTCCATTGGGGCTTTGGCAGGTTTAGCAAAAATCCTAATTGAGCCAAGCCTATTCAAGTCAAATCTTGTAGCCATTTCAAATATTCTAAACACGGAAGATGTAACTCCTATTATTCAAAACTGCAAAACATTGATCGAAGATGAAAATTATGCGGAGCTTGCTTCTTTGCTGAAATTAGATTCTGTCGAAGTGCGTGGAATAAAAAATATTGATATCAAAAGTCAAATAATACCCAACAACAAGATGAAAGATGAGGTATTGATTACCAACAAATTTAGTATTGAAGTGACTGTGAAAAGTGCAGATTTGTTCGTGAAATTGAACAACGCATTACCAGAAATGGTGAGCACCAATAAATACACAAAATTCAAAACAAATTTGTTGCTTGAATCTCGGAAAGGTATTTATGATCGCATTGTGCAGGAGATTGATTTATTGGATTCGTTGAAACGAAATCAAATTCCAAATAGAAATGCAAACAAGGCAGCTTTCTACTTATATGCACCTAGTTCGATAAACGAAACAGTAATAAAACTATACGAAAAACAAATGGAAATAAGAGAAGGTTTAGAGACTAGGCAAGATTTTCTTGTCATTCAAGAATTTACCAAATTAACGAAGCCTTACAACAAAAAAATATCTTCATTTGGCTCTAATATGGCAATAGGTGCTTCTATTGGCTTGGTAATGGCTCTGTTTTTTGCGATTTCAAAAGAATTGAAAGGTTTACTACAATTGTAAACAATCTGATAATCTAGTACTTAAATACCTTGGTTACTTTTCCTAGTGCCATTGTTTTTAGCTGGTTTGCCTTCAATCATGATGAAAGATCCCCAAAATACGGGTTTCTCGAATTCTGGACTGTCCCTCAATGCTTGTTTAGCTTCTCTAAATGCTTTTCTGTAGTCCCCACCATTTTGGATCGATTTTTCATAGAATTTACTCATAAGCAATCGGGTAGCTTCATCATCAACTTTGAATAAACTTAGTATAATTGCTTTCGCTCCAGCTACCAAGAAAGCCCTTTGCAATCCATATACACCTTCGCCCACTTCTACCTGCCCTCTGCCCGTTTCGCAAGCAGAAAGCACAACTAGATTAGTATTCGAGAAATTGAGCTCCATCACTTCACTGGCCGTTAAAATGCCTGGTTTTTGATTGATATAAGTGCTTTCTAGCGTGGCTAGTATATTTCCTGATCCTGAAAGCATTAATCCAGAATTTAACATGGGATTTTGAGTCGCTGACTCATCATAATTTTGTTCCATAAAGAAACCATGGGTGGCGATATGAATAACAGATGGGTTTTGTATTGCTTTTAGGGTGTCCTCGGTCACATTCGAACCTAAAAGTTTTATATTCTTCCTTGCATTTTTAGTTAAGACAGCACTTATATCTTCTATCTCCTTTGCCGCACCAGGCAGATTAGCAACGGTATCTTTTCTGCCAATCAGTTTTTGGTCATAAAATTTAGGGTTTCCGAACAAGTAATAAACTGATTCCAAAGACTTCTCAACCTTTTTCTTCTCCGTTTCGGCTACCAAATCTTTGGTGCTGGAAACGAAAACAAAAGTATTGGCTTCAAGGGCATATTTTTTCACTGTTTCGTCATACAGCATCTCAGGGTTGATCTGATTATACACGCCTTCAGATGAGAAAAAGATGGTATTACCACTAGGCACATTAGCAACAAACGGTTTCCAATAATTGGTATAGGAATTTTCATCTTCCAGTTTGTTGATAGAGGCATTGCGGTAATATTTCAAATAAGAGCTTTCCATCAATTTTCCATCCGTTGAAAAAATGGCATTCGGACCATTTGCATCTTCTTTTGAAATAGACAAACACGCATAAATGACTGTATCGGTAAAGTTTTGATTAAAATACCTAAACCTAACCATCTCTACCGAGGTAGACTTTTCTGGCAGAGCATTTTTTACATCTTTCCAATCAAAAACCTTTGAAAAGGTTAGCAGATTGCCTGTTTTAACATTGATTTGCTTTTCGAGATCTTCAATATATAAGCCTATTTCTTCAGGGCTAATTTTATCTTCCATCAATTGTTGTTTAGAAAATGTAGCGACTAACGCATAATATTCTTTTTGGTAAAGCCATTCGTTGTAAGTTGCACTAAGCGATGAATCGCCCGAAGTAAGCACTTTTCTACGCAACTTCGCATCACTATTCAACAACAACCCCTTGGTTTGAATGGCATAGTTGTACATTTGAGCCATGTTATCACTTTTGGGTTGCTGCATTTGTTGCCTGTACAGTATTGAGTTGAAGAATTCAAACTCTTCCTTGAACCCAGCCCAATAATCGCTTTTCTGGCTAAAGTTCATCACGGAAAAGTTGTTGCTAACGAACAAGAGTCTAGCTTCAAGCACTGGTTTGATCAA